>CAZNSK010000053.1:0-36273 GCA_964575505.1 uncultured Phaeodactylibacter sp.
GAGGATTTGCTGTCCTCTGCCCCCCGATTCAAATCGGGGCTCGGCCACCCAACCAATTACCGCTTTTCATTTAGCGGAATGCAAATATACATGTTTTTTAAGAAGCGCCCAGCTTTCGGGCGCAAAATTTCAGTTGCGAAATATACTAGAGGAACGGCAGGAGCCTGGGAAAAGTTGCTGCGGTGGTGAATTGATTTACCGGACCAGCATGATTTGGCCGGAGCGTTCAATCAGTGTGCCATCCGCTTGCTCTACCCGGAGCTGGAAAATATAGGAGCCGGTGTTGAGCGGCTCGCCTTCCCGGGTGCCATCCCAGCCGGTGCCCAGGTTATTCGATTCAAATACCTGCCCGCCCCACCGGTCGTAGACCAGCAGCCGGTAGCGGCTTGGGTCCCCGAATTGCAGGTAGGGGGTAAAAGTGTCGTTGGTGCCATCGCCGTTCGGGGAAAAGGCATTGGGGACATACACCCGCGCCTGCTGCACTGCACAAGCCAGGTTGGAACGGCTGACGGCTTCAGTGGAGCGCCCCTGCCCGAGGTCTACTTCAGCTATCGCTTCCACGAAATAGCAGGCGCGCACCTGATCGGGGTCCGATAGGTCGATCTCCACTTCTGCAGTGAGCATCGTGGGGCCGTAAGTGCCTACCTGTACCGGCGCCCCTCCTTCGATACGGTAGAGGGTGTAGCCCGTCAGCGTGCCCGCAGCATTAGCATATGGGGTCCACTGCAGGGCACTCAGGTTGCTAAGGGCCTCTGCTTCCAGAAAAACGGTGGCTGCCGTATTGGAAGTGACCTGTTCGCCGCAGGCATCCGTAGTAACTACCTGGTACTGATAGCTGCCGGAAGCGGGGTTGATGCCGGTGTCGGTATAAGTGTTTTCTGATTGCAGTGGTGGCGGTGGCGGCTCAGTGACCAGGCCGGCAAACCCGCTGCTTGCCGAGGCCCGCTGAAGGGTATAGCTGTCGATTAGCGCGTTGGTGTTCCAATGCCATTCTATTTCCACCGCCCCGTCAAGAACAGTCGCGTTGGCCATCACGAGGTTGTCCACTGGGTCGTTGATCATGGCGGTAACGCAGACGGTATTGGACCGGGCGGTATTGTCACCCGCTGCTTCAACTGCGACTATAGAGATGCAGTACGTCTCCCCGCTTTGGGTGGAAGGGAAGGGGAACTCCAGTTCTGCACCTCCTACAGTGCCAACCAGTTCCCAGTCCGTGGTATCGCCTTCCTCGTAAATTTGGTATTCAGCTACGCCATTGCCCCAGCCGATGTAAGGGTTCCAGCTAAGGCGGATGTCACGCAGGCAAGGGTCATCAGCATCCATGGCTTCCAGCAGCGTGGAGGTGTGTGGGTTGGCCACCAGGCTTTTGTTGCCGCAGGGGTCGATGGCTTCGATGTAGTAGGTCTCTTCCCGCGCGCCCGGGCTGGCTCCGGTGTCTAGGTAGGTGGTGGTGCCGTAGACGGTGTCGAGCACGATAGTGCCTACCCCTTCGACTTCGCGGGAAATGATGTACCCTACAACCTCGGGGGAGGGGCTGGGCAGCCAGCTGACGCGCACATTCCCATCCTCCACGGATACGGATTCAATCACCGCCATTACCGGGATGAGGGTGTCGAGGGTATCCGAAGAAAGCACAGGCTCGCCGGGGCAGTCCGCATCCGTCTGCAGGTAGTAAAACCAATCGCTGGCACCGGGGGTATCATGGTAGAAAAAGGTGGCGTCGGGGTCCGTCAGAGTACCAAGGAGCTGATAGGGGCCAGCCTCGTTTTGGCTGCCGAAAACCAGGTAGCCGTTAAAGGGGCCGCAATTACTGGGGGGCGGCGCCCAGATGAGGGTATCGTTGCTTACGCAGAGCAAGTCCGGCGGGAGCACCTGGCCGTAGCCATGAATCGCCCCGCCCAGCCCTAAGGCCAGGCAAAGGGCAAGGTGGAGGGATTTATTCTTTAGTTTGGATGATCTGTTCATACTGCTTTTCTAGTTCGTTCATGGGATAACGCCGTTGGAGGGCGTACCTCAGGCTGAGCCCTTCCCCAATTTGCTTGTCATAATAGACCAGACCCAGCCCTTTGGCGTAAATTTCCCGCCCTCCGTAGGCTTGTTCAAAAACGCCGTTTTTATCGTACTCCACGAGTTCTTTCACGCTAAAGAGAATAGCCTGCCGCTCCTCGCCGAGCACCTGTACGGCCGTGTCCTTCAGATAACGGCGGTTCTTGATCAGGGTGACCACCGCGCCGCTGTCCTGTGGGGGCGACCACCGTATTTTATATAAAAACACCCCGGTGCTGTCGGTTACCTCAAATGGGAAAGCATTGCCTTCCAGAATTTCTACAGCGGTACGTTCCTGTTGGCCGCTGCTGTCAGTAACGGGCCCATAAAGGAAAACATCTTTCACCAGCATACCGTTCTGAACCAATTCTTCCCGTACCAACTGCTGAGGGATGAGGTCGTACTCGTAGTAGGTGCCGGTGAGGTAAACGCCGCTTGATTGGATCAGCGACCTGTAATACCAATAAACCGGCGTTAAGGAGTCATTGCCGGCCGGCTGGTATTCGTAGACCAACCCGTCCTCCAGGGCTTTAAGCGGAAAGTAAAAATCTCTAATGTCTCTCGGCCCATCGGCCCGACAGGATGACAGCCCTGCCCAAAGTCCTGTCAGCAAGCAAAAGAGGAGCAACCGGTTTGTATTTTTCATACGGTTGGTATTATTGGAAAGTCAAAACACCTGCATTGCGGCAGATGTTTGCTATATTAACAACGCCGCTATCAACCTATAATTATTTCATTCTGTTTAAATTGTGCGTGTCAAAATGGCACTCCGGAGCAGGGTGGTATGAAATGTGCAGTACTGCAATCCATGTTCCAGTCGCCCGCCTTAGCCAGGGGATTTTCGTGGGGCTTCCCCACCGCTTTCTGACCTGCCTAACCTTTTGCAGAACAGCCCGGAGCATACATTTTTCGCCGCAAATATATTTATCTTTGCGCCATAACAAAAGACTAACATTGGAAATTTTCTCATATGTTTAATGCTATAGCAAAATCTATTAAAAAGGTATTTGGCACCAAGCAAGAGCGCGATGTCAAGTCCTATATGCCGGTCGTGGAGGAAGTCAACGAGGTTTTCGAAGGGCTTTCGAAACTTTCTAACGACGAGCTTCGGAACAAAACCCGGGAGTTCCGCACCCGTATCGCCGAGCACCTTGCAGGCATCGATAAAGATATTGCCGAAGCGGAGGCAGAAGCCAATGCCGAGGGGGAGCTGCACCAGAAAGAGTCGCTTTTCGCAGAACTGGACAGCCTCAGGGAGGAGCGTGACAAACACCTGGAAGAGGTGCTGAAGGAACTGCTGCCGGAGGCCTTTGCTGTAGTGAAGGAAACTGCCCGCCGCTTTTCAACTGCCGAGGAAATACGCGTGACGGCTACGGACCACGACCGCGATATCGCAGCCGACCCTAAAAAGAACTACGTCCGTATTGAGGGCGACCAGGCGATTTGGAAAAATTCCTGGATAGCTGCTGGTGGGGAAATCACCTGGAATATGGTGCACTACGACGTACAGCTGATTGGCGGTATGGTCCTTCACGACGGTAAGATTGCGGAGATGGCTACCGGCGAAGGTAAAACCCTGGTGGCCACCTTGCCAGCTTACCTCAATGGTTTGTCTGGCCTGGGGGTGCATGTCATTACGGTAAACGACTACCTGGCACGCCGTGACCAGGAATGGGTCGGGCCTATTTTCGAATTCCTTTTCCTGACGGTAGACTGTATCGACAAGTACCGCCCTCATTCCGATGAGCGAAAGCGGGCCTACGAGTGCGACGTCACCTACGGGACCAACAACGAATTTGGCTTCGATTACCTGAGAGATAATATGGTGCGCACGGTGGACGAAAAAGTCCAGAAAAAGCACCACTTTTCAATGATTGATGAGGTAGACTCGGTTCTGATTGACGATGCGCGGACGCCTTTAATCATTTCCGGCCCTGTCCCTCAAGGCAGCGAAGACCAGGAGTACGTCACGCTGCGGCCCTATGTGGAGAAGCTGATCGCGGCACAGCGGAAGTTAGCCACGGAGTATCTGGCTGAAGCGAAGCGCTTGTTCAAAGAAGGCCAGCTAGGCTATCAGGAAGGGGAAGCCGGCATGGCTTTGCTGCGTGCTTACCGCGCCCTGCCGAAGTACCGCCCCCTTATTAAATTCCTGAGCGAGGAAGGTGTGAAGGTCAACCTGCAGAAAGCCGAAAACTTCTACATGCAGGAGCAGTCCAAGAACATGCACATCGTTGACGAGCCGCTCTACTTCACCATTGATGAGAAAAACCGCAACGTAGAGCTGACGGAGCTGGGGGCTGAGTACCTGTCCAAAGGCACAGAAGACAATGATTTCTTCATCATGCCAGACATTGCCACTTCGATGGTGGAAATCGACAACAACGAAAGCTTTACCGAAGAAGAAAGGCAGGAGGCCAAGACCAAGCTTAGCCAGGATTTTGCGGTGAAGTCCAAGCGCCTGCACTCTATGAGCCAGTTGCTCAAAGCATACACCCTGTTTGAGAAAGACCAGGAATATGTCGTTATGGACGGCCAGGTTAAAATCGTTGACGAGCAGACCGGGCGTATGATGGAAGGGCGCCGTTACTCCGACGGCTTGCACCAGGCTTTGGAAGCCAAAGAAAACGTCAAAATCGGGGATATTACCCAGACCTACGCCACGGTGACCCTGCAAAACTACTTCCGGATGTACCATAAGCTCTCGGGCATGACGGGTACTGCGGAAACAGAAGCCAGCGAATTCTGGGAAATCTACGAACTGGATGTAGCCGTTATTCCCACCAACCGGCCGATCGTCCGGGATGACCGGGAAGACCTGGTCTTCAAAACTGCCCGGGAGAAATTCAACGCGGTTATTGAGGAGATCGTCAAGCTGACCGAAGCTGGCCGGCCGGTGCTCGTAGGTACGACCTCGGTGGAGGTGTCCGAGGTGCTGAGCCGCATGCTCAAGCTGCGCCACATCGACCACAACGTGCTCAACGCCAAGCAGCACCAACGGGAGGCAGAGATCGTAGCTGAGGCAGGCAAGCCCGGCAAAGTGACCATCGCCACTAACATGGCGGGCCGGGGTACCGACATTAAGATCAACCAGGAAGTCAAAGAAAGCGGGGGCCTTGCGATTATTGGTACCGAGCGGCACGATTCGCGCCGGGTCGACCGGCAGCTGCGCGGCCGTGCCGGCCGTCAGGGGGACCCGGGCAGCTCTCAGTTTTATGTCTCGCTGGAAGATAACCTCATGCGGCTTTTCCAATCGGAGCGTATCGCTAAGCTAATGGACCGCATGGGGCACGAAGACGGAGAAGTCATTCAGCACTCCATGGTCACCAAGTCTATCGAGCGGGCGCAGAAAAAAGTGGAGGAGAACAACTTTGGCATCCGTAAGCGGCTGCTGGAGTACGATGATGTGATGAATATTCAGCGGGAGGCCATCTACAAGAAGCGGGACAACGCCCTGTCTGGCGAGCGCCTCTCCGTGGATGTCAACAACATGTTCGAAGCTATGATGGAAAGCCTGGTGACGGGCCATCGCCAAACCGGCGACTTCGAATCCTTCCGCCGGGACGTGCTTGGCGTGATGGGCATGGACCCCAAGATAGACGCGATCGACTTTCAGGAGGGGGCAGAGGAAGAAATCATTCAGCGTTTCCGGGAGCAGTTCGAAGCTTTCTACGACCGCAAGATGCTGCAGATTACCGAGGCGCTCATGCCATTCTTCATCGAAAAGCACGAAGAGAAAAACCAGATTAAGCGTATTGTTATCCCCTTCAGCGACGGGCGCACCAAACCGATGGCGGTTACTGCGGATTTGGCTACTGCGATTGAGACCGACGGGCGGTCCATACGGCGGGATATCGAAAAAGCCGTTACCCTCGCTATTATCGATGAGCGCTGGAAAGAGCACCTGCGCTCTATGGATGAACTTAAGGAATCCGTACAGGCAGCTTCCTTTGAACAGAAAGACCCGCTGGTGATCTACAAAATGGAAGCTTACAACCTCTTCGAGCAGCTCATCTACGAAATTAATGAGCAGGTGACGGCTTACCTCTCCCGGGGCACGCTGATCTTTGCTGACGGGCGCACCCTGGAGCAAGCCCGGGAGCAGCGCACCGACCTCAGCAAGGTGCGGACCAACCGCACGGCTGAAGAGCGCGCCGCCCGCGCAGCCGCAGAGGGGGTCAGCCGCCCGAAAAAAGTGCAAACCATCGTCCGGTCTGAAAAGAAGGTCGGGCGCAACGACCCTTGCCCCTGCGGCAGCGGCAAAAAGTACAAGCACTGCCATGGCAGGTAGGAACAATGAAAGCCCCGGCCGGTAATTTGCTGCCGGGGCTTTTGTAGGTCTGGCCTCCCGCGTACTCCTCTTCCTTCTTGCCTTTTTTACACCTTAGCCCCTATGATTTGAGATGTAATTGTGCAGTATGCGGAATTTTTATGATATATTACAGCCCACTTTTATTCATCTTCCTAAGGAATAAACCCTGAATGCCAACATGAATCTAAATGGTTACATCGACCATACTTTGCTGAGGGCAGATTGTACGACCGAAGACATTGAGCGCCTGTGCCGGGAAGCCAAACAGCATCAGTTCGCCGCCGTGTGTGTCCCGCCCTTTCATGTCAAGCGGGCTGCAGACTTGTTGGAAAATGACCCCGTAAAAGTTGCTACAGTGGTAGGTTTTCCTATGGGTTACGCTTCTACGCCTTCAAAAATTGAGGAGATCAAGCGCGCCGTGGACGAAGGGGCAACCGAAATCGACGCTGTCATCAACATCTGCGCCGTCAAATCAGGCAACTGGAACCACGTTACCAATGATATAGACAGTCTGGCAACAGCCACTCACCTCAAGGGCAAGCAAATCAAAATCATCCTGGAAACCGGCTTGCTTAGCCGGGAAGAGATCGAACGGGTGGTAGGCATTTGCCTGGACAAAGAGGTTGACTTTCTTAAAACTTCTACCGGCTTCAACGGGGACGGCGCAAAGGTTGAGATCGTGCAACTGCTCAAATCGCTGGCTGGCGGCAAAGCCAAGATCAAGGCTTCCGGGGGGATTCGCTCCCGTTGGGAAGCTGAACAATTTATTGAAGCGGGCGCCGACCGCATCGGCACATCTTCTGGTTTGTCCATGATTTAGCACCCAGCGTCTGTGCAAAAATCTGCGACAGATTTCCTGGCTTCTCCTCAGTGCGGTAAATTTACAGCCCGTATAAAACAGAAAAGGATCGCTATGCTAGCAAGAAACCTGATTTTCGCGGTACTGATGTTAGGCAGCCTCTGGGGAAGTGCACAGAACGTTGTTTTGAAGGCAGATGAACCTATCCCTCAAATGATGGAGCGCTTTGCAGAAATCAACAAATCCCGCACTTACGTACCCGGCTGGCGGGTTCAGATTTTAGCTACCCCCGACCGGCAGCGGCTGGAAACCGTTAAGCAGTCTTTTCAGTACCGGTACCCGAACATCCCTATTGACTGGGAGCACGCCAAACCTTATTATAAGCTAAGAGCGGGTGCCTTTGATTCCAAGCTGGAAGCGATGCGCCTCAAGTATATCCTCCGGCAAGACTACCCCGGCACTTATTTGGTGAAAGACGATGCCATCTCGCCATCGGAATTGATCGGGAACTACTAATTGAGCTATGAACGCATACCAAAGAGGAAATAGGGGCAGACCAAGTCGGGTCGTCATGCTGGGGCGAATCGACTGGCTTACCTTTTGCCTTTTCCTTGGGTTGGCGGGCATTGGCTGGATGATGATCTTCTCGGTGAGCTACGAGGAGTACCAGGAGGTGGGCATGAGCGGCTTCCTGTCTACCTCGGCGGGCAAGCAGGCGATGTGGCTGGGCATCAGTGCCCTGGTTTTTGCCTTTATTATGCTATTTGACCATAAATTTTGGCCCACATTTGCTTATCCGCTCTACGTGGCTTCTATTCTTTCCCTTGTACTGGTGCTCTTTCTGGGGGCCAATATCAAAGGCGCAACTTCCTGGTTTTCTTTTGGGGGCTTTTCCATACAGCCCTCCGAGCTGGCTAAAGTGGGGGCCTGCCTAGGGCTGTCTGCCTTTTTGAGCTCCTACAGCACGAATCTAAAAGAAATTCGCTCCCAATTGATTGCCGTCGGCTTGATCGCGGTGCCGATGTTGCTGATCCTGCTGCAGCCCGATGCCGGCTCTGCACTGGTGTTTTCCGCATTGCTGATTGTGCTGTTCCGGGAAGGGCTTTCTCCCACTTACTTCATTGTGGCTGGGGTAGCAGTCACCCTGCTGCTGCTGGGGTTTGTTTACGACCCGCTAAAGGTGATTCTGGGCACCATGCTGGCAGCAATTGCCACCTTGGCCTTTTACTTCGAGCGCTCCTACCGCTTGTATTGGTGGCTGGGTGTACTGCTGCTGAGCATGGCCTCCTATTACCTCTACGGGCTGGGGTACCAATGGTACCTGCTCGGTGGGGCAGCTCTGACCTTTTTGGTGAGCGCGGTCCTTTCCTATCAGTTCCGCAACGGCCGTATGGCTGTTATCATGGGTTTCTTTCTGCTGTTGGGGAGCGGCATTGCCTTCGGTGCGAGTTATGTATTCAACGATGTGCTGAAGCCGCATCAGCAAGACCGCATTAATGTCTGGCTGCAGCCCGAAAAATGCGACCGCCGGGGGTCGCTCTATAACCTGACCCAGTCTAAGGCGGCCATTAGTTCGGGCGGGTTAGAAGGCAAAGGCTTCCTCCAAGGCACGATGACCAAGCTCAACTACGTGCCGGAACAGTCTACCGACTTTATTTTTTGCACCATCGGCGAAGAGCAAGGGTTCATTGGTACGTTATGCATCGTATTGTTGTTCTTCTTGCTCATCCTCCGGATTACGGTTATCGCGGAGCGCCAGCGCTCCAGCTTCAACCGCCTGTATGCTTATTGTGTAGCGAGCCTCCTCTTTATTCACGTTTTTATCAACATTGGCATGACGATGGGGATAATGCCGATTATTGGCATCCCCCTGCCCCTAATCAGCAAAGGAGGCTCTTCCCTTCTGGGCTTTTCGGTCATGATCGCTATTCTGCTCAAGCTGGATAAGCACCGCCACTAAAACGAAGTTGTTCCTTGTTTCAATTCCAACTACAACATACCGACGCTGATACCAATGCCCGTGCCGGCCTGATCGAAACGGCTCACGGGCAGATTGAAACGCCTATTTTTATGCCGGTAGGCACTCTGGGCACGGTCAAAGGCGTACATCAGCGGGAGCTTGCCGACGATATTAAGGCGCAGATTATCCTCGGCAATACTTACCACCTCTATTTGCGCCCAGGGCTCGGCATCCTGGAGCAGGCCGGCGGCTTGCACGGGTTTAACGGCTGGACACGGCCGATACTGACGGATAGCGGGGGGTATCAGGTCTATTCGCTGAGCGATCAACGCAAAATTGACGAAGCGGGTGTGACATTCCGCTCGCATATCGATGGTTCTAAGCATGTATTCACACCAGAACGGGCCATTGACATCCAAAGAGTGATCGGGGCAGATATCCTAATGGCCTTCGACGAATGCCCGCCTTACCCCTGTGATTATACCTACGCCCGGCAATCCATGGAGCTGACCCACCGCTGGCTGAAGCGCTGTATCCGCCAGATGGAAAACACGCAGGGGCTGTATGGCCATGAGCAAACGCTTTTCCCAATTGTGCAGGGCAGCACCTACACGGATTTGCGGCGGGCATCCGCAGAAGCCATTGCTGAGGCCGGGCAACCGGGCAATGCGATCGGCGGCTTGTCTGTAGGCGAGCCCGCCGAGGAGATGTACGCGACCACCCAGCTCGTCTGCAGCCTGTTGCCTAAAGAGAAACCCCGCTACCTGATGGGCGTAGGCACGCCAGAAAACCTGCTGGAGTGCATAGCCCTCGGCGTCGATATGTTTGACTGCGTGCTACCCACCCGCAATGCCCGCCACGGCATGCTGTATACAGCCGAGGGGATTATCAACATCAAAAACGCTAAGTGGAAGGAGGACTTCAGCCCGGTGGATGCACACAACCCCTGTTTTGCCAGCCAAAACTACTCCAAAGCTTACCTCCGCCACCTCATGCACACCAAAGAGCTGCTCGGCCCGCAAATCGCCAGCCTGCATAACCTGAGCTTTTACCTTTGGCTGGTGGGCGAAGCGCGCCGGCATATCCTGGCGGGGGATTTTCGCGCCTGGAAAGCACAAATGGTGAAGCAAGTGCAAAGGAGGTTGTAGTTTTGTTAATTTTTCCAACTGCTTGCATCCTTCCCGGCTGCCGGAGCGTTACCGCAAATGACAAAGGGGCACTATGCTAAAAACCATCGATCAGTATATCATTCAGAAGTTCCTGAGTACCTTCTTCTTTACGGTGCTCATCTTTACGATGATTTCGGTGATTATCGATTTCAGCGAAAAAATCGAAAAGTTCATCGAGAGCGACATCACCCGCTACGAGATTTTTGTGCTTTACTACCCAGGGTTCATTATGTTCATCGCTGGGCTGCTCTGGCCGCTGTATACCCTTATCGCTGTTATCTTCTTTACCTCCCGCCTGGCTTACAATTCGGAAGTCATTTCCATTTTCAATGCGGGCGTCAGCTTCCGGCGGTTCATGCGCCCGTATATGATTGCCGCAAGCTTTATCGCTGTGCTGCACCTGATTGGCAACCACTTCTTAATCCCGCTGGGCAACAAAAACCGGCTTGATGTAGAGCATGCCTACATATGGACGAACAACGATAAGGGCAAGACGCAAAACGTCCACATGTTCGTCTCCCCGGACACAAAAGTCTACATCAATTACTACCGCAAGCGGGACAGCACCGCCCGGAAGTTCCGCCTGGAACGCTTCGAGGACGGCCGCCTGGTTGCTCTGCTCAAAGCCAATACCGCCGAGTGGGTCGGCCCGCCCAACAAATGGCGCCTGCGCAACTACGAAACCCGTACATTCAACGGTATGGACGAGGAGCTCATCCTGGGCAGAGGCGAAACTATCGATACCGCGATCAACCTGACGCCGGCTGATTTTGTGGACTATAAAGAGCAGCACATGATGATGACCTCCGGCCAGTTGCTGGACTATATCGACAATCAGCAGTCGCGGGGGGTGGGCAATACCAAAAAGTACGAGATCGAGTTCCACCGCCGTACGGCGGAGCCCTTCACCATTTTTATCCTTACCATGATTGGCATGGCCATCGCTGCCCGGAAGGTCCGGGGAGGGGTAGGCCTCCACCTCGCAATGGGGGTAGGCATCGGCGCGCTCTTTATCTTCTTTTCCCGCTTTGCCGTCGTTTTTGCAGCGGGCCAGGTTATACCCGTCATTGTGGGCATATGGCTGCCCAATGCCCTCTTCTCCGTTGTAGCCGTTTACCTGGTTAAAAATGCCCAGAAATAACCCTGTCATTTTTTGTTGAACTCTTGGGCCCACAATCCAATCCGAAAGTATTATTTTGTTGAATGTTTAGGGAGCTGAGCTTAGACTAGTGGAGTGTTTCAGAAATGACTAACCGAAGAAACCCAGTAAAACCAGGGCGCCCAAGCGTGAAATACGCTGTGCTATTTCGGACTAGTCGCACTAGCCGTTATTCTTGGTGCTCCAAAGACCGAAATGTGGAACAAAAGTATGAATTCCCGCCTGGGAAGGTGCACAAAAAAACCCCGCTTTCATTTTTTTTTGAAAGTTATAAAAAAAATTGAAAGTTTAGGATTGAGCATAAGAGATTGATTAACAGTTTTTCATAAAATGAATTCAAGAATACACTCCTAATTTAAGTGCAAAATTGGCGTCACTGAGGTATGAAATATTGTATTTTGTTTAACTAATGCGTATCTTTGATTCAACAAGAACGGAAACTGGAACAAAAAAACTTAAAGTCCAATTAGCCATGTCCACTACAGAATTTTATACTAACTTCGACAAAATGACCGCTCTGTTAAATTCCTTTGCGTATAACCTCACTAAAAACACGGAAGACGCAAAAGACCTTTATCAGGAGACGGCATTCCGAGCCCTGACTAACCGCGACAAGTTTCGCCCGGGCACGAATTTCAAAGCCTGGCTTTTCACCATTATGAAGAATATCTTCATCAACAATTACCGCAAGAAAGTAAAGGCTAACACCATCATGGACTCTACCGATAATATGTACTACATCAATTCCGGTAGTGTGGTCATCTCCAATAAGGCTGAATCTAACATCATGATGAAAGAGCTGAAACATATGATTGAGGAACTGGATGATAGCATTAAGATCCCTTTCCTTATGCACTACCACGGTTACAAGTATCAGGAGATTGCCGACCACCTGGAGCTCCCCCTCGGTACCGTCAAGAGCCGTATCTTCTTTGCCCGCAAAGAACTCAAGGAAGTGATTGGCAAGCGCTATGAGAACCTGAACGAGCTGCGCCAGAAAATCAAGCAGTAGAAAACCGCTGCCTGCCTACGGCGGCAATTGTTACTGCGTGTTCGGATATTGCCGATTTGGCGTTCCGCCTTTCCTAACTAAATAATTGTCGTACTTTTATAACGGCGGTAGAAGCTGGTGTTTCTACCGCCGTTATCATTTAAACTATGGATTCGTCTGACCAACCCGCTGCTTCTCATGCCCGCTTGCAGGCTTTTACGCAAGGGCTTCAGGCTTGGTTCGAAAATAGCCACCGGCCGCTGCCCTGGAAAGGCGAAAAGAATGCCTACCTCATTTGGCTTTCGGAAATCATTTTACAGCAGACCCGGGTAGAGCAGGGGCTGCCTTACTTCGAGCGCTTCCGTGCGCAGTTCCCGACCATCAAGGCTTTGGCAGATGCCCCTGAGGATGTGATCATGAAAGCCTGGGAGGGGTTGGGGTATTATTCCCGGGCCCGCAACCTGCACGCCGCCGCCAAGCACGTCGCCTACGAGCTCGGCGGGCAATTCCCAACCTCTTACGATGGCATCAGGGCCCTGAAAGGAGTCGGCCCCTACACTGCTGCTGCTATTGCTTCTTTTGCCTTTGAGCTGCCGTACGCTGTGGTGGATGGAAACGTCTACCGGGTGCTGTCTCGTTTCTGGGGCATTGAGACGCCCATTGATACCACTGCCGGCAAAAAGCGCTTTGCCGAGTTGGCGGAGCGGGCCCTTCAGGCTTCTGCCCTTTCCCCTTCCGGCCACAATCAGGCGATGATGGATTTTGGGGCCACCCATTGTAAGCCCAAATCCCCGCTTTGCAGTAGTTGCCCGTTGCAGGCGCACTGCAAGGCGTACGCCCGGCAAAAGGTTGGCCAGCTCCCCGTAAAGACCAAAAAAATCAAAAAGAAGAACCGCTTCTTTCACTACCTCGTTATCAACGCCGGCAGCCAGGTTATCCTGCGCAAGCGCACCGAAAAGGATATCTGGCGCAACCTGTACGAGTTTCCGTTGCTGGAATGGCCCTCCGGCGAAGCCAGTGAGCGGGATATCCGCAGGAGTGCCCCCTGGGAAGCCTGTATCGGCAATGCCCCGGCCCGCGTAGAGCAAGTCTCCCCCCCGCAGCAGCAAACCCTGACCCACCAAAAAATCCGGGCCGTCTTTTGGGAAATTCAGCTGCCGGGGCCGCCTGCGGCAGATTTGGCCCCGTTCTTTTTAGCAGAACGGAAAAACTTGACTAATTTCGCATTCCCAAAAATTATCGATTGTTATTTAGGCGATAATTCGCTATATTTAAAGTTATTATAAGCCTAAAATTCCTTCAAAAAACAATCCGAATCGAACATGGTAAACCGCGTTATCCTCATCGGCAATTTAGGAAAAGATCCGGAAGTGCGCCGCCTTGAAAATGGTGCCGTAGTCGCCAAACTACGGCTCGCCACCAATGAAAATTACAAGGACCGCAACGGCGAATGGCAATCTTTGACGGAATGGCACGACGTCATCATGTGGCGTAGCCTGGCAGAGCGCGCAGAAAGCCAGCTCAAGACAGGTGCCCAAATCTACGTGGAAGGCAAATTGACCCACCGCACCTGGCAGGATCAGGATGGCAACAACCGAAAGACAACCGAAGTGGTCGCGAATTACTTCCGCCTTGTGGGGGGCAAAAGAGATAACGATAGCAGCAGCGGCGGGGGCTATTTCCCCAGCGCTGAAGATGAGCAAAAGGCAGCGAGCGGCAATTTTGGCGCTTCTTCCCAGAATAAGGAAGCCAAAACTGCTGATCCTGCTCCGGCATCCAGTCCTACGGGAGACAATAACGGCAGCGATGCTGAAGACGACCTCCCCTTCTAGATATTGCCCGTAACCAACTCCATTGCTCTTGGAATCGGAACCCGCAGGTTTATCGTTCTTACTGGTTCAGGCCCCGTTGCTGTTGAATGCCTTCCCGCTGGATATTCTCTTTGGCACTCTGGGCATTCTTCTGCTCCTGGTTGCTTCGGCCCTCGTGTCTGGTTCAGAAGTTGCTTTTTTTTCCCTCAACCACAACGACTTTGAGAAGCTCGGGCAGCAGCTGACCGCAACGGACTCCATCATCCTGTGGCTGAAGGATAAGCCCCGGAAACTGCTGGCGACTATTTTGATCAGCAACAACTTCATCAATATTGCCATTGTTATCCTTTCCGACTTTGTCTTGCAGCGCGTCCTTCCGGAAGAGACATTTAGTAGCCTGGCCACTCAAGTGCTGCACCTGTTCGGGGGGCTTCCTTCCGCTGAGCAGGTGGACTTCTGGAGCCGTGCGCTGAGCTTTACCGTCACCGTAGTTGGCGTCACTTTTTTACTGGTATTGTTTGGAGAAGTTGCTCCTAAGGTCTACGCCCGCATCAACAACCTGAAGCTTGCCCGGCTGATGGCCCGGCCCTTGTCTTTGCTTATGCAGCTCTTCCATCCCATCAGCAGTGTATTAGTGCGTTCTACTAACGCGCTGGAAGCCCGCCTGGCTACGGCCAGCAGCGGCAGTGCGCCGAGCCGCGCAGAGATTGACGAGGCTATTGAGCTTACCGTCAGCCAAGAGCAGGGCGCTACCCGAGATATCAATATTTTGAAGAGCATCGTCAAATTTGGTGATGTGACGGTGAAGCAGATCATGCGCTCCCGGGTCGATGTAGTTGCGGTTGACTTCCGGATCGATTACCGTGAGCTGCTGCAAATTATCCGGGAGGCGGGCTATTCCCGTATCCCGGTCTATGAAAACGACTTTGATAATGTGACCGGCATCCTCTACGTTAAAGACCTGCTGGGGCATCTGGACGAGGGGGATGATTTTGAATGGCAGGAACTTATCCGCCCCGATATCTACTACGTGCCGGAAGCCAAAAAAATCAACGACCTGCTCAAAGAGTTTCAGATGGAACGCTTGCATATCGCTATCGTGGTAGACGAATACGGGGGGAGCTCCGGTATTGTCACCCTGGAGGATATCATGGAGGAAGTCATCGGGGAGATCAAAGATGAGTTTGACGACGAGGTGGAAGTGGTGTTCAAAAAGATTGACAATTACAACTACCTCTTTGAAGGGAAAACTATGCTCAACGATGTATGCCGGATCATCGGCATTGATACCAATACCTTCGATGAGGTCAAAGGAGAGGCGGACTCCCTGGCGGGCCTCATCCTCGAAATCCGGGGCCAGATGCCCAAAATTGACGCGGAAATTACCCAAGGGCGATACCGCTTTAAAGTGGTTTCCGTTAGCAAACGCAGAATCGAACAAATTCTCCTTACGCTTCCAAAAAACTAGTCTTTTATGCGATACGCCCTGAGCTTTATACTGACTGCAGCTTTCCTGCTGGCCAGCTGCGGCGATGCGCCTGCTCCAACCCCTAAGCCCCGCGCCTTCCCTAAGGTTGTTTATCCGGAGAAGGCTTACCAGCCCTTCGACGAGTCGTATTGCGCCTTTACCTTTGAATACCCGGTCTATGCAGAGGTACAGCAGGATGATAGCTTTTTTGACGAAGCGCCCCCGCACCCCTGCTGGTTTGACCTCTACTTTGAAGACTTTGACAGCCGCCTCTACTTTAGCTACGCGCCTATCAACAGCGAAGCGGAATGGGAGGAGCTCCGGGCAGACGCCTTCGACCTGGCCGACTGGCATAACAAAAAAGCCAGCTACATCGACGAGATGCTGATCAATAAAGAAAACGGAGTCGGCGGAGTGCTCTTCCTGATTGAAGGGCACGCCGCTTCCCCCGTGCAGTTTTACCTGACCGACAGTACCAACCACTTCCTGCGGGCTTCCCTGTACTTTAATACACAGGTGCGCCCGGATTCTATGGCACCCATCTATGATTTTATCGAAGCCGATGTGCTTCGGATGATCGAGACTTTCGAGTGGGCAGAATAGGCTTACTCCACCTCCAAGTCCCGCAAATCATAGTAGTGAAAGGTGGTGTCTTCGGACATTGCCACAAATACGCCTTTGGGGAAGCGCTCATTCAGGGGCCGGGCAATCAGCTCGCAGCCATCGGTCTCCACCGTTGAAAGTTTCCAATTGTCCAGCAGCTCGTGCTGATGACCCTCCGGGTTGCGTGGGTAGACATTAAAACTAAGGTCTTGCTGATTGGAGACGATGAGGTAGCCGGTGGTATCCGAAGCCGGCCAAAGGGCTATACCCTCCCGGTCTTCTGCAAAGCCCGTAGTGCCAAACAGGGCGAGCTCTTCATTGCCCCGGGAGGGGTCGGCGTAGTATTTCCGTATGCCCTTCATCTCGTCGGCATAGTACACGTACCCCAGGGTATCGTCTACCATTATGGCTTCGATCTCGCTTTCGCCACCGGAGAACTGCCCGAACTGCCGCAGCAGTTTTAATTTCAGCTGGTTGGAATCAGCGGGTAGAATGGCATACTGAGCCAGGTAATTGCCATCCGTAGGCCCTTGCTTACGGCTAACGATAAGCTGGGCTTCAGAAGTGCCTGGCTTTTTGTACAAAGCCACGCCCATTGGCAAGCGCAACATCGAATCAGCCTCCATTTCAAAAACAGGCAAGCCGCCGCCGTCCAGGGGCTGCATATCGGGTAAGCTAAAGATCCGGACCCGGCCCAAAGGGCGCTCAACTGTTACAGCGATGTCGGTAAGGGTGGAATCGTTGAGGCGCTGCCCGTACTCCACATCGACGTTGTTGGGGTAAGAAAGGCCACGCACGGTAAGGCTGTCCAGGATACGGCCGCTCAAGTCGAAGACATATAGCCCGCCTCCGATTTCTTTGTCGGTGCCCAAAACCAGGCTATTGGCAGGGGCTTCAGCATTGTACCAAATTGCCGGGTCGTCAGTGTCAAACTGCACCGGCTCAGTTTTGAGGGCAGGGGCGATGCGTTGCCCGGCGCTGGCCTGCTCTTCTGCCGGGGGCGAATCGCAGGCTGTCAACATCAGGAAAAGTACGATTAAGGGTTGGTTTTTCATATTGTCTTGCTTTTGGAGAGGAGGGAGCCAGCCTGGCCAGCTCCCTCCGGAAGGTGCGTTTTCGGTATTAGGGGTATAGGGCCAGGTTACAGGCTGATCCGCAAGCCGGCCCGGGTCCACCAGGAGTAAAACTCTTGTTGCTTGATTACATCCTCTGTGCCCAGGTAAAACCGCAGCGGCTCATTGGTGATGTTGATCCAGTCGGCGAAGAACGTCAGTTTGTCATTCATCTGGTAGTTCATAGTAAGGTCAAGGCGCAGCGCTTCATCGTAGTACTCATCAAGGTCAGGGTCTGGGCCGATTTCCACCAGGAAGTCATCCTGGTAGTTGGCCGTCAGGCGGGCGAAGAACTTAGGCGAATCGTAAAATAAAGCCACATTAGCCGTATGCTCCGCTTGCCCCGGCAGCTCAATCTCCTCCTGGTCATCTTCGGTGAAGAATTCACTAAGGTCATCCTCCAGGGGGTCGATAATGACGGCTTCTGCGTAGTTGGCGGGTACCCGGCGGGGCAGGAATGCCCGGGAGTAGGTGTAAGTATAGTTGGTGAACAAGCCAAAGTTGCCGAGAAACCCATTGAAGAAATTAAATTTGAACTGCGCCTGTACTTCCGCGCCAAGTACATCGGCGTCCTGTCCGTTCAGAGGCTTAGTGAACTCAAAGACCGGGAAGTTGCCGGAACCCGGTGCGCCCTCTCGCCCAAACCGCTTGTAGGAAAAGACGAAGTCGTCGATGCGCTTGTAAAACAAACCCCCGGAGAAAATACTGGACCGGTAGTAGCGCTCAATCATCAAGTCGAAGTTGGTAGAGCGCGGGAAGTCAAGGTTGGGGTTGCCAATGCTGACTTCATTGCGGTCTTCCTCCCGGGAGGGAATGACATCCACGTAGTTCGGCCGTGAGTAGGTATAAGTCACTGCCGCCCGCAGGTTGACATTTGGCGTAAGCGCATACTTGAGCTGCAGCTGCGGCAGCCAAAAATCTTGGATGCGGCGGTTGTTAATAGTGTCGATGCCAATGAAGCGGTTGCCATCCAAAATTACCCCGAAGCCCCGGTTGCGGGTCACATCGGTACGCTCGAAGCGCAGCCCGCCCAAAATCATGAGTGGTCCAATATCGTGATGGAACATGCCGTAGGCCGCGTAGATATCCTCGGCGTATTCGTAATCCTGGTTGTAGGAGTTCTTGCGGGTCTCATTGCGGCTGAAAATAAAGAACTGGGGGTAAAACTCGTAAAAGTCGCGCATTACATCGGCCGAAGGCATATTCTGCAGGACATACCCCTGGTCGAGGAGATTGTCTTCAAAAAAACCATCAGACGCGGTGACCAGGTTCAGGGGCTCGCCCATGCCGGGGTAGAGGAAGGACTCCTCCCGGTAAGCGCCAAAGGTTTGGCTGCGGACATCCTGCGTTTTGACCCGGGAGCGAATCTTGCCTCCAAATTTAAAATAGCCGCTTTGCCTGCTGTTCAGCTCGTAGGGGATGGTGACGTTTAGGCGAGGCGTGTAGAGGTCTTCCTGGGTGTTGGTATTTTCCAGCAGCATCTCATCCAGTTCAAAATTTTCGTAGTCGGTTGCATTGGCCGCATTGGTTTCATTGGGGAAGGTAGCCCGCGGGTAGTCCGGGTCAGAGGTGTCAAAATCGATGGTAATGGCCTGCCCGGGGCTTTCAAAGCGGGCTTCAAAACGGTTGGGCTCCCGCTCTCCGGCCCGCGCGTAGAACATTTGATAGTCGATGGTCACCCGGCCGATCTTGTGCTCGCCTCCGAAGGCAATGGTGCTAAGCGCTTGTTGCTTGACCCGGTCGCGCACATCGTGCTCAATGCCGCCAAAGAGGAAGTAGGTGGCATTGAGCGGATCCTCAAGGTCGTAAATCAGGCGGCGGCGGGTCTCGTCATCGGTAAAACTGTTGTACATCCCCCGCAGGTAGACCGTGGAGTTTTCGCTGAATTTGTAATCCAATGTAGAGGCTACACTAATACGGGTGCGGGTAATGTCGTAATGCCGCAGCTGGGCTTCCCGGTAGTGTACGAAGAAGTTGTCCTGGCCTTCCTGTTGGTCATCTTCGTTGAAGAAAGGGCCTTTGGCAAATTTGTACTCGATATTATCCGAACCCTGATTGTTTTCAAAGAAGCTACCGTTGATTTGAAAACCGAGTTTATTGTACCGTTGCCCGTAGGAAAACTGCATATTGTAGTTAGGCGTGCCGCGCAGGTTATTGTAACCGCTAGCCAGGGTCGCCCGGATTTGCGGCTTACCCGCCTGCGGTGCCTTGGTCTTTATATTGACGGAGCCGCCAATGCCGTCTCCATCCATATCAGGGGTCATCACTTTGGTGACTTCGACGGCTTCGATTTGGTCAGAGGGGATGATATCCATGCCTACGTAGCGGAAATCGCCTTCCGGTGACGGTACCTGCTCCCCGTTGATGTTGAAGTTGGTAAGTTCAGGTGGCGTGCCCCGCAATTGGACAAAGCGCCCTTCGCCCTGATCGCGCTGCAGCGTGATACCAGGGATGCGCTGCATGACTTCGGCTGCGTTCAGGTCAGGGAAAGTAACGATCTGCTCAGCGGTGACGATATTCTTGATATTCTCGGCCTGTTTCATTTCTACCATCGCTTTGATCTGCCCTTCCACGATGCCCGTTACAACCACTTCTTCGAGCTCTACGGAGGAAGGCTTCAGCCGGATGGTGATGGGTTTGCCAGAGGCATAGTCTGGCTGCAAGGCCCGGGATTCATAACCCACATAGGATACCACCACCCGGGCATCGGCGGCTTCTATGCCTTTCAGGGAGAAGCGGCCGTCAATATCAGTATCGACCCCTTGGGATGTATTTTCTACGGCCACGCTGGCACCAATAAGCGGCTCGCCGTTTTCGGCGTCAAGGACCCGCCCAGACAGGCTGTACTGGGCGCTGAGTTGGTATGCTGTAGCCGATAGGCACAGCAGGAGAAGCAGGGCTTTTTCTGTAATCGTCCGCATGAGGATGGAGTTTAAATAAAATAGCCTGCAGGGCTGGCGGCAGCCAACCCTGCAGGCGGGAAGCCGGGCTTGGGAAAAGCAGCCCGGCAATAAGAGTTACTCTACAAGCAGTTTTTGAGCGTACAGCTTGCCATTTTGCCGGGCTTGAATGTAGTACATGCCTGGCGTTAACCCAGAAACATCAACTTGCTGCTGTTGCCCCCAGTCACTGCGTTGCTGCCGCATCAATTGGCCATTGGCATTGAAGACACGGATGAGGGCAGCTGATTCGGTATCGAGCTCTACCGTTACGGCCTCGGCAGCCGGATTGGGGAATACCTTCAGGGGGGCTACTGTAGGTGCAAAGACCTCCTTTACGGAAGTGACATTGGGCGAAGAGTAATAAATGTAGAGGCGAGGTACCCGCTCGGGGTAGTTCTGCCCATCGCCTCCGTCTTCCGGGTCTGCGATGTTTTCGAAAGACTCAAACTCCCGGGCGTTTTCCGCCTCGCTGGCCCCTTGGTTCTCACCTTCGATAATAAAAGCGATGGCATTGCCGGCTTTCCAACCATCCCGGCCGATGACTTCCTGGACGATGCTGGATAAATCCGGGGTGCGGTGCGGTGTCCACAAGCCCCATTCTTCAGCTACGGTCCATTCCACAACAGCATTTGTATACGCGCGGTCGGTGATCAGAGCGTCTTCCGTGAAGGTTTCGGCATGGTCAACGTTGTTGCCATAAATGGTCAGCTCTGCTACGTCTTCCGGGGTCTTTGCTTCGTGAGAATGCACTAAAATGAAAGCGGAGTCGATAGTAGCGCCTTTAGGGATGCAGATATGCTGGAAACGCAGCCCGCAGGAAAGCACATTGAAGTCCTCCGGGGCCCCTTCCCATCCGGCGTCGATATCATCATCGAAGAGGGCATCAATTTCGTCATTTTCCTGTTCCGCATCGTCAGAGGAAGCCGGGAAGGTAACGCCTTCGTCCGTGATGGTATCCGTAGCTACGATCGGGATTTGGAGCTCAGCCGATTCTACTGTGTAGTAAATGAACAACTGCGGCACCCGATCGGGGTAGTTCTGGCCGTCGCCCCCGTCTTCCGGGTCCGCGATGTTTTCGAAGGACTCGAACTCTCGGGCATTTTCCACTTCACTGGCCCCCTGGTTTTCACCTTCGATGATAAAGGCGATCGCGTTGCCGAATGCCCAGCCATCCCGGTCGATGATTTCCTGGACAATATTAGAAATATCAGCGGTGCGGTGCGGCGTCCATAAGCCCCATTCTTCGGCTACCGTCCACTCCACTGAAGCTTCTGTATACGTGCGGCCGGTGATTAAAGCGTCCTCGGTGAAGGTTTCAGCGTGGTCAACGTCATTACCATAAATGGTCAATTCGGCTACGTCTTCCGGGGTTTTGCTTTCATGGGAATGTACGCGGATAAATGCAGAGTCGATGCGGGCTCCTTTGGGGATGCAAATGTTTTGGAAGCGCAGGCCGCAGGAAAGCACATTGAAATCTTCCGGGGCGCCTTCCCACCCGGCGTCGATATCATCATCGAAGAGGGCGTCGATTTCGTCATTTTCCTGTTCGGCATCGTCAGAGGAAGCCGGGAAGGTAACGCCTTCATCCGTGATGGTATCCGTAGCTATAATGTAGCGGGTAAACTCCAGGCTTTGTGCATGAACAGCCTGAAATGCGGCTGTCAGGAATAAAGCAAGAATAAGTAAGCTATTCTTCATCGGTCTGTTCTGGTTTTTGTTTGAAAACTCAAAGATACCGGCTGGCCCTATCTCGCTGATGGCCAATAGATTTAAGAAACTTTTAAGTTTTTCTCACCTCAGTATTAAGTATGTAAACTTCAGGTTAAGCGGCCAGAGCCCTTCCCGGCTCGGCATCGGCCGGAAAAACAGGGCGGTTTTTCTAATTAATTCCATCTATTTGTCCTAGTAAAGCGTTCTTTAGGTCAACATACTATCAACTGCATCTGCTATGGAAGAAATAGACTTACCTGTAAGCGCCACCGCACTCGAAGGAAACAATCAGCAGGTGACGGTCGGAGAAAGCTGGGATGTATTAAAGCAACTGGATATCGGAGAAATGCCTTTCCGGTTTAAGCTGAGCTTTGCTCCGCTCCTCGAGGCCATCAAGGAAAAAGCGGAGAGCGAAAACGCCGTAGAGGCAGCTATGGGCGGCTTGGTCATGTCCCGGCTTAAAGAAGCGCCTGAGCTTTGGCACCCGATCGAGGATAGAAGCGTGCTGGAAACGCATAAGGAGATTATCGATATGCTGATGCTTATGGTCGTCCCTCCTGCCCTGCGCCGAAAGGAGCTTATCAAGGTGTCTGCCCCCTTTGAAATGAAGCCGGTATACATGACGACCCTTTTGGAATCCCATGTACATGCCAATAACTTCAGGTATGTGATCAATCAAAAACCTGGCTTTACCTTTTGCTCCATGGTGATCAGCGCCTGCAGCTTTATCCTCAACGAGTTTTACGGGCAGGACCTCCGGATTGACTCGCCCTTGTCGATTTCCATCTCCCGGCCCGACACCGGCATGGAGCGCCATTATAAAACCCGCCTGGATACCGAATACGTCCGCATCAAAAAACTGAAGCCGCTGAAGCCACTAAGCCAGGAGCAGGTCAACGAACTGCTGAGCAATGTGTACGATGTCGACCTTTGGCTGCGGTATATCCCGCCGGAAAACTTTGAATTCACCGGTTTTACCATCGGTACGCTCATCGACATTACGGAGGAAGAAGCGCTCTCCCGCCTCAAATTTGCCCTGCTGGAGCGGGATGCGGTCGTCAATGAGGGTAAGGTAAGGCGGCTTGAACAATTAGTGCGCACTTTTTTCAATTTGCCGCAGCTTCGGATGGGCGTCACGGCGATCGATTACCCGCGGGAGCATACGGTTTCTCACAAATACAAAATCCGCTACGATTTTTTGGCAGCCGACCAAGCCTACCTACTTTCTGAGATCAATCAGGGGTCAATTTACGAAAAGGCCTGCAAGTACCGGGAGATCCTGCTGATCGAAGACCTGGAGCAAATACAAAACAAAACGCCCATTGAAGAGGCCTTGCTGGAGCAAGGTATCCGGAGCATCATTGTTGCCCCCCTGCTCAATAAAAATGAGCGCGTGATCGGGCTGCTCGAAATTGGGTCGCCAAAGCCGTTTGAGCTCCACAGCTTCATCGAGCTCAAATTCCGGGAGGTCATCAGTTTGTTCAGCATGGCAGTAGAGCGTAGCCGCGATGAAATCGACAATCAGATTGAAGCCATCATCCGGGAGCAGTATACGGCCATCCACCCTAGTGTGGAGTGGAAATTTGTCGAGACCTCCTACCGCTTGCTGGAAAAGCGGGACTACGAGGGCAAAAATGCGACGGCAGACCCCATCCTGTTCCGTGATGTGCATCCACTGTATGCACAGGCGGACATTGTCAGCTCTTCCGAAAAACGCAATCAGGCCATTCAAGCCGACCTTTCCGACAACCTGCAGCTCCTGCTCGATATCCTTGACCGGGCTATTGCGGAGGGCCGATACCCCCTGCTCAACCAATACCGAATGCTGACGGCGCGCAACCTGAAGGGCATCATCGAAGACTTCAACTCCAATGATGAATCCAGGATTGTCACTTGGCTGCAGGATGAAATCCATCCTATTCTGGAGGATGTCAAGGGCCGGTATCCCGCCCTGCGCTCAAAGATTAACCACTACTTCGACTATATCGACCCGGATTTGAGCATCGTCTATAAGGAAAGGAAGAAGTACGAAGACAGCGTAGCCAGGATTAATGCTTCTATTGCCCGCTATCTGGAGGAGCAGCAAGAAGAAGCCCAGCGTATTGTGCCCCACTACTTTGAGCGCTACAAAACAGATGGGGTGGAGTATGATATCTACGCTGGCCAGTCACTGCTGAAAAGCGGGCAGTTTAAGCCTATGCACCTCCGCAACCTCCGGCTTTGGCAGGTGATTGATATGTGCCGCATTACCCGCCTTGTGCACGACTTGCAGGAAGAACTCCCGGTGCCCCTTACCACTGCTCAGCTCATCTTTACTTACTCCAATACCCTGTCCATCAAGTTCCGGATGGATGAAAAGCAGTTTGATGTAGACGGCGCCTATAATGTCCGCTATGAGATCCTGAAGAAACGTATCGACAAGGCTTTGATAGAGGGCACGGGCGAGCGCCTCACCCAATCCGGCAAAGTCGCCATCGTCTACCTGCAGGAAAAAGACCGGCAGGAGTACATGGAATACGCAGACTACCTGGCAGAAGAGGGGCTTATTGAGCCGGAGGTAGAAGACCTGAAGATCGACAAGCTGCAAGGCGTGCAGGGGCTGCGTGCCCTTCGCCTTACGGTGAAGTGCTGACCTGCCCTACCGGACGCCGCTCTCCAACAGCGTAACGGAACGTGCAGCCGCATCGAGCCGGGCCCGGAGGCCGACCGGAAAGGTGCACTGATGGTCAATATGGCCGAAGGGGAAACCGTAGGCTACAGGGGCACCGGTGGGGCGTAGTTGTTCCTGCAGCGTCTCCGGCAGGGTCAAAGAATCGCTGCCTTCTTCTCTGGCACAATCAGCGAAAATGCCCAGCGCTATGCCCGCTGCTGCTTTCAGGGGCCAGGCCTGGCGGAGTTGCGTCAACATGCGGTCCACGCGGTACGGCGCCTCGCCAATATCTTCCATGAAAACAATCGCCCCGGCGGGGTCCGGCAGGTAGCCCGTGCCCGCCATTGCGGCAAGCAACGACAAGTTGCCGCCCATCAGGGTGCCCTCTGCGGTGCCGGGGCGGATGACCTGAGGTTGGTAGAGCGGGCCCTCGTTGCTTTCGTTGGGCTCGGCGAGGGGGATGGGGTAGGGCGCTTTGCCTTCCATCAGGACGGCCCGCACCTGCGCCTCGGTATAAAGGGAGAACTCCGAAGCGCCTACCGGCCCGTGAAAGGTCACCAGGCCCGTTTTATGGAAAATGGCATTCAGCAGGGCGGTGATATCGCTGTAGCCGATCAGGATTTTGGGATTGCGGCGGATCAGCCCGTAGTCAATCTTCGGGAGCAGGCGGGTGCAGCCGTAGCCGCCGCGGGCGCACCAAACTGCATCTACCGCCTGGTCAGAAAACATCGTATGCAGGTCGTCGAGCCGTTGTTGGTCGGTGCCCGCCACGAAACCGTGTTTAGCCCTTACATTTTTGCCCATCTTGACCCGCAGCCCCAGTTTGAGCATGTTGGCTACTGTTTTTTCCAAGGCTTCATCACTAATGTAACTGCCGGGGGTGATCAGGCCGACGGTATGGCCAGGGCGCAGGCGGGCCGGGCGAATACGTTCCGCTGCCGGGCGGTGAACAGCGGCGCCGCTGGCTAGAAAAGGGAGGGCTAAGGCCCGTTTGGAGAAAGATCTGCGGTTCATCGTTTTGTCCAAAAGATAGGTTTATTCTGGCAAAATCCAATCGGAGGGTGCCCAAAACGACCACCCCACTTGAGTGAGGTCTACATCGGGGTCGATGTAAACCTGGTAATCCCGGTAATTGAGCCGGCAGCGGATTTCTGCATAAACGGCTACCTCCTGCCCTTGGGCTTCGTACCGTTGTTCCAGGAAATGGGCGAACTGAAGGATCATATCGGGGTGCGTGTACATCTTGCGCACTTGCCGGTTGGAGAGTTCGTCTTCTGGGTCGATGTAGAACGTTTCGCCGGAGGCCTTATCAACCAGCCGGAAATTGCCAAAGCCTGACTTGGAGCGGAGCATCATGCGCCAGGAATAGCGGTGCCCCTCTTCCGTCCAGGTCACATCGCCAGGGTAGAGGTGGTGGCGCAGGGGCAGCAGCATGTGGATGGCGACAAGTCCGCTCAGCCCCAACAGAATATAAGGCCGGTTGCGGGGCGCGCTTTGCCACATGGGGGCAGGCTGGTCCGGGCGGGCGGTACGGCTGGCCCAGGCTTCCCTTTGCCGCCGGAACCAGGGCCAGCGCCCAGCTAGCCAGTTGACAAACCGGCGCGGGTAAGCGGGGTGGAAGTAAAGGGAAGTGAGCATGACGGAGAGGAACGGGAATATGCCGATGTTGAACACCAGCAAATTCATGAAGTGAAAGTAGAGCACGGCGGCAAATGCCCAGGGGCGCGTGCGCCGGAAGATCAGAAAAAAGACTACAAACAGGTCGAGCAGCAGCCCGCCGTAGGCCATAAAGTAGGCCATCCACTCCTGCGCCATCAAGGGCCCGATGACTGGCCGCTCGGCCCGGTAGCTGATCCACTGCTTGAGGGGGATGGCGTTGAGCCAGTCGGCATTCAACTTGGCGATGCCGCCAAAAAAATATACAATGCCCATAAGCAATTGCAGGACGAAGAGGCACCAGTAGGGCGTGGTATCCGATTTCAGGGCCGGCCGCTTTTTGACATCCAGGGAGAGCTGCCGGGCTGTAGGCAAAAAAATCATGATGAAGCTGATCCAGCAGAAAAGGTAGGCGTGATTGAGGTAGTGGGCTTTTTCCAAAAAGTAGGTATAGGTGAAGCCGAAGGCGAAGAGGGTGGCGGAGATGCGGTACCATTTGCCAAGCATCACCAGCAGGGCGCAAGCACAGATGCTCAGCAACAGCATAGACATCCAGGGTTCGGGCAGCGGCTGCACCCATTCGAAGCCGTAGTACTTGAACTGAAAGCCTGCCGGGTCGTAGGCGTTTTTGATCAGGTGGTAATAGATCCAGGTGCCGAATACATCGGCGAACCCCAGCAGGCCGAACACGATTCGGAACAGGGCCAGGGAGGCAATATCCACAGGTTGAAAAAGGCGTTGCATAGCAGTCGGGTTGGTAGGGCTAAAGATAAAGAATTCTTCCAGCCCCTAAATAAGTATCCAAATTGCATTTTAAAGTTGCAAAACCCTAAATTCGCAGCATCCGTATCACGGTTTCAATAATTAAAGTTTATGGCGCTGTACCGCTTATTATTGCTATTGTTGGGCTTAGGTTCAATAGCCCCGGCTGCTGCCCAGCCGGTGCCCGCCGGCCACCCTTACGTCATCCTCATCTCCTGCGATGGCTACCGCTGGGACTACACGGCCCGCTTCCGGCCGCCCAATATTACCAGGTTCATCGCCCAGGGCGTGCAGGCGTACTCTATGATCCCCAGTTTCCCCTCCAAGACGTTCCCCAACCACTACGCTATTGCCACCGGTTTGCTGCCGGAGCGCAACGGGCTGGTCGACAATACCTTCTACGACCCGGAGCGGAAGGCGCTGTACCGGATCAGCAACCGCGACGCCGTGGAAGACGGCAGCTGGTACAACGGGACGCCGCTGTGGGTCAATGCCGAGCAAAATGGCATGACGGCAGCCAGCTTCTTCTTCGTGGGCTCTGAGGCAGATATACAGGGCGTGCGCCCCAGCTACTACTTCCCCTACAAGGGGTCTACGCCCAATGAGGAACGCGTGCAGCAGGTGCTCGACTGGCTGGAGCTTCCGGAAGCGGAAAGGCCGCACATGATGACCCTGTATTTTTCGGATATGGATGACACCGGCCACCGCCACGGCCCATCCGATGACGAAGCCATCCGTGCCGCCCTAATGGAGCTGGACTGGGCCTTAGGGCAATTGTTTGAAGGGGTGGAAGCCTCCGGGTTGCCCGTCAATATCATTATGGTCTCTGATCATGGTATGATTGATGTCGGGCCCGATAAGCTGGTCAATATCGACCCTTTGCTGCAGGACGAGCGCTACCGGGTGGCCAATAATGGCGCCCTCGCGCACGTCTACCTGGAAGCCGGGGCGGATGCCGCCGCCGCGCAAGCCTTTATGCAGGAGCAGGCGGAAGGCTTGCCCCTGAAAGTATACCCTATTGCTGATTTTCCGCACTACTGCGACAAGTCGGACCCCCGCCTGGGCGATTTTATCCTCTACCCGGAGTATGGCTACTACCTCGCGAACAGCCGCCGTATTCAGCTGGTCAAGAGCGGGAAGTTTTCCCAGGGCGGAGAGCACGGCTTCCACCCGGAGTTTCCGGAGATGCACGCTATTTTCTACGCTAAAGGGCCGGCATTCAAAAAGGGGGTTACGATTCCTTCCTTCCGGAATATACACGTTTATCCCTTGGTCTGCGAAGTGCTGGGCTTGCCGGCCCCGGCGGGCATCGACGGGCAGCTAGAGGTATTGCAGCCTACCCTGCGGGATTAATCAAAAAAAGCAGCCTGCTATTCAAAAGCAGCCTGCTTTACCAACTGAGTGTTTAGTTTTTTAGAGTGAGTAACTCCCGTCGCCTTCGTATTAAGTAAGCTAAGGCTCCGGGAGTTATGTTACACGTATGCATTTTTAGGATAATACAAAACTACACACCCCTGCTTAAGAGAAGAAATTATTGCGCCCTGGCGGGCGATTTGATTTGCGGGCAAAGTCCAATGTGCTTTTTTGCCTATATTAGTATTTTCAGCCGCTCCAGGCGTAAAAAGTCAAAAAAACCCATGCCAAAATCCAAACTTTATGAGGCATTAGAAAGCCTCAGTGGCTCACAAAAACGCAGTTATTTAGCAACACTGAATATAAGGGAAAACCACCTTTCAGCAGAGGACCAAGCCCTGGGGCGGGATTTTTTTGCTGAGGTCGTCGAACCAAGCTTCCCGGCGTCGGAAGATCAATTCTGGCGCCACAGGGGGTTGAGCAAAAAAGAGGCCAACAAAATCAAGAACCGTTTGCTCCGGTCGGTCGACCGGTTTTTGATGCTGGAAACTCTGGAGGAAGAGCCGCGCTTAAAGCATTTGTTGCTCGCCCGAAAGTACGGTATGATGGGGCTGTCAAAGCACCTCAGGCACCACTACTGTATTAAAAGGGTTCAGCTATATAAAGACCCGCGATTTGCGAAGGAATTTATCTGCATTTTCGATCAGCTTGCCAAAGAAAACCGGCATTTGGATAAGGGCGGGCAAATTAGTGTGGAGCGGTTAGTTAAATGCATTGTCTTTGGGATTATTGCCGGGGAGATGGAGTGGCTGGAGGCTATGCTTGACCGGCTCGAAGCCCAAATTGACCTGGAGGGCGAAGAGGAGCGGCAAGCATTCAGAAGTTTTGCCAATTGCTATATTGACATTCACTGGGGCACTACCGGCCGGGTCTACGAAGACCTTAGGCGTTTCCGGGAGTCCAGGCTTTACAGAAAGTATTACGCGCTCAAAGCGGGTGCCGACCGGCTGCTCCTGAAGCTCTACTTTGAAAAAGGGGAGCATGACGCACTGGC
Organism: uncultured Phaeodactylibacter sp.; assembly: GCA_964575505.1. GTDB lineage: Bacteria > Bacteroidota > Bacteroidia > Chitinophagales > Saprospiraceae > Phaeodactylibacter. Next base: position 29,555 of record CAZNSK010000053.1, read on the forward strand.
CAGTCTTATGAATAGCGTTAGGGTATCGGTAGAAAAGAGCGGTTTTGGCGAAGATACGAAAAGGGGCATGCTTGCCTTTTTTGAAGTGCTCTTCGAGCTTAGTAAAAACAAAAAGCCCCTAACCTGGGAGTTGGCTAGGGGTTGGCACCTCATCGATCAGGTTTGGGCGAAGCGGATTTGTCAATAGCGCAAGGAAGTGCGTCTGGGCTATAGGACAATGAAATGGGCGTATTTTATTATTTTCGTCACTGAGAGCTATTTTGCACGGATTACTGAAAACAGAATCAGGATAAACAGACCCCGGTGACAGCAGAACTCAACAAATTAGAAGACCTCCTTCGGCGGGACCGCCTCAAAGAAGTACTCACAGGCCTGCAGGCTTTGCTACCTGCGGAGGCGCCTCAGGCCCGCATGCTTATTGTGCTGCAAGGGGAGTGGGTGGCTGCCCAACGGGCGGAACACCAAGGGACAGTTAGCCGAGAAGAAACAGGTCGGGGTTATGCCAAGGTCCGCAAGGCACTGACGGAGCTCATTAAAGCCCTCCGGCAAGCCCCATCGTCACCGCAAGCCAGCCAAGCCACCTTGCCTGTCCGCCTAAGCGAGGTGGAACAGCTCTGCGCGGACCCCGACCGTATCCTCCATGCCCTTAGCCGCCTGCAGGCGATCATCGATGCCGATTTTCCCGATCACAAAGCCACCTTTTTGCCGTTGCTGGCTGACTATGAAGCCCACCGCCGTGACCACCTCATCACACAGACGATTGAGCGGGAGGTATACATGCGGGCTCAGCGTCGCTGCGTACAGGGGGTTACTGAATTGGTCGGAGCATTGCGCAAGCAGGAAGAGAAAGTGCGGGGCCGGGGCGTACAGATGCACAGCGAGCTGGCGGTGGTCAACTGCGACCGCAAGAAAATACTACGGCGCTTCCTGCGGCGGTTTGAAGAAAAAGAAGCACAGGGCGCTGCCGCCCACTACTACCTCCTGCACGACCAAAAGTACGGGCAAAGCGAAAGCCTGGTGCGGCGGCTGATCACCCAACTGCGGCAGGAACGCCCCGGTAAAGTCAAGTACAGCGGCTTCCGCCAAATCACCATCCAAAGAGTGGATTTGCACTTGGGTGATGAACTGGAAGACCACCAATTTGAACTGCGTAAAGGCTTTGGGCGCGGCTTGCGCCCGGAACCGCGCAGCCTGCAGGAGATGCTCGACAAAGCGCCGGTCCACTATCCGCAGTTTCACGGCTTTACCTACCTGCCCTTCGTGCTGCGGGTGGAAATGCCGGTGGACTGCTGGCAGGCAAACGGGCAACAAGCGTTGGAATGGTGGCTGAAAATATTCTGCCAACTGAGCGGCCGAAAAGCACAGGTACCGGTGGTGTTCCTTATAGTCGACCTGGAGGAGGCGGAAACCGAAAACCCCTCCGGCTGGCGCAGCTGGTTCGGCGGGAGCAAGAAAACCGAAGCCTTCGATCAGGCGCAGGCCGTGCAGGCTTTCCACGCCCAACTGCCCGAGTGGTGCACCCTGCTGCCGCCCCTGATGCGGGTGCAGGAAGCCGACCTGCACGACTGGTACACCGCCTTCGAGGACAACGAGCGGGAGCGGGAGCAAAAAGTGGCTGCTTTGGTGCAGCGCCTGGGCGATAGCAAAACCGGCTGGTACATGTCGGACGTAGAAATAGAACTGGAAAAAATTATTGAGAACCAACAAAACGCGGCGTATAACTTATGATCAATTACTACCAAACACAGGCGGGCAGGGGCGTCCCGGTCTTCGACGAAGCGCCCCTGGAACGGCAGCGCGCCGGCACGGACTACATTGCGACCCCGGCCCTGCAGCGGGCCATCAACCTGGCGATCTTCCTTGGGCAGCCCCTGCTGCTGACCGGCGAGCCGGGCACGGGCAAGACGGAGCTGGCGCGCCACCTGGCACAGCGCTTTTCTGCCGGGAAGAACCTCGACAACTTCCACACCTTCAATACCAAAACCACCTCCACAGCGCAGGATCTGTTCTACCGCTACGACTCCCTGCGGCACTTCCAGTACGCACAAAATCAGTCGGCGCCCCTGAGTGATATCGAAGTGGAAGATCGCTTTGTGCAGTATCAGGCACTCGGCAAAGCCATCAAAAGCGGGCAGCGGGGGATTGTGCTGATCGACGAAATCGACAAGGCCCCGCGTGACTTCCCCAACGATATCCTGGATGTGATGACCGAGCTGTCCTTCGAAGTGCCGGAGCTGGGGCTGGTGGGAAAAAATCGAGTGCGCACCCTGCCGGAACACCGCCCCATCGTCATTATGACTTCCAACTCGGAGAAAGCCCTGCCGGACGCCTTCCTGCGCCGCTGCGTCTTTTTCCATATCGAATTTCCGGGCAACGATCAGCTGCAGCGCATTCTGTCGGCCAAAGGGAGCCTGTTTTCGCCCACCGAGCTGCAAAAGATCGTCGCCCACTTCCAGCAAATCCGCGCGGCCTGCAAGCGCAAAAAGCCGGCTACCGCTGAACTGCTGCAGTGGACGATGGCACTGGAGCAACTCCACCAATCGGGCGAGCTGCCGGTTGATCAGCTGGACAACACACAGGGTGCAGCCCACGACGCGCTCATCGGCAGCTACAGCCTGCTGGTGAAGGATAAGGAAGATCTGAAACAAATTCGTAAAAATTACTAAAACCTCGCCTTATCTACCCCTACCAGCCGATCATCGATTTTCTGGATGCCCTGCGGGCCGATGGCTACCGCCTGGGCGTTGGGCAATACCTGCAGGTGCTGCAGCTGTGGCGAAGCCTGCCCGCGGATGTGGGGGCCGAAGAACTGCTGGACTACCTCGCGCCCATCGTCGTGCAGTCGGCCGCCGAGCAAGACCGCTTTCGCGAAAAGCGCGCCGACTACGCCCGGCTGCTGGGGCGTAGCCTGAAGGAAGTGGGCAAGGCAGAAACAGCCCCGGCTGATACTACCGGAGCGAAGGCCGGCAAAAAAGCAGAAGCTAACCGCCCCCGGCAGCGCCGGTACTTTCTGCTGAGCCTGCTACTAGCAGGCTTGCTGGGCTGGGCGGTCTGGCAGTTTTGGCCGGATCCAGATCTGGAGCCAGATACCTCAAAAGTGCCTGCCGAACAACCTGCTGACGCCTCACAGGCTAATCCGGAAATTGATACCAACACCATTGTGGGCTGCATGGACGAAGACGCCCTCAACTACGACCCCGCTGCCACCCAAGCCTGCGCCGATTGCTGCCTCTACGAAATCGTCGGCTGCACCGACTCCACCGCCCTGAATTACAACCCCAAGGCCACCACGCCCTGCGAAGACTGCTGCGATTACCCACGCCCGAATACCGTAGTGGACAAAGCCAGGGCCGATTCCGTCTCCTGGTATCCCACCCCAGCGCTCTTCAACCCCGCCCTGCCCGCACTCCGCCCCATCGACAGCGGCTGGCTGGGCTGGCTGGGGCGCAACCGCAACCGCATCAGCGGGCTGCTCTTTGCCATCACCCTCAGCCTCTCGCTGGGCTGGCTGCTGTGGCGCCGTGCCCGCCGCGACTACCTGGCCCGCCAAAGCCGCAGCAAGGACCCGCCCTACCGGCTACCCATCAAAATACGCCGGGGCGAAGGGCTGGAACTGGACGACCGGTTCTTTATGGTGCTCGACCGCCTGCGCGCCCGGGAAGCAGGCGAGCGGCAGCGCATCGACCTGCCGGCGACCATCAAAGCGACGATGCGGCGGGGCGGCTTTCCGGCTCTGCGCTTCCGCGCCCTGACCCGCCCCTCGGACTACCTCATCCTGATCGACCGGCAGACTGAGCAGAACCATCAGGCGCAGCTCTTTGAGCACATCTACCAGCACTTTGTGAAGCAGGAGGTGCACGCCGAGCGCTTCTTCTTCGACGGCGACCCGCGCTACTGCTGGAACAGCCAACACCCCAAAGGCCTGCCCCTGGAGCAGCTGCTGCAGCGCTACGGGCAGTCCCGCCTCCTCGTCTTTGCCGACGGCTATAGCTTTATCGACCCGGTGAGCGGGCAGCTGGAAACCTGGACGGCGCTGCTCGGGCAATGGCAGCAGCGCGCCCTGCTCACGCCGGCCCCGGCGGGCGACTGGAACTACCGCGAGGGGCGGCTGGGCGAGTCTTTCCTCCTGCTGCCCTCGAGCATGGGCGGGCTGATGCAGCTGGTGCGCCACTTTGAGGAATTGTCTACCCCCAGCCTGCGGGAGTGGAAGTACGAGCTGGAGCAAACCGACCGCATCATTCCTATAGACGAAGCGCGGGTGGTGGACAGCCTGCGCGCTTCCCTATCGCCGGCGCAGCTGCGCTGGGTCGCCGCCTGCGCCATCTACCCTGAGCTGCACTGGGACCTGACCATGGCCATAGGGGAAGTGCTGCGCGACCCCGGGCAGCCTATCCACTTCCGCGAAATGCGCGAGCTGGCCCGCCTGCCGTGGTTCCGGCAGGGCTACATGCCGCAGCCGGTGCGGACCCAGCTGCTGGAAAGCGACCTCCTGCCGGAGGAGGAAGAGCGGCAGGTGCGGGCCATCATCGTAGCCATACTGTTGGACAACGCGCCCGACAACCCCAACAGCTACGCCCATCAGGAGTATCAGCTCCACCTGGCCCTCAACAAGATGCTGGTCAGCGAGCTGCCCGAGGAGCGCCGGCGATGGCTCAAGCGCTACCGCGAGCTGCACGGCAGCGGGCTGCGCGAAGACCGGGTGACGATGGCAGCCGTAGACCGCCATTACCGGCAGCGCCTCGACTTTTTGCTGCCCAAGACCCTGATTGCCGCGCTTTTCCGCTCGGGCCGGCGGGCGCTGGGCTGGCGGGCGGGGCTGCCCGTGCTGCTAGCGGCCCTGCTGTCGCTAGGCGCTTACGGAGCCTTGCAGCTGCTGCCGGCGGGCTGCGATGGCGTACCGGCCACCTTGCCCGGCCGGGAAGAAGCCTACTGCCTGGGCACTACCGAAGACAGCCTGGCTTATTTGCAGCTCCGCGCCGACTATTTTGCCCGCAGCGGGCAGCTCGACTCTTTGTCTGAGACGGCGCAGCAATGGGCCGCCATCTGCCCGGATACTGATGCCCCCAACCCGCTCTTCCAATTGGGCTGGGACGCCGCTGCCCGCGCCTACCGGCAGGGCAACTACGTGCAGGCCGCAAGTGGCTTTGCCTGGGCCTACCGCACCCATACGCCCACCGATGCCTGCCTGCCCCTGCGCGACAGCCTGCGCCTGCGCGCCCGCGCCTACGAGGGGCTGAGCCAGCTGCGGGCGGGGCAGCGGGCTGCCGCCGACTCCGTACACGCTACGCTGGATACCTTGCCGGCTTACGCCAATTGGCCCGCCCCTAAGCTGCGCGACTACCTGCTGTACAGCTATGTGGACAGCGCCACCTACAGCCGGGTGCGGGTGCGGCAGGAGGGGCGCTACGGCTTCCTGAATGTACGCACGGGCGATCCGGCCTGGACAGGCGATGCCTTGCCCTACGACTACGCCCGCCCCTATCAGCGCGACAGCACGAGCGGGGATACGCTGGCATTGATCACAGCAAATGGCGAGCAGTGCTTTATCGACCTGCGGGGCAGGGAGATAAATTGCTTTTCCAAGCTTATCCCCTTTGAAGACGCGAAGACCGGGCTGTACGGCTACCAAAACGAGCGGGGGCTGCAGATCATCCCGCCGGGCTACGAGGAAGCCCGCGATTTTTCCGAAGCGGGGCTGGCGGCCGTGAAATTCCCCAATGCCCGCTACGGCTATATCCGCACCGATGGCAGTGTGCTGAACGGGCGGCGCAATTTCGGGCTGGCCTACGATTTTGTGAATGGCTACGCTATCGTTCGGGCTGGCGGCGCACTGGGCTACCTGAATACCGATGGGGAATACGCCATCAAGCCCCAATACGAGCAAGCTGCCGACTTCAACGCGCAGGGCGAAGCCGAAGTCGCCAAAGCCGGCCGCCGCTTCCGCATTGACCCCTCCGGGCGCTGCGTGGGCGGGGACTGCCCGCTGCGCCGGTACCGTGGCCGCATCATGGGCAGCCGAACGGAGGAGCCGCTGGCGAACACGCCGGTCCGCATCCCCAACCTCACGAAGCCCAACCTGCAGACCGATGCGCAGGGCTACTACACCTTCGAGCTATCCGAAGCCCGTTCCCCCGCCAACTGGCAGGCGCAAGTGATGAGCGGCGACGGGCCGATCGGCACTTTCCAATTGCAAATTACCGATGCGGAAGCGGACCCGGTAGCGCTGTCGACCTACACCCTGGAGCAAACCGCTGTACAAGAAGAATCACCGGAGCCTGATACCGACGGCGATGGTATCCCCGATGCCACCGACCGCTGCCCCGAGGAGCCCGGCCCCGAAGCCCTGCGCGGCTGCCCCGACCGCGACGGGGACGGCATCCCGGATATTGACGACCGCTGCCCGGAGGAGGCTGGGGTGGAGGCGGAGCAGGGGTGTCCTACGCCCGACGAAGCTACGCCGCCCGAAGTCAAACCGAAGATGGTGCGGGTGGCGGGCGGCACCTTCACCATGGGCTGCGCGAGCGCCGAGCGGGATGGAGATTGCGATGATGATGAAAATCCGCCCCATGAAGTGACAGTGCCTACCTTTTACATGAGTGTGCATGAGGTGACCAATGCGCAGTTTGCTGCCTTTTTGAACGCAGCGGGCAATCAGGAGGAAGGGGGTACAGAATGGTACGAGATTGGAAGCAGTTACGCCAAAATCAAAGAAATAAGCG
>CAZNSK010000054.1:0-35931 GCA_964575505.1 uncultured Phaeodactylibacter sp.
CGTGCAAAAGAACGAGTCTAAATCGGTAAGTTATTGTTGCGCGACCCCTAAAGGCCCTGGAGCAAGCTGGCATCGGTCAGGGCTTCCCACTGCAGGGCGGGGTCATCCGCCAAATGCGGATACTGCCGCTGGAGAAACTGCAGGTACAGCTTTTGGCCTTCCCGGGCACTGCCGCTCTGGGCCGGGCCGAAAAACTCCAGGTTGTCTTTCAGGTCGCAGAGGTGGACCTTCTTCAGGGAGGTTTGGAAATAGTCAGCCAGTGCCCCCTCCAGCGAGCCGCGGATGGAGCTGGGAATAATGCTGGGCAAGGGTTTGATAATGGCATTGACCAGTACCCCTACCGCCTTTTTCGGGTAAAACTCGTCGTTGAGAAACCGGTCCACTTCTTCAAACCAGCCCCGTAGCAACTCGGTAAGCTCCTCCCGGTTGAGGTTGATGTACTCCTCGCTGGTCACGAGCACGTCCGCGATCAGGTTGGGGTAGTCTGAAGAATCGGTGAGGACCTTAATGTCCCCGCAACCCTCGGCAATGCAAGCTTCCACGAAGGGGCTCCAAAGCACGAGGGCATCGAGGGTGTCGTCCTTGATAAAGCGCTTGGTCAGCAAATCCAGGTCCGTATGCTTCTGAGGGATGGCTTCCACTTCGTCCGGCGCTATACCGTGCTCTTGCAAGATGTACTTCAGAAAGGTATGGGAAGGCGAATCCTGAGGGTAAAGGATTTTTTTGCCCTTCAGGTCCGCCACTGTCTTGATCCGGGTCCGGGCCAGGATGGCATCGGCACCATTGGACCAGGAGGCCTGATAGAATACCTTTGGCGACCATTCCTTGATTTTATCGGCTACGTAGGGCAGGCGGTCAATGGTGCACCACATCATATCAATTTGCCCGGCTTTGAAATCTTCGCAGAGCTGATCGAGGTGGTCATTGAGCTCGAAGTGGACCTCGCGCTTGTATTTCTGAAAAAGTGGCGTGTTTTCATTGCGGGCAAAGCCCCCGTTGTACATTATGCTGGGTATGAAGCCAATCCAGGTTGGCAGCGCAATCTGCACGGACTTGGCATTGATGCGTTCGATATACTCTTCCAGGGACTGGGCGATGTTCTGGTAAATTTTGCCCCGCTCTTCCCTGGCCTCCGGTAGCTTGTCGAATACGCGAAGGTTTTCGATGTCGAAATGCTGGTCGTAGATATCGTCCCAGCCGTAGAGGTGATTGAGCAATATCGGCATGATAAAGCGCTCCTCTTTGCGGTAGGCATCGCTGTCGCTAAACCTGGCGTAGGTAGTCAGTAAGTCCCGTACTTCCTCATCTACGATATTGTCATTGACGAATTCCGGGCTGAAAAGGAGAAGGGTGATATCCGCCCGTTTGAGCTCATCTTTCAGCTGCCGCTCTACGGAGCCGCCGATGTCGATTTCACTAGCCGTCCAGATATGTACATTGGGGTAGCGGGCATTGATGCTGGTGAATTGCTTTTCCAACTCTTCCCAGGACTCCTGATCGGCACGCGCGTACAACACCGCAATATGGATGTTGGTGGTGCGTTGAGTGGTTTCAAGTATCGGTTGTATAGGCATAGTCCTAGTGTATTGCGCTTAATCGTTCTTTTAAGAAACGATAAAAGTGGATCCTCGTTACGCTTTTGATGGTTAAATTAAGGGTTTTTTAATTTATCGCGCATTTATGGACTATGTTACGTAATTGCCGAAAGCCTCTGGCTGAAGGGCTGGCGCTTGATACCCAAAATAATGCAGAGGGGCCTACTGACGGTTTGCCGCCGCCCGTTCCCCCAGGATTTCAACCAGTTTGAGCAGTGTTTTTTGAAATTGCCGGACCTCCGGCGCTGTGAGGCGCTCATCGTTGAAAGAAGCAAGCATTGCCTTTGGGACTTTCTGTGCTTGCTCTCTTAAGCCTGTCCCCGTTTCGGTGAGGCTGATCAGCACACTGCGCTCGTCAGCAGAAGAACGGCGGCGGCTGAGCAGCCTCTTTTGCTCCAACCGTTTGAGCAAAGGCGTAAGGGTATTGGATTCCAGGTAGAGCCGGTTTCCAATATCGTTGACAGATTGCTCCCCGTGCTGCCAAAGGACCAGCATGACCAGATACTGCGGATAGGTCAGGCCCAGCTCCTTTAGCAAAGGGGCATAAATCTTAGTCGTCATTCTGGAAGCAGCGTAGAGTGGGAAACAGAGCTGGTTTTCCAGGTAGAGGGCTGCCGCGGGGTCGCTCATGGTTACAACAGTTTTTCGATCGTTGATTCCATCTTTTCGGGTTTGGTGACCGGTGCGAAACGTTTCACTGGCTTGCCATTTTTGTCAATGACGAATTTGGTGAAATTCCATTTGATTTTTTTCCCGAACAGTCCTCCGAGCTCGGATTTAAGGTACTTGAAAATTGGGTGCGCCCCATCCCCATTAACCTCAATTTTTGCAAACATTGGGAAACTAACCCCGTAGTTTATCTCGCAGAACTCCTGAATGGCTTCGGCATTTCCAGGCTCCTGATTGGCAAATTGGTTGCAGGGAAAGCCCAATATGACGAGCCCTTCGTCCCGGTATTTTTGGTAGAGCTCTTCCAGGCCTTCGTACTGAGGCGTAAGCCCGCACTTGCTGGCGGTGTTGACCACCACAACGGTCTTGCCCTTGTATTCGGCCATCTTGACTTTTTTCCCATTGAGTTGTTCGGCTTCAAAGCTGTAAAAATCCATAGCAGGTTGACTTTATTGGTTTGATTGATGGAATAAATATTTAAGGGCTCCGGTTGACCAAAGTGCCCACAAAATGAGTACAGGCTGAAAAAACAGGCGAATGAGCCGCTTGCGGTCGGTGTCCAGGCCAAACGCATCAATGCCATTGGTGTACTGTGAAATGTTGCCCGGGAAGATCAGTACATAAAAGATCGCTAGCGCAATGCCCACCTTGACCTTATGGCGGGTCCAGAAAACCATCGCCAGCCCAAGCGCAATTTCCGTCACACCAGAGGCGATGACCACAAAGTCCATAAAAGCAGGGTCGCTCGGCAGCCATCTCGGTACCTGAGCCTGGAACTCTTCCCGTTGGAAGGTGAGGTGACCGATGCCTGCCAGTACCATAAGCGCACCTAGAATGACCCGGAATACGTTTTGCAGTGTTGTTGTTTTCATTTGTATCGGTTAAAATTAAATCGTGTGCGATATAAATATAAGGGCGTTTTATTAATTTTGCAAGGGCAAGGGTGGAATCAGCCCTTGTTTATCCGCAACAAGCTGTGATTTGGTAGGCGGATTGTGCAGCAGCGTATGCTAAAGCTGACTCAGAACTCTAAATTATGCCTGTGCAAAAAGACCAGATGACCTCCAGAAAGCTGGACTATGAAAGAGACAAGGACGACGTAACTGCATTCCTGGTTCGTAACCAAGCCTATCTGATTTATCAGGACGGGCGGGCTTCTTCTTCTTCAAACAGCTCCAGCATGGCATCAAATTCTACCCAAACCACCATGATGTGATGGTACAGGTTCTTCTGCTCAGGGGCGGGGGGCTCCGGGTAAAGACGTTTTAGTTCCTCTATCGCCAGGTTCTCTTTGGCATCTTTGGCATCGTCAGCGACGAACCAATGGGCATTTTCGTGGATAAATACAGAAAGTTGCACTTTATCATCTTCTAAGTGATTGGTGTTCATGGTGAGTATGGGGTAGCTATGGGCATCTTCTCCATGAACGACCTTGATTTCATTTGTGAAAATCCAGTCGTCCAAATCATAATTAGCCACAATTCTCCTGAGCTGCTCCCGTGCTTCTGTTTTCAGTTCTTCGACAAAAACCAGTTTTTCCTGGGGTTGGCTGAATACAGCTGTAGCGCTTAATAGTAAAAAGACGAAGGTCGTGAGCCGTAGTAAAGGCATAAATCTCTGGTTGTTTTTAATGCTTCAATTAGATTCTGGATTATAAGTTATAAAAGATAAGCGGTGATGCTATTGATTTCGACGAGTGGCTTGGAGGATACGACTTAGCGATGATATGGGGGCGTTTGGAAAGGGCTCTGCGGAGTGGGCTGGGGAGGGAGTTCACGCAATGGGGCAACGAAGCGACGAATCGCAACGCCAGAGGGCTACCCAAAGCCATCTCATCGCCGCTACATCCCCGGAAACGTAGCGTACCGTTGCTGCGTAGCGCTCGCCGCGTGACCCCAAAATCACCAGCCATCCTCCGTGGCCTCCAAGCAAACGTAGCGTACCCTTGCTGACCCATACCCAAAAAAGGCGCTTGTCAGCGCCCTCGGGAGTATGATGATATTGGTGGAGGTAGGGGGATTGGCTTCGCCCTTCCCCGGAGTGGGGGAGTTCCAATACCACCATACTCCCGAGCCTGACGGCTGCTTTTTTATGCCCCGCTTCCGTTTGACAAATTCTGTCGGTTTTGCCCACTGCACCGGGGCATAAAAAAAGGGCACTTATCAGCGCCCTCGGGAGTATGATGATATTGGTGGAGATAGGGGGATTGGCTTCGCCCTTCCCCGGAGTGGGGGAGTTCCAATACCACCATACTCCCGAGCCTGACGGCTGCTTTTTTATGCCCCGCTTCCGTTTGACAAATTCTGTCGGTTTTGCCCACTGCACCGGGGCATAAAAAAAGGGCACTTATCAGCGCCCTCGGGAGTATGATGATATTGGTGGAGATAGGGGGATTGGCTTCGCCCTTCCCCGGAGTGGGGGAGTTCCAATACCACCATACTCCCGAGCCTGACGGCTGCTTTTTTATGCCCCGCTTCCGTTTGACAAATTCTGTCGGTTTTGCCCACTGCACCGGGGCATAAAAAAAGGGCACTTATCAGCGCCCTCGGGAGTATGATGATATTGGTGGAGATAGGGGGATTCGAACCCCCGACCTCTTGCATGCCATGCAAGCGCTCTAGCCAGCTGAGCTATATCCCCTGCTTTTTAGCGAATGCAAATATAGAGGCTTTTCTAAAAACTTACAAGCCGTTTGGGAAAATAATACGACCAATGTATCCTAGTGTTGCCGTTCGAAGATGACCACATAATCACCTATGTTTTCGATGGGGCGGTAGTAAGCAGCCCGGTAGTTGGCGAAGCGGCCCGTCTCTACCGGGTAGCGGAAAACCATGAATCGGGGGGCGGCAGCTTTAATTTTTGTTACTTCTTTTTCCACATCGATCTCCATAGCCTCCAGGTGCTTGTCCATCCAAAACAAAGAAGGATGGACATAGGGGATAAGGGGCAGGCGCTCTGTCAGGAAGTAAATAGCTTGATCCTCTTGGGTGTAGATCTGATCACCGGGCTCCAGGCGCGCGTTGAGGAAATCGGCTGCCCGCTGCACATTATCAGGCCGGTCGAGGTAGTCTTTCTTCTGCAAAGCCAGGTGAGATAGAAAAAGCAGGCCCAGCAGGGGGTAGCCAATCCGAGGCGCGCGCATCCAACGCAGCCATTTGGGGACTTCTGCCTTGGGCAGCCCGAAAAACTCCCCCGCCAGGTAGCTGAACGGCAGCATGAACTGAATGTAATAATGGCCAAATGCATTACCCGGCAACAAGACGGAGACCAGCGTGAAAACTGACCAGATAACCCCTAGTTGCCGGGTAGTCAGGCTGACTGAGCGGCTACGCAGGGCGACGATATAGAGCACGGTAACCGGAAGGTACCGTAAAAAGAACTCGAAGAAAAAGGAGACATAGTGGGTGAAGCTGCGCCCGGACGGATATCGGCTCGCTACAGTTATGGAGTGAAACCAGAAATCATCAAATTCGCCTATCTGGTAGTAGTAGCTCAAAACCAGCCCAAAGGGCAGGGCGGCTGCCGCTGCCATGATCAGCGCCCGGCTTAGCGCCATTACAACATTCCCCTCCCGCCGCAGCGCTTGAAAAATTAAAAAAGCGCCCAACGCCAGCCCGTCAAACAGCACCACGTATTTGATTACAAAACCAATTCCCAGAAGCAGCCCGGTGAGCAGGTAGGCGCCGATAGAGCGGTAGCGTAAAAATACGATCAGCGCAAGAGCTGTGAACAGGTTAAAGTACGTTTCCGTGTTGGGAGATACCCCGTAACGGGTGTATATGGAATTCAGCAGCAGATAGATCAGGCCGGCAGCCAGAGCAGCTTGCCGCGAGCTGCCGTCTATACGCTTTGCGCGAAAGAGCAAAAATGCCGTCAACCCCAGCACCAACGCAGCAATCAGCCGGTAGCTAAATACATCGTGCCCAAATAGGTTGTGCAAAGCGGCGAAAATGAGGAAAATCCCGACGGGCTTGGTATCCACGTAATCTACCTGATAAGTGTACCCCTGAGCTACGGCATCGGCAATGACCAGATAGGTGGACTCGTCGTGGTCAATAACAGATGGAAAGAAGGAGATCAAACGGATGCCGACGGCAACGGCAATGAGCAACCCAAAGACTTTTGTAGCGTAGGAGATTCGCAAAACAGTTGGCGTGTTTTGTTTTGAAGCAGGCCGTGTAGCCGGCAATTGAGGCCCAAAGATAAAGAAGAAAAATCAATCTTCTTCCCGGTCCCGCATTTTGCGGAGCAGCCGCTCGATTTGCGCTACAATATCCGATTCATCGCGCCGCTTCAGGGTAGCTGCCTGGCGAGCCAGCTCTTCGATGCCCTCCTGAATGAAATCCATCCGGTGGGCCAATTCAGCAGCATCGCCGTTTTCCCAGTAGCCGCTTTCATCCTCCACATCCAGGTCATGCAAGTACTTGCCGGAAAGGTAACGCAGCAGCTTGATAATAGCAATATGGATCTTAGGGCCCGCAAATTGGGTTTTGACTGAAATCCAGGTCGGGGTCACCGGGTAGCCGTCAACTGCACTTAGGGCAACCTGTACCGGAGAGGTCATTACCCCTGAGGCGCTGAAGCAAAAGTACAAAGGCTCACAGTTGGGTTCGGGGAAGAGGGCAATGCCTTTTAAGCCAAGGTTGCCCACGATGGTATTCATACCGGTACTGTCCTGCTCCAGGCGGGCATCGGGTTTTTGGTCCCAGGACCCATCGAAGACCCGGGCTTTCCATTGCAGAGAGCTGGCAATATCCTCCAGTTCTTCCACCAGGGGGGCGAGCTGCCGCTTATCGGTTAGAGATCCCTTATAGTGCAGGCTAAGTCCCATAGGCTCAAGCGGTTTCGAGTGAAGTGCGCGCAGCCACCTGTTCGGCGATCAGGGTGCCGTGGTCACGGGTGTTTTCAATAAACAAGGTGCTCGTCTTCATGCCAGCGCAAATCACGCCGGCAAGGTAAACATTCGGCAGGCTGGTCTCCAGAGTTGTTTCGTCGTGGATGGGGATGCGGCTGTCGTCTTCCGGGATATCCAGGCCCAGGCGCTCCAGCAGATCGTAGTTGGGGTGGTAACCCGTCATTGCCAGTACCCAATCATTAGCCAGGGTGGTTGCTCCTTCCGGAGTCTCCAAAACAACATGGCCGGGGTGGATAGACTTGACCTGCGTATTCCAGTAGGCCGGGATGCTGCCCTCCTTAATGCGGTTTTCAATGTCTGGCTTGATCCAGTACTTGACGCCCTTGTAGATGGCGTTGCCCCGGATAGCCATGGTTACTTTCGCACCTTTGCGCCAAAGTTCGAGGGCGACCTGGCAGGCAGAGTTGGCAGCACCGACGACCAGGACTTCCTGATCGATATAGGGGTGGGCATCATCGTAGTAATGCTTTACCTTGGGCAATTCCTCCCCGGGCACGTTTAGCAGGTTGGGCGTATCGTAAAAGCCGGTGGCCACCACCACCGAATGCGCTTGGTAACGCCCCTTGGCTGTTTGAATATCGTATAAGCCGCGGCCGTTGCGCTTCATGGATTCTACCGGCTCATAGGTATGGACCCGAAGCCCCCAGGTCTGTTGTATACGGCGGTAGTATTCCAGCGCCTCGCGCCGGGTCGGCTTTTCGGTATGGGAGATGAAGGGGACGGCTCCGATTTCCAGCCGTTTGGAGGTGGAGAAGAAGGTCATATTGTCCGGGAAGTTGTAAATGGAGTTAGCGAGCACCCCCTTTTCCAGGATCAGGTGGCTTAACCCTGCTTTACTGGCTGCAATGCCACAGTTCAGACCAGTTGGCCCTCCACCAATTATGATAAGGTCATACGTTGTCATAATTGTCTTTTGCTTTTGACATTACTTCAACGTCTGAAGGCGGCCCAAGGTTGTTAAAACCTCAGGAAGCTACCTGCTGCATAACCCGTTTAAACAGGGATTCCGGCTTCACGGGCTTCACTACGTAGTCGTTAATGCCAATAGACTGGCAGCGCTCCTGTTCCTGTTTGGACTCATTGGCTGTCAGGGCGATGATGGGCGTGTTGGTAATGCCCCGTATCTTGATGGAGGCCTCAATGCCGTTCAGTTTTGGCATCTCCAAATCCATAAGGATCAGGTCGTAGCGGGATTGGTTGGCGAGGCGGACGCCCTCCTGCCCGTCGGCTGCAACATCAACGCTGACTTTTTCAGACCAGTTGACCAGCATCCGGCGGGTCGCCAGGCGGTGGAGGTCATGGTCTTCCACCAGGAGGATATTTAGGGGTGCCACCGGCTTTTCAGGGATTTTTTTCGGCTGCCCGTTAGCGACTTTCACCGGGATTTCCACTTTGATCTCAGATTTTTGGCTGGTTTTCCGGAAGATTTCCAGCTTGCCCTGCATCAGGCCGGCTAGCCGGTGAGCAATGATCAGAGGGAGCATCCGGCTGGATTCAATGCTATGGTCATTAAGGATATCTTCATCCTGAATGAGCTCCTGCGCTTCTTGGGCTGAAAACTCATCGGACTGGAAACTCGTGCGGACCAGCAAGTGGAGGTCCACGTGCCTGCTCCCTCTTACCCCTAAGGCAAGCTTGACCTCGCTGTCAGGTATGCTGTGATTGACAGCAATTTCAATCAGGTTGTAAGTCAGCTGCGTGAGCCGCTGCGGGTCGGTAATGAGGGTCTCAGGGAGCTTCTGGGAAGTCTCTATGCTCAGCTTATTACCGGATTTTTCCGATCTTATTTTGGAAATATCCCGTACGGTTTTCAGGATGCCGGAAAGCTGTACCTCCGTTTCCTTAAGGTTGACTTGTTCGCTGCGGAGGGTGGAAAGGTTGATCCAATTATTGAGGGCAAAGGAAAGGTCCTCCAAAGAAGATTTGATGCCTCGGATATACTCCGATTGCCGCCCGTCAAGTTGGGTTTCTTCGAGCAAATAGATGAAGTTGATAACGGAAGCAATGGGCGTGCGCAAATTGAAGGAGAAATCCGAAAACAATACTTTGGAGGCGTCTTGAATGGACGCATTCGTTTCCTCTTCTTTATCGGACTCTGGCTCGGGCGCCGTGCCGCTTGGCGTGTGGGCCCCGTCCTTGCTCTGCTCACCGTCTTCATCCAAAGGCTCTTCTTTTTGTTTTTGAAAGCCAATGTCCTGCATGCTGCCCAGCAGCATCATCTGATTTTCTTTCTCCACGTAGCTGACCTGCGCATTGACCTGCAAATGGCGGACCCGGGTATTGTCGATCAGGATGCGGTGTTCAATGGTATGGGGCTTGCCGTCCTTCATCGCTTCGTCGAAGAAACGCTCCACCCGCTGCCGGTCTTCGACATGCACGTATTTAAGGTATTCTGAAAGGGAAGGGGGGAAGCTGCGGGGCGAAAATCCGAAGAAACGGTAGATCTCATCGTCCCACTTCATAGAATTATCCACGATATTCATTTCCCAGCGGCCGATACGGGCAATTTGCAGCGCCCGGCGGGTACGCTCTTCGTTCTTGCTCAGCTTCTCTGCTTGTTCCTGTAGCCGGTGGTGGGCTTCGAAACGCTGCAAAGAGTAATTGATGGTCCGGACCAGGGCCCGGTGGTCAAACTCCCCCTTAACCAGAAAGTCCTGTGCACCCGCTCTTACCGATTGAATCCCCATGATTTCGTTTTTGTAACCTGTCATGACGATTACCGGCACATCCGGGGCTTTTTCCCGGAATTGCTGCAGCGTTTTGAACCCGACCACGTCGAGCAAGTTGAGGTCGAGCAGTACGATCTGGGGCTGGCATTCCCATAGTTTATCCAGGCCCTCCGATAGCGAGTCCGATTTAAACAGGGTGTGTTTAAACCTGGCCTCCTTCAACAATGCCTCGATCAGCGCTATGTCTGATTCGGTGTCCTCAATAATTAGAATTTTGGTGTTATTATTACTCATACCATTGAACCGCGTTTGAGCCTGTCGTTGAGCTTCGGTATAAATATAAGGAACTCAACGAAATACTCTTTTCCGTAATCAAAATCTCAGGCTGAACCGGATCGCATCCGGCTAGCATGCTTCTAGTGTTTCATGGTAAGTAATCCTTTCCCCGATGCCGCGGGGGAAGCTGTAGTGCTGTACAGGATCAGGCATCGCCTTTGCAGGCGCACCTCCGCCCTGTACAACTGTCGGCGTTGGTTTAATTATAATCGGTGGGAAAAACGGGGGCGCAATACTTGTGCTGGCTTACGAGACCTTAGTCGGCAAAATAGTAGTTGACAACCAAAAGTCCTCGATCTTGTGAATTATTTCGAAAAATTTATCAAAATCAATCGGTTTGTTGATAAAGCAATTAGCGTGCAAATCATAACTCTTCAGAATATCAACTCCAGCATTGGAAGTCGTCAGTACAACAACCGGAATGCGTTTGAGTATTTCATCGGCTTTGATCACGCCAAGTACTTCCCGGCCGTCCCATTTCGGCAGGTTCAAATCCAGTAGTATCAAATCCGGGGAGGGCTTTTCTTGGTAGGGGGGCTCTTTGCGCAAATATTTTATGGCTTCGATACCGTCAGTGACGACTTCGAGGTGCGTATCTTTTTCACTTTCTTTGAAAGCTTCTTGTGTTAGCCTGACATCCCCCGGATTATCCTCAATAAGTAGTATATTATGTGTCTTTGAATTGTTGATCATATTCGTTATTGGCTAAGAAGTCCAGCAGCTTGCAGCGGCTGAAATGTTGGAACCAAAGTACCATTAACGGCCCATTGAGCAAGGCAGGATCCCCCTCAGCTCAAAACAGATAGGGCGTTATGTGCCGGTTCATCTAAAATGACAAGGCTTCGATTCTGTTTGATTCGAGCTTATATCCGATTCATCTATGTAAAGTTAGGATTTATTTGGCAATAATGAAGAAAATATAACGCGTAATTATCATCTTTTCCTGTCACCTTTCTTGCCAACCCGAGTTTTCAGCCTTAAAACAAATTATGTAAAAGCTGACAGCTATCGCCGGCAGGCTAAGGGGTCGCGCCACAATAACTTACCGATTTAGACTCGTTCTTTTGCACGCTAACTGCGCCTGCCTGGCTAACGCCAACGGCAGACAGGTTAAAAAGCCTCACCGTCCGTACGGATGGTTACGTTTTTTGCCTTGTTAGCGCACAAAATAACTTCGCCTATTCTAGGTAACTTATTACTGCGCGACCCCTAAGGCGCAGGCCCTCAGGGGGGAACAGCTGTCGCAGTGGCAATCCGTGCTGCCTGCCCTGTAGGTCGCGGAGGGGCCTGTGCCTGCCTTCCCTGAGGTGGTAGGGAGCAGCCCGTTGGATTTCATTGTGCACCCAACATTGGCTGAACCGATGAGCTTATCTATCTTTGGGCAAACCATTTGTTATTTATGCAGGATATTAACGCCCTACGGGCAGCCTTCGAACAGTATCGTGCTGCGCACGCCTTCACCCGGGAGCCCGCCGGGCTTTACGGGCCAGTGGAATACATCATGTCTAGCCCTGGTAAACGCTTGCGGCCCCTACTGGTTCTGTTGGGGGCCAGCCTCTACGGGGAAAACTGGCGGCAGAGCCTGCCGGTAGCTATGGCGGTGGAAGTTTTTCACAACTTCTCTCTGATCCACGACGATATCATGGATGAAGCGCCTTTGCGCCGCGGAAAACCCGCCGTGCATTCCAAATTCGGGCTCAATGCGGGTATTCTATCCGGTGATGTCATGCTGATACAAGCGTACCGTTTTCTGGCGGAAGGCGGCTACGGGGACGCTAAGGTCGCTCAGCTGTTCCGCATCTTTAATCAGGTCGCCATCGAAGTGTGCGAGGGGCAGCAGTACGATGTGGATTTTGAATCCCGCCATGACGTCACAATCCCCGAATACATCCGGATGATCGAGCTAAAAACCGCTGCCCTGATCGGTGGCAGCCTGGAGATGGGGGGGCTTGCTGGCGGGGCCCCGGCTGCTGATTTGGAACAGCTGCGGCAGTTTGGGCGCAACATCGGCATTGCCTTTCAGTTGCAGGACGATATGCTGGACGCCTTCGGCGATGCCGCACAGGTTGGCAAGCGCGTAGGCGGCGATATTGCCCAAAACAAAAAAACTTTTCTTATCCTTGAAGCCATGCAACGCGCCGAAGGGGCAGACCTGGAAGCCCTAAGGGTGCTTATGAGCACTACCCCGGCTAATGAAAATGAAAAAATTCAAACGGTGATCGGGCTTTTGCATCAGCTGGGCATTCCCGCCTGGGCCGAGCAGCAAAAGCAGCATTACCAGGATACCGCATTTGAAGCCCTGAAGGCATTGCAAGCACCAGAAACAGGAAAAACCGCGCTGCGGCAGCTGGCGGAGGCGTTGCTGAACCGCCAATCCTAAAAAAAGAAAAGGAGCAACCACTAAAAAGTGGCTACCCCTCACACTATGAAACACTATAAATTTATACTTAAAGAACTAGTGCGACTAGTCCGAAATAGCACAGCGTATTTCACGCTTGGGCGCCCTGGTTTTACTGGGTTTCTTCGGTTAGTCATTTCTGAAACACTCCACTAGCCCATGCCCATAGCGGGCAACGGTTATTTCTCCCCATGCAATGAAGCATTGAAGCTACCTGTTTACAGGCACTTCCCGTTAAAGGCTATCGTAATTGTAATTAAAGGAGTTAACCACAAACCGGAAAGTGAGGACCGGGAGGGTAACAGCCTCTGTTTGTTTGTTGTGTAGTTATTCTGGACAGGTATACGGGCAAAAATCAAACATTGCGCCCGGCTTAAGGCTCTAATTTATCAACAAAATTTAACAATTACAAGAAAATCTTGCCATTCCACCATTCTGTCTCCAGGGTGGCTGCTTTTTTCTTGTAAAATCGGATAGCCGGCTCGTTCCAGTCCAGCACCTGCCATTTCACGAGGCGGCACCCTTTCTCCCGGGCTTGTTCCAGGAAGCTGTCGAATAGCGCTTCGCCAATTCCCTGCCGGCGGTAAGGGTGCTTGACTACAAAATCCTCGAGGTACAGCATTTTGCCTTTCCAGGTGGAATAGGTAAGATAGTATAGGGCCATACCAACAATTGCCCCTCGTTGCTCGGCTACAAGTGCTTCAAAAACCCCGGCCCTGAAGTCTTGCCGGTACGTTTCCAATGTGGCCGTAAATGCTGACTCTGCCTTTTCATAAATGGCCAGTTCCCGGACCAGGGCGTGCAAATCCGGCAAATCCTCTTCATTCGCTTTTCGGATGTTTAGCATAGTTGCGTTTATCTTTTAATGTCGAATCCCGGGAAAGGCGCTCCGGTAGGCTGCTGCTCCACCGTTACCGATTCCACCCTGGCTTGGGGCGGCCCCTCATGGCACCAGTCAATCCAGCGTTGCAAAGCCGCTTCCGGCCCCTGCCCCACAGCGGTTACGCTCCCATCCGGCTCGTTGCGGACCCAGCCCTTCAGGCCGAGCTCTTGCGCTTTCTGCTGCGTGGAAGCCCGGAAAAAGACGCCCTGTACCCTTCCTTTGATGCGGAGTCGTACCTGTTCCATAGTCTGCGGTATTTTGAGCCGGAAGGTACAAAAAAATGGGGCTGCCGGAGCAGCCCCATACGAATTGAGGTAGATTGGCTGCCAGTTGGCAGCCGAGGTACAGATTAGTTTTTGAAGATTTTCCGGCTTTGTAGATTTTGCCCGTCAATGATGCGCAGGATGTAGGGCCCGCTGCTCAACCCCTTTAGCGGAATCTGCTGTTCCTGCCAGCCCGCTTGCAGTGCAGCGGCCTCTGTGGAGAATACGCGCTGGCCACCGAGGCTAAGCAGGTCGTACCGCAACGGGCCTGCTGATTCCGCATAGTGGCGTACCGTCAGCCGGTCCCGGGCAGGGTTGGGGAATACCTGCACCCCCTGTTGGCCGGTGCGTTCCAGCTTCCGGACCACCTGCACATCATCTTGCTGGTAGGCAGCTGGCTGTTGGGACTCAAATACCATGCGGTAGTCTACCGGGCTAGGCGTTCCTCCCTGCCAGAGGCGCAGGTAGTAGGGCTGGCTAGCTTGCAGCCCTTCCTGCACGGCCAGCGTGGCGGGGTCATCTCCCCAAACTGTGACCGCGAAGTGGTGCCCTTCGTAGCGGGCCAGGCCGTACCGCTGCCCTTTGGCGTCTACTACAGCTACCTGATCGCCTGGCATCAGCCATTGGGCAGCCAATGGCTTCGGGATAATCAGCGTAGCGCTATTGCCGGTGGGTTGCAACTCTGCCGCTGCCCGTTCCCCAAGGGCGGTATGGTGCCAGCCTGGGGAAACCACCTCCGCCAGCGCATCCACACTGCTGCCCGTAAAGCTATCCGGGCTGTAGACCAGGGTGTCGGTACCGGTCATGCGCAGGTGATAGCCCCGGCCGGGCACCATATTGCCCACGTCATCAATATTAAGAGTAGGGATGTAGGTATCCCCGGCGCCGTTTTTGGCAATGAGCAGGTCATTGCCCAGGCCGGATAGTTCGCCGGCAATTGGGGCAGGCGTGCTGCGGAGGTAAGCGATGATTTGCCAGCCCGCAGCAAGGGGGATGGCGGTTTGAGGGTCCATCTGCTCCCCGGTCAGGGTTAGCACTTTGGTGTCAGACATTTTCACCTGGTATCCCTGCAGCATATCCCAGTCCCCAATATCATTGATGTCAAAGGCTGGGATGTAGGAATTACCCGCGCCGTCCTTAACGATAATGACTTCGTCCTCCACCGGGCTGAAAATATCTTCCATGGATAGGCTAGGCGGGATAACGTAAGTAGAAATGGTGTTCCAGCCCAGGTCCAGCACAATATCCAGGGAAATATCCAGCGTAACGTCAATCTCGTCGATCTTGCTGACACCATCGTTGGCATAAGTGCCGGTATGAGTGATCAGTACATCCGTAGGCGCGTAAGCGACTGTAGCTGTATACTCGGTCGCCGTTGCTGTCTGCCAAACTTTGACAATAAAGGCTTCACCGTTGTCAAACCCATCCTTGGCCGGCGTTTGGGCATCATCGCCGTAAACGGGGATTACCGTGTTGTTCTGGTCGTCCCACCGGCCCATTCCGGCGCAGCGCATGGTGTCGTTGTCTTCGTAGAAAAAGCCAATCCAGTCGGCAGTAGTCAAAGGTTGCCCGTCGATGCTGCCGGCCAAATCCATGGGGATGATCACAGAGTGGTTGTCCCCGGTGACGGTAACGGTCCAGGGGGCGGTACTCGGCGGGATGTAGATGCTGTCCAGCTTGCTCAGCCCATCAATTGCAAAGCGGTTGGTATTGGAAACGACATTATCAATCGGGGCATACCCGCCCTGCGCATCAACGGTATCCTGCTCGATCGACCGGAAAACCCGCAGGGAGAAAAACTCGCCCTCGTCAAACCCATCTTTAGGGGCGGTCTGCGGGTCATCTCCGTACACGGTAACGGCTGTATTGTTATTGGGGTCCCACTGCCCGGCACCGGCACAACGGGCTGTGCCGTTGTCGTCGTAGAAAAAGCCAATCCAGTCCAGCGGGCTCAGGATGCCGCCGCCCAGCTCGCTAAACAGCGTATCGGGCAGCACGACGGTATGGGTAAGCCCAGTGGGCACCACCGGCCAGGGCGGGATGTCTACCTCCGGGTTTTGATTAAGGCTGGCGGTTGCCGAGGCCCCTGCCCCTGTGAAAGTCAGGTTGGCAATTCTCAAACTGCTGGTCATATTTTCCCCGTAACAAACCGTGACGGTGGCATCCCCATTCCCGCTGCTGGGCTGAATGGAAGTCACCCAGTTGACATCCGCCGTAGCTGTCCAGGTGGTATTGCTGCTCAGGGTGTAGGCCACGCAGTCTGCCTCGTGATTAACAGTAAGGCTGGAAGGGGCAACCGATAGGGCAGGGGTGGGGCTGCCCGCTGCTTGCTCAATGGCAGCCGTCTGCGGAGGCAGGCCTGGGGTGGAAAAAATGACCATCGTGGAGCGCGGCACGCTGCCGGTATTTTCAGTATAGGAGACGGTTACCGTTTCGCTGCCACTGCCCGAGTTCATGGATAGCGTAGCCCATGGCTGGCTGGCGTTGACATTCCAACTGACATTCGAGCTTACCTCAATGGTTGTTTGCCCGGCGGCAGCCCCCACCTGCTGGCTGCTGGGTGATACCGTCAGTACTGGCCCGGTAGCCGGGGCATTCTGAAGCACAGTTGCGGTTTGGGCGGGCTGCCCGGGGCTGTTCAGGGTAATGGTCGCAGTGCGTTGAGTAGAGCCGGTGTTTTCGGCGTAGGTCACGGTGAGGGCTGCATTGCCATTGCCGGAGGCCGGGGATACAGTAGCCCAGCTTTGATTGGAAGTGGCGGTCCATCCTACGTTAGCTGTAACTTGCAGGGCGGTTTGCCCGGCCGGTGCCGTTACGGCCTGCGAGGCAGGGGCGAGGCTAAGGTTGGCCGGGGCTCCGGTTTGCGTAACGGTTACGATTTGGTCGGCCACACCATCCCCGCTGACGATGATGTTGGTCGACCGGCCGTTAGTGCTGTTGTTGGGCGTGGCGGTCAAAGTAATGGTCCCGTTGCCGAGGCCGCTTATTGGGCTGGCCGTTAGCCAAGGTGCGTTTTCGGTGATTTCCCAGCTGGTATTGGAGGAAATAATAAAGCCGGCATTGCCACCGGTAGAAGGGATGCTGAGGCTGCCGGGCGTAATCGTCAAAAAGTCGGGCGTGTTAATGGTTAACTGATAGTCTTCCACCTCGCGTATGCCGCCTACAGAGCAGGCCGAGCTGTACTGCCCTGTGCTCATGGACACCCGCATGCGGGTAGTGCCGGAACTTATCCCGTCGGGCACACTCAACGTGCCGTTGACCGACCCCTGGCCACCGCTCAGGCTTTCAAAGACCAACTCGTCCCCATCGTTAAAGTCGTTGTCCTGGTTGAAGTCCACCCAGACGCGCCAGTAAACAGTAGTGACGGGGCTGCTGCCCTGTGCCTGCAGCAGCAGTGGGTAATCGTTGCCGGGCTGCACACTGGTGTTCAGGTGGGTATAATTAGCGTAGCCGTGGTCATTGCCAGAGATATTGTTGATGGCTCCCAGGTTAACCCGGTCGATCCAGTTGTTGCGGCTGTTGCCATAGGAATAGCAATAGGGGTCGTCACAACCGGCAGTCGTCAGGGTAGCAGAGGTGGAGAAGTCGCTGAAATTGCTGCCGCAATCTGACCGGACCTGCACTTCGTATTCGGTGCAGGGCTCCAGGTTGTAAAGATAGTTGGTAGGGTTTTCCACCCAGGAAGTCGTTGACCAGGAGAAGTCGCCAAGAGCCCGGTACCGCAGTTGATAGGCTACTGCATTTGGCGAGGTTTGCCAGTCCGCTCTTACCGAGGCGTATCCCACTTCGGAAATAACAGGCGCAGCAGGGGCATCGCAACTGCCAGGCTGAATGATCAGGCCGTAGTCCTCGACGTCAGAAAAACTGCCGGTGCTACAGGGGGAGGGGAAGTTGTCCCGGGCCATGCTTACGCGCAGGCGGGTGGTGCCGGCCAGGCTGCCGCCGGGTATAGTAATGGCCCCCGATACCAGCGAACCGCTATTGGTAGCTGCCGAGAGCAGCAACTCATCGGGGTCTTCAAAGTCGTTATCTTGGTTAAGGTCAGCCCAGACGCGCCAGTAGACCGGAGCGGTGAAGGTATCATCCGAGTCCATCACTAAGGTATAAGACTGCCCCTGAGTGACGGTGGCGGTTTCGGAGGTGAAGTTGGAATAGCCGTTCCCGTTGTCTGAGGTGTTGCTGAGGTTGCTTACCGATACCATCGTAATCCAGGCGGAAGAGCTATTGCCATACGAATAGCAGTATGCGTCAGAGCAGCCGGCCGTACTGATGGTATAAATGCTGCTCCAGGCGCTGGGGATGCCGTTGCAGATGGATTGGACCTGCCATTCCTGCGTGGTGCAGGGCGACAGGTTTTCCAGCGTGTGCTCGCTGTTGGCCAGGTTCTCCTCCAGGGTCCAGGGGGCGGAAGGTACCGGCCGGTACCGGACATTATACCCCTGGGCACCCGGCAGGCTTTCCCAATCCTGAGTGATATGGGAGTAGCCGGCAGAAACCGTTTGTACAGCGCCAGGCGGGTTGCAGGGCGTAGTGAAGGCAAAGGAAAAGTCGAAGTTGCTGTCCGACCAGCGGTCATCCCATTCGAAATAATAGCGGGTGCCCCCCGTTACATTCAGTGTTACCTCGCTGGCGGTATTGGGCCCATTCAGGGTTACAGCGCAGTCGTCATCGCTGCTGGCTACCTCTACCAGGTTGCCGCAACTGCCGGTGTAGACCCAGAGCCGGGTGTTGACACTGCCCAGGCAGCTGCCTACCGAAATGGTGCCATTGGCCGGGGCATCGTAGTAAAACCAATCGGCATGCTGGGCGCCCCCGGAGCAGTTGTGGCAGCCCCCGCCGGCATCTGGCCCATCCGGGAAATAATTGCCGCTGTTAGAAATGGGCTGAGCCTCCACGCAAGTGCTGCCAACGCTGGGCGCATTGCCGCAGCTGAGGTAGCCCCGGGTGTTGGTATTGTAAAAGCTGGCCCGGGCGTATTGCCCGGCAGAGAAAGTGTTTCGGCAACTGTGAGGAGCGTAAGACATGATATTGGATACATCGGGGTCGTAGGGCTGGCCATTATTATCCGTAAAGGAGCCGGTGTACACACAATTGGAGACGAGGTAGCCGCTGCAGCCGACACCCAGCAAGCCTGGGTCGGCGGGCGTATCACAGACATCATCACCGGCTGTGGTGCAGTTGGAGCCGTCCACGAGCTCGTCGGTCAGCCCCCCGCAGTTGACCTTGCCGTGGGTATGGTAAAGCCCAAAGTAATGGCCGATCTCGTGCGCAAAGGTATTGCCGCCGGAAAGCATGCAGTTGCGGGCCACCGCAATCAAGTCCCGCCCGCCGCCGGGCAGGTAAGCGTAACCACACAAGCCACCTCCCGTAGCGGTAGTCAGATTGCCGCCGGGAATGATAATGTTAAGCACATCAGAGACGCCATAAGTATTCCAAAAAGCCGTTTCCTCCGCAGTGCTCAGGTTGAAGTACGTATCGCTGTTGACAAAGTTGATCGGGCTGCACTGGAAAAACTCCATGCTCGCGTTAAAAAAAAAGTCATTGACTTCCGTCAAAGCAGCCTCGAACTGCGCTTCGCTCAAGCCGCCGGTGCCATCACTGCGCCGGATGATGTGCACCTGTACCGGCACGGCATCCAAAACGCCTTCGGGGTTCCCGGCTTCAAAAACGGAAACATAGTCCAAATAGGCATCTTGCAGGCTATCCATGAGCTGTAAAGAGGAAGGGGAAGCCAACGCCCCACAAGCAATTGGAGCCGGGGGCTGCTGTGCATAAAGCGGGGGCAGGGAAAGCAGCACTAGGCCAAATAACTGTACCAGAAATCTCATCATCTCTCGGGTTTTTAAATGAGTACCCAAACAGATATGAAAACCCTCTTTCCTCGCTATTCGAGACAGGTATAGTAGCAAAAGAGCAGAGCTGAAGGGCTGAGGACGTTACCCCGGGCCTTCGTTTTTGGCATATCTGTTTGATGTTGTCAGAACAAAATGTTAATCCTGAACACGAGGTTCATGGAGTCAATAGCGTGTCAAGTGGATTGATCCAGAAATAACTGGCCGCCGAAGACCGGAAAAACCAAAGCCTTAAGCTTGAGCCACGACGTGTTATTTCAGACTAGTCGCACTAGTGGTTGTTCGGTAGTGTTGGAAATGGTGTTGTGCGAAATGGTAAGTGGTGGTATACCGTTCTGGGGGGATGGTAAATATACGCTAAATTATAATATTTCTACCCTTAATACGAGCAGTATTTTTTGATGTTTCAATTCCATGAGAAAAACTTTTGCGGCCGCCTGAAGTTAACCTTCCACCGTTTCGCAACGTCAAAAAACGCATAGGATGAAGACCAAAGATTGCCACAGTTGCGGCCAGGCCGCCACTACGCTTTACCGCATTCAGCTCCGCAAAAAAGGCCCTTGGGTGTTTGTATGCAAAGCCTGCTGCGAAGCCCACCGGCAGGAGCCGGGCTACCGGTACGGGGGCACCTGGAAGGGCTACCGGCATTAATATGGCAAAAGTTTGTTAGGTTAGCAGCCTAGATTTGATTCAACATGCTAAGATTGCTCCCTATCCTATTGTTATCGCTACTGTTGTCTGCCTGTGAGCAAGGCCCCGGGCCAGATTCGATGGCGGATACCTTGCTTATCAACGGAAATATCTATACTGTCGATACGCTACAGCCCCGGGCGGAGGCTCTGGCCATCCGGTCGGGCCGTATCCTGGAGGTTGGCACCACCGAAGCGGTCCAAAAATACAAAGGCGACAGTACTGAGGTTATTGATCTGGCCGGGCGGTTTTTGATGCCCGGCTTCATCGAGGGCCATGGCCATTTTTCGGGCTTAGGCTATAGCTTGATCAACCTGAATTTTTTGACGACCAAAAGTTGGGAGGAGATTGTAGACATGGTAGCCAAAGCCGCCGAGCAGGCCGAGCCCGGAGAATGGATCGTCGGCCGGGGCTGGCATCAGGAAAAATGGACGGAGACGCCAACTCCCTCCGTGCTGGGCTACCCTTATCACGATGCCCTGAGCGCCGTTTCGGCTGAGAACCCGGTCATGCTCCGCCACGCAAGCGGGCACTCCCTGTTTGCCAATGCAAAAGCCATGGAACTCGCCGGCGTAACTGCTGAAACACCCGACCCTTCGGGCGGGGAGGTCGTTCGGGACTCCCGCGGCAAAGCCATTGGCGTGTTTGAAGAGCGGGCAATGAGCCTCATCAATGCGGCATACGACGACTACCGCGCCGGACTGTCTGCGGAGGCAAAAACGAAAGAGTGGTACAGGGCGATTGAACTGGCAGAAGAAGAGTGCCTGAAAAAAGGCGTTACCTCATTTCAGGATGCGGGCTCCAAATACTTTGAACTCGAGCGCTACGAGCAAATGGCTGAAGCCGGTGAGCTCGACCTCCGGCTGTGGGCTATGGTCCGCCACAGTCACGATGAGATGAAAGACAATCTGGAGGGGTATCCGAAAATTGACATCGGCAACCATTACTTTACCTGCCGGGCCATCAAGTCGGAAGTGGACGGTGCCCTCGGTGCCTTCGGTGCCTGGCTATTGCGGGCCTACAACGATAAAAAGGGCTTCACCGGTCAGAACACTACCCCTATTCCTGAGGTGAAAAATATCGCTAAGCTGGCTATGGACAACGATATGCAAATGTGTGTGCACGCTATCGGCGACCGTGCTAACCGGGTAGTGCTCAACATCTACGAAGAACAGTTTAAAGCGCAACCGGAAAAAGAAGACCTCCGCTGGCGCATCGAGCACGCGCAGCACCTTGATACAGCTGACATCCCACGCTTTCGCGAAATGGGCATCATTGCCTCCATGCAGGGCATTCACTGTACCTCTGATGCACCCTTTGTGGAAAAACGCCTGGGCAGAGAGCGCTCCCGCCTCGGCGCCTACCCCTGGCGCAGCCTGCTGGATGAAGGCGTCATTATCGCCAATGGCACCGACGCTCCGGTGGAGGATGTGGACCCCCTGCTGAGCTTCTACGCTTCCGTTACCCGCAAGCGCGCAGATAATGGCTTCGAGTTCTTCCCGGAGCAACGGATGACCCGGGAGGAGGCCATCCATTCCTACACCCTGGGCAATGCTTATGCCGGCTTTGAGGAGGACTTCAAAGGCTCCGTTACCAAAGGGAAAGCAGCTGATTTTGTGGTGCTTTCACATGACCTGGTTGATTGTACGGACGAAGAAATCCTCGAGTCCAAAGTGCTGATGACGATGGTGGACGGGCAGGTCAGGTATCAGGCTGAGGAGTTCTAAGTTCCGGCTTACTGTTGACGGATAAGATCGGATATCGATTCGATATTCAAAGACTCCGCCTGCGCCTCCCGCATCATCAGCGCATAGGTATTGTTAAACCCAAGGGGGGCAAGCCACTGCAGCCCGTACTGCGCCTCAAATTCCCGGCTGACATAACGGTAGACGGCATCGGGCTGCGTGATGATACGCTCCAGGGTGTCTTGAGGCGGGTCGAGTAGCACCTGCAGCCCGGTCCCGGTGTACTCCGGGTAAAGGTCGATCTCGCCATTGCGTAAAGCATCAAAGCAAATCTTGGTCCCGCCCAGCCCCGGGCGGGTGTCCACGTCGTAGTCGGTGTATCCATTGATGAGCTGACTGAAGAGCTCCACCAGAATGTACTGTTCGGTAAAAATCTTGGAACCGATGATCAGTGTTTCCCCCCCTTCTTTCCGGTCGGCTTTCCAAAGCCCCTCTGCTTGCAGAAAGTCCCGTGCTACCCGCTCCGGTGCCAGCTTGTCGAAGTCCACCCGGTAGTTGAGGACCGTCATGACCGAGTCATTGATGCGCCCGGCGAGGAGGCCCAGCGCCTCCTTCAGGTCTTTATTTTCCTCCGCCAGTTTTTTCTGCATTATTAGAGCGCAATAATAAGGAGGGAAAGCATGGCGGTCGTCTTCCAGTTGCCGCAAGTTGTAAGCCTCTACCCGCCCGTCGGTCGCATAGCCGCTGATGACGTCCACTTCGCCTTCGTAGACCGCCTTGTACATTAGAGAATTATTCAATATAGTAGTGCTGAAGCCCACGCCATAGGTGTCCACGACCTTTTGATAGCCATCGGGCCGGCCCATAAACTCCGGTGGGAAGCCGGCGCTCCAGCCGGGCGCATAAGCCTGGGGCCAGAAGTAAGCGGAAGAAAGTATTGGAATGGCCAACAGCAGGGGCTTGCCCAGTTTAGCCAGCTTGCGCGCATTGGTATGCTGCAGCAGCGCGAGTAGTTGGTCGAAAACGATAGCCAAAAGGGCAGCGGGCACCGCCCCAGCCAGTATCATCGTCGGGTTGTTGAGCGCAATGCCGCCAAAGATGAATTCGCCCAGCCCGCCGGCGCCAATGTAGGCGGCCAGGGTAGCCACCCCTACATTGATCACCGTAGCTGTCCTCAGCCCGGCGAAGATGACCGGCAGCGCCAGGGGCAGTTCCACTTGCCGCAGCAGCTGCCCCTTCGACAACCCGATGCCGAGCGCAGCCTCCTTGACCGCTTCGTCTACCTCACTGATGCCGGTGTAGGTGTTGCGGAGTATGGGCAGGAGGGCGTACAGGAATAGCGCGAAGATGGCGGGCTGGATACCGATGCCCAGTACCGGGATGAGGAAGCCCAGCAGTGCGATGCTTGGTATCGTTTGCAGGATACCGGTGAAAGCAAGCACTCCGCCCGATAAGCGGGGGCGGCGGGTAATGAAAATGCCCACGGGTACGGCAATCAGGGCAGCGAGCAGGAGAGAGATAAAGGTTAGCCCGATGTGCTCGAGGATCTGTTCCAGCACTTTTTCCCGGTTATTGACCAGAAAAGAGATCAGTTCGCCCATGTCTGCAGGTTGTTTTTGAAAGCTTCGATAAGGTCGGGCAGGGCAAAGTAGCGCACTTGCCCGTCGAGGGTGGTGGAGCCCAGGGGGTGTTTGCCCCTTGCTTTAGCCAGTTGGTAGATGGCGCGCAGCAGCGGCAGGGCAGGGGAGAGGGCAAGCGCTTCGCCCTCAACCGGTGGGGTTTGGGGCAATTGGCGGAGCACATCCCGCAGCTTGGCCGACCGGAGTTCCAGCTGGGCGGCTTTTTCGGCAACGAAATCAGCTACGAAGGCATTGGCCGGGTTCTGCAGAAGGGCTTCCGGAGGGGCAAGCTGCTGTACTTCACCCCGGTTGAGCAAACACACGAGGCTGCCCATCTCAAAAGCCTCTTCAATATCGTGGGTCACCATAATGGTGGTCTTCGAGCGCAGTTCCTCCAGCTCCATGAAATCCCGCCGGATTTGCTGCCGGGTAAGGGGGTCCAGTGCGCCGAAGGGCTCGTCCATCAGCACAATAGGCGGATTGGCAGCCAGCGCCCGGGCAATGCCTACCCGCTGCTGCTGCCCCCCGCTTAGCTCGTGCGGGTACTTTTGGGCAAAAGCACCGGTTTCCAGCCCCAGTTGTTCAAGCAATGCACCTGTACGGTCCTTGATTTGGTTGGCTTCCCAGCCTAGTAGCCTTGGGACCACTGCGATATTCTCTGCCACCGTGTAGTGCGGGAACAGCCCCATATCCTGAATGACATACCCCATCCGCCGGCGCAGTTCTACTACGGGTTGCTGGCTGATGTCCTGCCCGTCTACCCAAACCTGCCCCGCTGTGGGTTTGATCAGCCGGTTTAGCATTTTCAGGGTGGTGGTTTTGCCGCAGCCGCTGGGGCCGATAAGGGCGAGGGTTTCTCCTTCCTTCAGTTCAAAGGAAACCTGATTGACCGCAGTGAAATCGCCAAAGCGGCGGGTCAGGCCCTGGGTTTTGATCATGATTTTACGGTTTTAGGCAGGCTGCCACTTTGAGTGAGCCAGCTGTCAGGACATTCGGAATTGCTGCTAAAATACAGGAACTGATGCAGAATGTTCATTATTTTAGGTGTCGTCCGTGCGTTTCAGCTTCAATCCAGGGATGTTGGCAGAATGATGCGGGTGAAAAGCTCCGGATTTGACTAAATTGAGCCGGTTATGAACGAGCGCATGAAGGATTCCATTAACAGTTTCAAGGCCTATTTTCGCTTTCGGTTACGGCAGCTCAGGCGGGTACTGTACACTGCGGGCTGGCCTGGCGTGATTGCCTTGCCTCTTGTGCTGGTTTTTGCCCTGCGGGGGATTGAAGCAATAGGCCAGGCGCCCGGTTGGGGTATTCCATTAATTGCGTTGCTGCTGTCCGTAAGCTGGCACTACAGGCGTAAAGACCACCGTTTCCTGAAGCGTATCGGGTTTCCGGTGGGCTGGGCCCTGGGGCTGGAATATGCTATAGTGAGCAGTTTGGTGGTACTACCCTTGCTGATTTACAGCGGGGAATGGTGGATGTGGCCGGCCGCAGCTCTGGGCAGTCTTGCCAGTGGCTTCCTGCCTGTTCGGGCTACGCGGCTGTCATTTAACCCAAGGTTTATAGTAAACTGGTTGCCCGTAGCGCTCTTTGAGTGGCGGAGCGCGCTGAGGCGGTACGGCGCCCTGTTTGGCCTGCTTTGGTTGCTAAGCCTGGCCGCACCCTACGGTATGGCGGTCTTGCTGATTGTCCTGTTGCTTTGGGCCAGTCTAATCCCATCGGTATTTGAATATCAGGAGCCCCGGGAGGTGACGATAGCGGTCATTGTAAAGGGAGGAGGAGTGTGGCGGCACGGGCTTCGGCATTTTGCGCTGCAGTTGGTGGTGTTGGCGCCGGGCTTGGCTTTACACCTGGCTTTCCATCCGGAATATTGGTACCTGGCCTTGATTGGTTTGAGCTTCATTGCGCTGCTGCTGGCTTTTTCCATCGCCTATAAATATGCCACCTGGTACCCAGGCCGGCAACGGGTCATGCAAAGCCTGCCGGTCACCCTGGTTTATTTTAGCCTGTTCTTTCCCCTGCTGTTGCCGGTAGTGGGCTTTTACTTGCTGCGGTTCGTGAAAAGAGCGCGGCATCATTTCAAAATGGCATACCATGCTTAACATCAGCAACCTGACTGCCGGATATGGCAATACGCTCATCCTGAACGCTATCAATCTGAAAGCCGCGGCCGGTGAGGCACACGGTATTTTGGGGGTCAACGGAGCCGGCAAAACCACCTTTTTTAAAGCATTATGCCGTTTAGGCCCTTCGTTTTCCGGGGAAGCCACCTGGGAGGGGGCCCCTTTATCGCCTGCCGGGATCGGTTACCTGCCCGCTGAGCCCTATTTCTATCCGTATCAGACCGGGCAGGAATACCTGGAACTGTGCAGCTACCGCAACCCGGCCTTCCCCATCGATAAGTGGAACGGGCTTTTTCAGCTGCCACTCAAGGGCTTAACCGAGACCTACTCCACCGGGATGCGAAAAAAGCTGGCGTTGCTAGGTATTTTGGGGGGGGCTACCAGGTGTTGCTGCTGGATGAGCCGTTCAGCGGGCTGGACCTCGAGAGCACGGAAATTCTCTACGGAATTTTGGAAGAGTTAAAGCACAACGGCCTTTGCCTGCTGCTAAGCTCCCACATCATGGCTACAGTAAGGCAGGCATGCGACCGGGTGAGTTACCTCAGCGAGGGGCAAATCCAGCAAACTTTTGACAAATCGGATTTTTCAGCACTGGAGCAGTTTGTCAAAACTACGATACACGCCCGTACAAAAGCGGCATGGGCAGAATTACGCAAGCCTTCGTAAAACTTTTCCGGCATTCAACCTTTATGAATAGGACATATGAATAAAATGACATGAAAGAGCAACAGTTTATTGCCCGCTTGTACGCTGCCCACCGCGATTCCCGCAAAATCCCATCGCCTAGCGAGGTCTACAGTTGGCTGGATGGCTTGCTGACGCTGATGTTTCCGGAACTGGCTGACCGCAGTTACCGAAGCGAACGGGAACTGGCACAGCACTACCAGCAGTTGAAACTGGAGCTTTTTGCCTTGCTCGAAAAAATCGAGGAGATGCTGCCGACGCGGGCGGAGGAACTGGAAGCGGCTTTCCTGAAGGAGCTGCCCCACATTTACGAATTGCTGCAGATGGACGCAGATGCGATCATGGCGGGCGACCCCGCCGCCGTCAGCCGCACTGAAGTCATACGCACCTATCCGGGGTTTCGGGCAATTGCGGTGTTCCGCATGGCCAATACGTTCCACCGGTTGGACGTACCGCTGATCCCCCGGGTCCTTACGGAGCACGCCCATAGCATGACGGGGATCGACATTCATCCCGGCGCTACAATTGGAGAGCGGTTTTGCATTGACCACGGCACGGGGGTCGTCATTGGGGAAACCGTAGAGATTGGTGATAATGTCAAAGTATATCAGGGCGTTACCCTGGGTGCGCTCAGCGTACGAAAAGAGTACGCCAAAACCAAGCGCCACCCTACCATTGAAGACAATGTGGTCATTTACTCCGGGGCAACCATCCTGGGCGGAGAGACGGTCATCGGGCGCAACAGCATTATAGGTGGCAATGTCTGGATCACCCGCAGCGTAGAACCGGGCTCCAGAGTTTATTACAAGAGTGTAGTCCAACCGGAAGCCGAAGGCACGCCCGGCGGGGTGTAAGAATAGCCTTAGCGTAGCTGGGTGGCCGACTTATTTGCGTACAGTGTAAGTTGACTTACACCAGGTCTTCATCCCGCCATTTCTTCTGTTTCCGGGTTTCCATTTCCCGGAGCTCCAGGTGATCATCATCTGTCTCCCCGGATTCGAGCCGGCGCATTTCTTTTTCCATTTCCCGGCGCTCCCATTCTGATTGGGGCCCCTTCATGCCTGGAAAGCCGAACGTCTTGTAGTAATGGCTCATGAGGCCCATTCCCCAGCCCAAGAGGGGGTAAACAAACCAAAAGTGCCCGGGAGAAGAAAAAATATTAAGCAAGAACAGAAAGGTGTTGACAATGACAAAAGAGCCGAGGTGGCTGTAGAAGCTTTTCTTCTCCTCTACTCTTTTTTTTGCTGCTTTGTATCTGGAATCTTCCATTTCAACCATTTATCATTTACAAGCAAGGTAACCACAGTGGCGGGCCTTGTCAAGAATTATCGACGTAAATCGCTAAAGCGGGCATGTATGGCGGCGGATTGGTATAGCTGCCCTTGCGCAAGGCTTTCCAAGCCGGGGCTCTTTCGGTGGCCGATAGTCTACGGGTGCAGCCCGACGTGGCATTTGCGCTAAAGCCAGATAGCCGGCTAGTGGAGTGTTTCAGAAATGACTAACCGAAGAAACCCAGTAAAACCAGGGCGCCCAAGCGTGAAATACGCTGTGCTATTTCGGACTAGTCGCACTAGTTATTCCCGGGCTGCCGCCGCTTGCAGCTCAAATTGACCGTTACCGGTATTTCAGCTCGCAAAACGGGGAAATGCCCGGCAGGCTAGTCACGCTGCCCCTCCCGCGCCAGGGCGCCCGTCCAGGCGCCAAGCGCTGCGAAGACGGCCCCGAACAAGCCAGTGATGAGCACCAGCAGCCCGCCGCTCAGCCCTCCGAAAAGCGTCCCTATACGGGCGCTGAGGATACCGTCGTTTTGCACATTGAGGATAGCGGCGTAGCCCCCCCACAGGAACAATCCGCCCAGGAACCCGCCCAGCAGAGCGGGCCGGGGGCGCATCCGGAAAATCAGGGCGATCAGGGCCGCCAGCACGGGCAGGCTCCACCACGCCAAAAGGCTTTGCCCGACGGCGCCTCCAACCAGGATAGCCAGGGCCGCAGAAAAAGTTTTTTGCATGATTATTCAGCAGTTTTAAAGGTGAGGCGATAAAGCACCGGGACCGCATCATCCGATGAGTCGCTGAGAAGGTGCAGGCGGTTGTACTGACCTTCCGCCCAAGGGGTCACCATAGCATCGTAAAATGGGCTGCCGGGGTTGCCGGAGGGGCCGCCCGGGAAAATACCCCAGGCATTAGGCGCTGCGCCCAACTCCACAACCATGCGCCAGGAAGGGCCGTGGCCTGGTTTAATGGCGTTGGGCGCATCTGCATAACCGCCGACGTTAAGGCCGAGGCGCGAAAAGGCGGGTATGCGAGCCAAATGGCCAATATCCGTGGATTGCTGCTCGGCCCAGGAAACAGGCGGCTGCTCCAGGGCCTCCTCCAGGCCCCGCAGCACGATATCACTGGCGTCTTCCCGGGCGGGGGTCGACTGATGGTCAAACAGTGGGTGGCCGGGCTGCTGAGCCAGCAGCTGAATGAAACGCCAGTCTTCTGGCATCAATACCTCCAGGGTGTCCTGTATGCCCATGAGCTCGTCAAATGTTTGAGCATAGGTAGCGTTATACCAGTTTTCAAACAATCCCGGGGCGGTTGCATCTCCGGCGAAGTCGTAATCCCAGCGGCGGAGCTGTTCGATGCGCTCGTGGGCCCGAAGCGGGGAGGCGGTGCTGTCCAGCAAGCGCAGCAGCTGCGGGAGGGCGTCGGCTGGCTTGAGGCTGCGGCTGTCCAGTTGCAAAGCTTTCATGTCCTCAACCGTGATATTGTCCATCTCGGCCAGCCGCTGATTAATATAACGGCCCCGGTAATCGTCGAAGTGGCCATTGTAGTAGTAGGGGTAATCGGGCGCAGTGGAGCGTTGGTTGGCAGAGGAGACGAACCCGCGTTCGGGGTTGACAACCCGTGGCAGGTGCTCGTGGGGAATAAACCCTTTCCAGCCGGAAGCGGAAGTGCTGCCATCCTGTACAAAGCGCCCCTGCTGATCAGTTTTCAGCGGCAGCTTTCCATTCACTGTAATGGCGATGTCATTGTCCCGGCTAGCAAAAACGAAGTTCTGAGCCGGGCTTTCCCAACCCCGCAGGGCCTGCTGGTAATCGGCCAGCCCCTTGCCGCCCATGAGTTGAGTGAAAACACCGAGGGCGTAGAAAGGCTTCTCAGCGGGCTCATCGTGGGGCAGCCACCGCATCGCCATGTCGGATTTAGGGTGGCCGGGGTCTTCGTAAGTGACGGGCCCCCAGCGGGTGTAGCGGACAGTATCCCGGAGGGGCTCCTCCCGCCCTCTGACTTTTATTACTTCCACGACCTCCCGGACCGGTTCTTCCCTGCCGTCAATTCGGTAGGCGGTTTTCCCGTCGTCTGCCCAGTCGATGCGGTACCAGTCGAGCACATCGTGGCCCACATTGGTCACTCCCCAGGCTATTTGTTCATTAAAGCCGATAATGATGCCGGGCACGCCGGGGAAGGAAACCCCATAAGCATTGTATTCGGGCGTATGCATTTGCAATTCGTACCAGACAGCGGGCAGGCGGAGCCTCAAGTGGGGGTCGTTGCAGAGGATAGGCGCGCCGTTGGCCGTCTTTTCGGCAGCTACTGCCCAGTTGTTGCTGCCGATGTGGGGGTCGGGCAAATCAAAAGGGGTACGAATGGCCCTGCTGGAAAGCATGGTGTCGCCCGTCGTTGCTGCCGTGGCCGGCACAGGCATAAAGTTCCACTGTACCTGGTCTGGAATGATGGGCGATTGCATGGGGTTGTGCTCTGGATATAGGGCCCGAAAGAGTGAGTCGCCTAGCAGGGCGCGGGTATTCGTGGCCGGAATGTCGTCGTGGCGGCTGGACAATACTTCGGACATAGATTTGTGAAACGCTGCAATATGGAGTGGTGTCCAGGATTCTGGCGCGTAGCCCAACAACTTAAACTCGATAGGGTAGTTGGCAGGGCGCAGGCTTTCAATATATGCGTTGGCGCCCTTGCAGTAGGCTTTGATCATGGCGGCTTCCTCAGGGGACGTCATCCATTTGCGGAGTGCATTTTCGGCTCCCCAAAGCAAGCCCTTACGGCGCTGCAGTCGGTCGTGCTCCAGGGTGCGTTCGCCCATGACTTCGGAGAGCCGCCCCAGGGTAGCCCGGACGGAGATGTCCATCTGCCAGAGCCGGTCGCGGGCGTGAAGGTAGCCTTGTATGAAGGCGGCATCCGCCGTGTTTTGTGCAAAAATATGAGGCACGCCTCTTTCATCAACAACCACCTCGCTGGTTGAGGAAAGCTCCGAGAAGGGCAAAACTTCATCTTGGTGCTTGCCTACCCATTCTGCATTCTGCCAGAAGCCGGTGAATGGGCTCAGAAAGCCGCCCAAAGCGGGCAGAGGGGAGCCTAGCGGCTGGTGCAAGCTGCACAGCAAAGTCAGTATGGTGGTCAGCGCTAACGCCAGGAAAAACCTTATCTGTCGCATATTGTTAGTTAGGGCAATTTAAAAATGAAAGATATGAAATGTTTTTGGCCTGTTGCCTGGGTTTGCCTGGTGATTTGCGCAGCCTGCGGGGGTACCGCAGAACGGCAGCCCACTGGTACGGGCGAACGGCGGTACCGCACCACCCCTCCCTCCCTGCTTTACTTCAAAAATATGCGCAGCGCGAACTACACGGTAGCAGAACAGCCAGAGAGCCGGATTGAGCTCTACCACCTGAACAAGTACAGCTTCAACCCCGGCGAACCCACCCTCTACCCCGTCATTGCCAACAATTGGCTGGAGGACGAAGCCTACCTCTTTTTGAAAACCAATAGCTGGAGGCAAGGCTTTCACGACCCCCTGACGGTTTCCCAGGACACGGCTTGGTCTGGCAGCCTCTTTACTTTGCAGCCGCCCACCCCCGGGCAGCAGTACGAACTCGCGCTCACCCTTTACGAAAGCCTGAAGGAGGGGGAAGCCTGGTACGTGGCAGCTGCCGATTCCACCTTCGCTCCGCTCTTCAGCGATGCTGACGAACGGGTTTACTACCTCACAACGGTCCGTGACTACCTTAAGCTAACGGACAGCGATTAGAGCCTGCGGGAGACTATGATTCCCGGGTAAATACAAAGTGCTGTTCTGAAGACAGCGCTTCGTTAAAAGCATACCCGCCTTCATTAAAGCCTTTCAGGCCCTCCGGGGCGGCGACTCGGTTTTTGACAGCGTAGCGGGCCATCATCCCCCTGGCCTTTTTGGCATACACGGCAATTATCTTGTATTTTCCGTCCCGGTGCTCCTTAAAGTCGATTTGGTAAAGGCGGCCTTCCAGTAGTTCAGGGTCGACCGCAGAGAAGTACTCCTTGGAAGCGAGGTTGACTACGCTTTTGTCCTGCCCGTTGGCGTTGAGGTCTTCATTGAGCAGTGAGGTAATCCGGTCTCCCCAGTATTCATACAGGTTTTTGCCACGTTCGTTTTTGAGCTTGGTGCCCATCTCAAGGCGGTAGGGTTGCATGAGGTCCAGGGGCCGGAGCACCCCGTACAAACCGGATAAAATACGCAGCTGCTGCTGGGCAAACTGCAAATCCGCCTGGCTGAAGTCCTCAGCGCCCAAACCTACGTAAACATCCCCTTTGAATGCCAGTAGAGACTGCTTGGCGTTGCTGAGGTCAAAGGGTGTTTCAAAATCCTGGTACCGCTCCCGGTTGATGGTTGCCAAATCCTCGCTGATGTTCATGAGTTCCATGAGGTCGGATTCAGATTGCTTGCGCAGGATCTTTACCAAAGCTTTGCTATCTTGCAACATGCGGGGCTGTTCGTACAGCTCGGTAGCGGGTTCAGAGAAATCTAGCGTCTTCGCCGGAGAAAGCAATAAAAGCATCTTCTTGTTTTTAGTATGTCACAGATTTGGTGTATTTGAAAAAACGGCTTGTCGCTTCGAATGATTTAACAGAAAACTAATATTTTGTGACATTCAAAGCTTAAGCTTATAAAAGTATTTTTTGTCACAAAAAAAGCCTTATAAGTCAGATAATTCAAGCACTATTCTGCCCAAATTTTTTGTGTGGGCTGTCACAAAATAAAATGCATAAGTTTGTAAATTATGTTAAAACATTTTATGTTTGTACCATACTCTTAAGAAGTAGTTTTTGTGTTTATTTGTTTGGGTTAGAGGCCCTTACTTCATAGCAAGTAAGGGTTTTTTTTTGCCCCGTCTGGGAGCGGGTGCCAAATCAGGCTTGCCCGGCACCTCTCTTTGAAGCGGCAAAGGTGTTTTAGTGAGTATAACTTTTGAAGCCGAAAAAAGGTTTTGGCGCTCTAAACAACAAAGCCCCGGAGCAAAACGAGGTTGCTCCGGGGCTTAGGCCGTTCCGCTGCGCGGCTTACTGGTTGTTGAACATATTGCCTTCATTGGCAGGCAGGCCTGCAGGTTCTTCAGGCTTCTTAATCACTTCGCCTTTGATGGTCAGCATCTTCTTTTCGTCACCTGCGTTGGTTGTCAGGGTAACGCGCTTGGTAAACCTGCCGAGGCGGTTGGTGTCGTAGCGGACTTTGATCTCGCTGGTCTCGCCGGGTGCGATCGGCTCCTTCGGATAGGTAGGAACAGTGCAGCCGCAGCTGCCCTTGGCGTGCGTGATGATTAACGGCTCTGTACCGGTATTGGTGAACTTGAATACCCGGTAGGGGTCAGAACCCTGCTCAATCGTACCGTAATCCACGGTCTCAGTCTCAAAAGTCATCTCTGGGCCTTCCTGAGTCTCTTCAACAGCTACCGGTGTGGCCGCTGCGTCGTTTTGGCTAAATCCTACAGTGGCTACAAAGGTCAGCAGCGCTAACACGGAAAAAACTTTCTTCATCACGTAGTTATTTTAGGTTGATCACAAATTAATTGGATGTGCACAAAAATACAGTTAATGCCACCAATATAAAAGTTGAGGCTCTGACAATATGGTTAATGAGATGTTAATCCATTGGTCAGGATGCCATGCCTGTCGATTGGCGAAACAAATAATTTACCGCTTTGGTTGTCTATAATTGTAGCATCCCTGCCAAATTATTTGTATATTAGCAAGAAGAGAGCCAAGCCCTTCAAAATTAAATTTTGCGAAAGCGCAGAATTAACCAAATTATAACCAGTCAACGGATAAAAGTATGCTAGACCATTCTATCACCCGCGAGTCAGCCAACTCAGATGACGGGCAATCCAGAGCATCCATTATCAAAGATTTTGAAATTTGCTGTATCAGCCGGGAAGCCAGCCTTTTAGCCCGCAAAGAAGTCCTTACCGGGAAAGCCAAATTTGGCATTACCGGAGACGGCAAGGAGGTCCCTCAGGTAGCCATGGCTCATGCTTTCCGCAAAGGCGACTGGCGCAGCGGTTACTACCGCGATCAGACCTTTATGTTTGCTCTTGGGCTGGCAACGGTTGAAGATTATTTCGCACAGCTCTATGCCGACCCTGAAAACGACCCTTTCTCCGGCGGGCGGCAGATGAACAGCCACTTCGCTACCCCTACCATTGACGATGAAGGCGAGTGGCTCGACCTGCTCAACCACTATAATGTAAGCGCCGATATATCCAGTACAGCCGGCCAGATGGCCCGGTCGCTGGGCCTTGCGCTAGCCTCCAAGCACTATCGGGTTAATGCGGAAGTACTGGAAGGCGGCGACTTTTCAAAAGACGGTAGAGAAATCAGCTTTGTAACGATTGGCGATGCCTCTACCTCTGAGGGCATTTTTTGGGAAACCATCAATGCCGCAGCCGTACAGCAGGTGCCTTTAGCTGTATCGGTATGGGATGATGGCTACGGCATTTCCGTGCCCATCGAATATCAAACCGTCAAGGGGAGTATTTCCAAAGCTTTGCAAGGCTTTCAAACGCAAGGGGAAGACACCGGCCTGGATATTTATGTAGTCAAAGCCGGGGATTACCCTGAGCTGGTGGCTACCTACGCTAAAGGGATTGCCAAGATGCGGGAAACCCACCGCCCTGCCTTGTTCCATATTACGGAAGTGACACAGCCGCAGGGGCACTCCACCTCGGGCTCCCATGAGCGGTACAAATCCAAAGCGCGCCTGGAGTGGGAAAAAGAACACGACCCCATCTTGCTCATGGAACGATGGATGGTCAAGGAAGGCATCTTTACTGCCGAGGAGGCCAAGCAAATCCGCAAGGATGCCAAGGCTTATGCTAAAGAGTGCCGGGACAAAGCCTGGAAAGCAACCAATGCTCCTACCAAAAAGCGGATTAAGGATTTAAAAGCGGTGTTTGAACAGATCCCGGCGGACAACGGGCCCTGCGATGCCCTTAAAAAAGAATTGGACCGTCTCATGCACCCGGTCGACGGGGAAGTCACCCAACTGGCGCGCCGCATGCTCTACCAGGTTATGGGTGCCGGGCTGGATATAGAAACCGGGCTGCGCAACTGGATTGACCAGTCCTACCAGTTGGCGCACAAACACTACCACGCCCACCTGCACAGCGATTCGCCTCAGGCAG
Source organism: uncultured Phaeodactylibacter sp. (assembly GCA_964575505.1). GTDB lineage: Bacteria > Bacteroidota > Bacteroidia > Chitinophagales > Saprospiraceae > Phaeodactylibacter. The sequence continues at coordinate 34,810 of CAZNSK010000054.1, forward strand.
CTCTCAACGTGCCGGTGGTGCACAAAACCTTCTCCGACGACTCACCACTGAAGAATGGGTACGAAGTCCTCAATGCTTTCTTTGATAAGAAACTGGCACAATATCCGGAGCTGTGCGCATTCGGAGAGGATGTAGGCGATATCGGCGATGTCAATCAGGGCTTCGCCGGCATGCAGAAGAAATACGGTGAAGGCCGTGTGTTTGATACTGGTATCCGGGAATGGACCATCATGGGGCAAGCCATCGGCATGGCGATGCGCGGGCTGCGCCCGATTGCCGAGATTCAATACCTTGATTACCTGATCTATGGGCTAGAGCCCCTCATGGATGATCTGGCAACAGTGCGCTGGCGGAGCAACGGGCAGCAGAAAGCCCCTGCCATCATCCGGACGCGTGGCCACCGCCTGGAAGGTATCTGGCACGCGGGGTCGCCTATGGGTACCATCCTGAACGCCCTGCGCGGCATGTACGTGATCGTGCCCCGCGACATGGTACAGGCGGCTGGTTTCTACAATACCATTTTGCAGTCGGATGACCCTGCCCTGATCATAGAATGCCTCAATGGCTACCGCCTTAAGGAGCGGGTGCCAGATAACCTGGGGGCATACACCGTTCCGCTTGGGGTCCCTGAGGTATTGCAGGAAGGCAGCGACGTAACCCTGGTTACTTATGGCACCTGCGTCCGCGTGGCTCAGGAAGGTGCGCGCCTGCTTGAGGGGGCGGGTATATCTGTAGAGATTGTTGATGTACAGACCCTCCTGCCTTTCGACCTGGAGCACAGCATCCTGGAATCCTTGAAAAAGACCAACCGGGTTGTTTTCATGGACGAGGATGTGCCCGGTGGCGCTACTGCCTTTATGATGCGGGAAGTGCTGGAAGTGCAGGGCGGCTATCGCTATCTCGATTCAGACCCGGTAACACTCACCGCGCGTGCCCACCGACCGCCCTACGGCTCTAATGGCGACTACTACACCAAGCCAAGCCCGGAGGATGTCTTCGAGCGGATTTATCGTATGATGCACGAAGTCAGCCCTGCCCGGTTCCCCGGGAAGCTGTAGGCTGCTTTGCTTTTAAAGCAATGGCATTGCCCAAGCTCTGGAATAGCCCGAGGCTTGGGCATTT
>CAZNSK010000055.1:0-25782 GCA_964575505.1 uncultured Phaeodactylibacter sp.
CCCGTTCGGGATTTTAACCCTATAAGTAGTACGCATGCATGGCACACAAAACGGGGTTTTGCCGGCTATCCCGGCAAAACCCCGTGGCAAGGCTGGAAAATTATTGAGCAATGGTGGAGCTGGCTTGGGCATAGCCGAACCGGAAGGTTCAGCAAACCCAAATATTCCAACAGCCAATGCTTTCTAGTCTTCCTTCTTCTCTTCTTCAGCAGCTTCTGCCGTTGCTTCCTCAGCAGCAGCTTCTTCAGCCGGGGCCTCTTCGGCCGGCTGTTCTGCTGTTTCGGTTTCCGCCTGCGGCTCTTCTGCTGCGGCTTCTGATTCTGCCGCCGGTGCCTCTACTTCCTCTTCTTCAGGCTCGGGAGCCGGAGGGGGAGGCGGTGTGCCGGAAAGCTGCTCCAGTTGCTTGGCATGTTCCTCGGCTGATTGCTCAAACCGGGCAGCAATCTTAGCCTCTTTAGCTTCAATCCACTCCTGGTACTTGGCATCTGCCTGCTCTTCCGTCAGGGCACCTTTGGCCACGCCGCGCATTAAGTGGCGCTTGTAATAAACGCCTTTAAAACGCAGTATCGCCCGGACCGTATCCGTGGGCTGAGCCCCTTTTTGCAGCCAATCGAAGGCCTTGTCCCGGTCAATCTCTATAGTTGCCGGTTTAGTCATTGGGTTGTAAGACCCTAGCCGCTCAATAAAACGACCGTCACGTGGGGCGCGCCCGTCCGCGACAACGATATGGTAGAAAGGACGCTTGCGGCGGCCCTTCCTCTGTAAACGCATCTTAACTGCCATTGGCTTGTTAAAATTATTGTGGTGAAAACATACCCACGTAACTTGAAAATCAAGCGGCGGGTTTTTAACGGCGGCAAAGGTAAGGCTTTTATTCGGATTGTTCAAGGGGGCTGCTAAAATAACGGCAGCGCGAACAAGTTGTGTCACAAATTATAGCCGGCGAGGCTTACACGACTCAAAAAAATACTGTACATTTGGCACAAGGCACAAAAATAACAGCCTTAAAATTGTCCTGATACTTTGACAAACTTGGTGCGCCGGTTAATACGGCAAGCAGGTCATCGCGCCATCGCCCTTCCAACGCACCAAGCCAGATTCTTTACTGCTCCCCTACGGCCTGTCGATAACATATAGGTAACGACCAACCCACAAACCCTTGTAGCGCAAGGCATCTGCGGACTGCCCCCGCCGGCCGGTGAGTTGCGCCCTACGTTCAACAACTTCGACAAATGATGCATAGGTCAGCAAAGAATGGTTTCTGGACATCGCTGCTCATACTTCTGGCAGCCCTATCCTGCTGGTCCTATCTATCTTATACGCCACCCCCCGCCCCTGTTTCCGGCATCGTCACGGATGATTCCTACAGTGTGGAAGAGCTGGTGCAAGACATCTTTGTAACAGGGACGTGCAATACCGTCACCAATATACAGTCTATTGGGAAAGAAGCGGGCATCGGCTACTTCGAGCAAGGCGCCAACAGCCTGGGCATCAGCCGGGGCGTGGTGCTCGCTACCGGCCCCATCGGCAACGCCCGGGGCCCTAATGATGCAACCGACAAATCCGGTAATTTCAACGATGCTTCGGGTGACCCCGACCTCAACAGCCTTGCTACCGGTGAAGTCAAAGACGCTGTCGGTATTGAATTCGATTTTACGCCCCTCGATTCCATTGTGGCGTTTCAGTACGTTTTCGCCTCAGAAGAGTACTGCGAATTCGTCGGCAGTATCTACAACGATGTATTCGGCTTTTTCATAAGCGGCCCGGGCATTAACGGGAGTTTTTCCAGCGGTGCCGACAATGTGGCCATCCTCCCGGGCACCTCCGACTACGTCAGTATCAATACGGTCAACTATCAGAACAACCCCGAACTTTACGTGCACAACGAGCTCGAAACCGACGCCAATGTCTGCGATATCCCAACGCCCTCGGGGGCTTTCCACCCCTACCTCGAATACGACGGCTTTACCACTCCGCTTACGGCAGTACTCAAGCTTATCCCGTGCGAGACTTACCACATCCGGCTGGTGGTATCAGATGTTGGGGACAACTTCTTCGATTCTGCGGTATTCCTGAAAGCAGAGAGCTTCAACCTGGGTGGGGAAGTGGACCTCCAAGCCGCCACGGGCATCAGCGCGGCAGCACCCGCCGAGGAAGGCTGCCCGGGGCCTTATTTCCGTTTTGAACGGGCCGCCGGCAGTGACATCAACTTTCCGCTTTCCGTCCATTACCAGGTAGCGGCCAGCAGTACCGCAGAAGAAGGGGTGGACTTCCCGCCCCTGCCCGGTTTTATCACCATACCAGCCGGGGCTCAATCAGCAGACCTGCCTGTCACTTACTTCAACGATGGCCTGGAAGAGCCTGTAGAACAGCTTACGCTTAAATTGGATATACCCTGCGCCTGCTACGCCGATTCTGCTACCATGCTCATTGCAGACAGCCCGGGCTTTGGGATGGAGCTGCCGGATGTGGCGATATGCGAAGGGCGCACCGGGGTATTTGAACCGGTTATTGATGGCGGAACGCCTGGTTTTACCTATGAATGGAGCACCGGGGAAGATTCGCCTTCCATAGAGGTAGCAGAAGGGCCCCCCGGCCCGGTTTTTGTTACCGTTACGGATGCCTGCGGCAACACGGCTGCCGACAGCGCCCAGGCTTTTTCCGTGGTGCCGCCCCGAGCAAAGCTGGAGGGGAGTGCCAGCATTTGCGAAGGCGATACTGCCTGGCTCCCGGTCCAGCTTGAGGGCACTCCGCCCTGGCGCATCGCTTACCAAATCAATGGCGTTGCTCAACCCCCCCGGGAGGATATTTGGGAGACTCCACACCTCCTGCCCGCTACAACTGGCGGCACCTACACCCTCTCCGAAATTACCGATGCGGGCTGCAGCGGTGCCGTAGAAGGGGAAGGGGAGGTCACCGTCAATGCCATTCAGGTGGAAGCACAATTGACGCCGGTGAGCTGCGCCGGCAGCGCTGATGCCCGCATCGAAGCGGAGCTGTCAGGTGGGCAGCCACCCTATGATTACTTTTGGCTCGACCTCCCGGAACCTACGCTGGACCGCCAGCAGCTAAGCGCCGGGACTTACACCCTGGTCGTAACCGATCAGCGCGGCTGCCAAAAAGAAGCTTCCTTTACCCTTACTGCCCCGTCGCCCCTGCTGCCGCTTTCCCTCGACTGCAACGCGGCGGCCGAGGGGGTGATTGATATGCAGCCCGGCGGCGGGACGCCCCCCTACCAATTTGCGGTCAACGGTGGCGCCTTCGAGGGCGCACAGGTATTGGAAACGCTTAGCCCCGGCGAGCCCTACCAGATCACGGTCCGGGATGCCCGAGGGTGCACCCTGCAGCAATCCCTTATTTGGCCGGCAGCCTACGAACGCATGGTGGAGCTGCCCTCTACGCTCGAATTTGGCATGGGGCAACCCGATACCCTCATGCCCATCTATTATTTACCACTGGATTTGATCGAAAGTATCCGGTGGACCCCCTCCACGGGCCTGAGTTGCTTTGACTGCCCCTTCCCGGTGCTGCAAATCACGCAGCCGGCTACCTACAGCTTAAGGATTGTGGACATTTACGGCTGCGCCGCAGAGGCTAGCGTGAACATCGAGATCGATGAGTCCATTCGTATATTTATCCCTACTGCCTTTTCTCCGAACGGGGACCGGGTCAATGATTTGCTGAATGTCTACGCCAATCCCAATCAGGTCAGCCTGGTGCACCGCTTCCAGGTGTTTGACCGCTGGGGCGGTCAGCTGTACGAAGCCAAAAACTTCCCCCCGAACAGTGAGCGTATCGGCTGGGACGGCAAGGCCCGGGGGCAGCTGATGGACCCTGGCGTGTATACATATACGGCGGAAATAGAACTCACTTCCGGGTCGAGGCGGATCATTAGCGGCCATGTTTTGCTCATGCGCTGATCAGCGCTCCTTTCCGGCGGGTTCCTCCTCTGTGATGTGAATAGGCCGGTTGATGCTTTCCTGAAGCGAAATGAAAGTCTCCGTCCGCTGGATACCATTAATTTTCTGCACTTTGTCGTGCAATACATCCCGCAGGTGCTTGGTGTCCCGGCAAACGATAGTCGCAAAAATGGAATAAAGCCCAGTGGTGTAGTGCGCCGCTACCACTTCCGGGATTTTAGCCAGTTCCTGAGCGACATCTTCGTACAGAGAGCTTTTATCCAGGTAGATGCCCAAGAAAGCGGAAATATCATAGCCTAACTTGCTCTGGTCAACCGCAAGGTGGTACCCTTTGACGACGCCCGCGTCTTCCAGTTTTTTCATCCTTACATGAATGGTACCTCCTGAAACGTAAAGCTGTTTGGCAATATCAGTGTAGGGCATCTTAGCGTTGCGCATCAGGATAGAAAGGATTTGTTTATCCAGGTCATCAATTTCTGTGCCTCTGGCCATAATTCGATTTTTTCAGTAAAGGGCGGTACTTATCGATGAAGACTCAAAATAAGGGAATATTTTCCATTTTTTTTAGCGCAATCTAAACAACCGTTCGCTTACGAACTATTTAAGTAGTGGGGGCGTCAAATCGCCCCTGCGAATTGTGTTGAGCGGGTTTAGCCAATACCGAAATGGGGGATCTGGTTTTTTGGCACCGGATCGCACGCCCGGCTCAAAATTATTGGTACTTTTGCTCTAAACCACCTGGATCATTATGAACTCAAAGCGAACCTCCAACGTCCTGCTGCTCTTGTTTAGTTTTATGCTCATCGCTCCGGCTTGCACTGAAGAACCAGAAAACGTAAAAGAACTGTTGCCGGGCCGTTGGGAACTACAACACGCCATGCGGGATGGCCAGCCTACCCGGTCTCTTACTGATTTATACTACGAGTTTGACGGCGAGGGCAAGATGCAGACCAACCTGCCGGTTGCCCAGGGAGAAAGCGCCTACACCATCTCGGGCATGTCTATCGAACAGGAGCAGAATGGCAGTGTGATTGCCTACACGGTAGAATCCATCTCTGATACTTCTCTGGTACTGACAACCGAGCTCCGGGATACCCGTTTCCAATTTAACCTGCAGCGGGTAGCCCCCGAACAATAACCTTACCATGAAAATTGTTATGGCCTCCCTCAACCCGGTCAAGCAGGCGGCTACCCGTTGCGCGTTCGAACAAGCCTTTCCCGGCACCCCCCTTGAGCTGGAAGGCGTAAAGGTGCCTTCCGGCGTACGCGACCAGCCGATGAACGATGCGGAAACCCTGCTTGGAGCCCGTCAGCGGGCCCAACGGGCGCAACAATCCAGGCCCCAATCCGACTTTTGGGTCGGGCTGGAAGGGGGCGTTGCCAATCCGCAGGGGCTGGGCCTTCAGGCCTTCGGTTGGATGTGCGTGCGTACAGACAGCCGGGAGTACAGCGCCCGTAGCGCCAGTTTCCCACTACCCCCGGCAGCGGTTCAGCAAATTGAAAGCGGAGCTGAGCTCGGCCCGGTAATGGATGCCCTCTTCGGGGATTCCAACACCAAACACAAAGGTGGTGCGGTGGGCTTGCTGACCAACGGCCTGGTTAGCCGGGAAGCGCTGTACGTTCAACCGCTGATCTTCGCCTTAATCCCCTTTCTGCACGAGCCGCTGTTTTGATGCGAACCCACCCTTTGCGCACCGCAGGCCAACTGCCTGCTGCAACACACCAGAACAGCCCCTCTGCCTACCCCCTCGCACAGCCCGGGGGATAGCAGAAGTGGTAGCCCTTGCCGGTGTAACTTTTGCAGCCCCATCCTGTTATTTAAGACAAGCCCCCGTGTTACCGCGCTTGCGATACGCGGCTGTTTCGCCCGTTCTGCCACCATCACCACGTACGCAAAGCCGACATTCACGTATTTTCTCCTCACAGGTTTTTGGAGAAGCTGTATCTTTATTAGAGAGATTCAAACCGTCCGACTATGAAAAAGCCTATTCTTACCCTGATGGCGCCCCTTTTAATGGCCACCTCCATGTTGGCTATTGACGCCAGTATTTCCTTTGCGACTTTCCAATCTCCGGAACAGCCCTACATTGAGGTCTACCTGCACATCGCCGGTCAGACCGTCAACTTCCAGGAAACACCCGACAGCCTCTACCAGGCTAAGGTAGAAGTCGTCATTCTCTTCAAGCAAGGCGAAGAAATCGTCAAATTTGACAAGTACGCCCTCAACAGCCCGAAAGCGGAAGGCCCCATCGACTTTATTGACCTCCGCCGGTTTGCCCTCCCCGCTGGCGACTACGACCTTGTGGTTGCCGTCTCCGATCTCAATGAGAAGGGCAATGCCAAAGAGTACAATACCCAATTCTCCATTGGGTTCCCGGAGGAGAAGGTTTGCCAATCTGGCCTGACTTTGCTTTCCAGTTACACCAAGCCGTCGGAAGGCGAGAAGAATATGTTCATTAAAAATGGTATCAAGATGGAACCCCTGCCGTTCAACTTTTACAGCCGGCACGCTTCCCGCCTCATCTTCTACAATGAAGTTTACAATACGGATAAAGTACTGGGAGAGGATTACCTGGTCAGCTATTCCGTTGTGCCCGCCAGCAGCAGCCCAGACCAAAATGCCAAGCCGATCATGATTGGCCACAAGCGGCAGAGCCCCGCCTCTATAGTGCCGGTCCTGATCGGGATGGATATCACCGAGCTGCCTTCCGGCAACTACAACCTGATCGTAGAAGTACGCGACCGCACCAAGGGGCTGCTAAGCCGCAAAGCTGCTTTCTTTCAGCGCAGCAACCCCTTCCTGAAGGAAGCCCCGATTGAGATGGTCGATTTCAATGTAGGAGAGGAGTTTGTACAGGAATTGGACGAGGAGGAACTGGAATACAGCCTCCGCGCCCTGACGCCCCGCATGCCGCAAAACGACGTGGAAGCAGTAGACCGGATGATCAAGGACGGCAATCTGGAAGGGCAGCGGCTTTACCTGTTTAGCTACTGGGCCGGGGAGTCGCCCAATAACCCCAGGGTTGCTTACGACAAATACATGGAAGTAGCCCGGGCCATCGACAAGCAATTCGACTCCGGCTTCCGCCATGGCTTCGAGACCGACCGCGGGTATTACTACCTCAAGTACGGGCAGCCCGATGATACAGAAATGCGCGACCAGGAGCCTTCAGCCCCACCCTACGAAATCTGGACCTATTACGAATTCCCAAAGACAAATCAGAACAACGTCAAATTTGTATTCTACAACCCTTCCCTGGCACCAGGCGATTACGTCCTGCTGCACTCCACTGCAATTGGCGAGCGCAGCAACCCGGGGTGGCTGAGAGAGCTCTACCGGAATGCGCCTGCGAACGAACTGGATGGCAATGACCCATTCGGCGGCACTGACGTCATGGACAACTTCAACCGGAACGCCAGCCGGGTTTTCCGGGATTATTGACCTTTTCGGAAGAGGACCGTCATAGGGACTGAGCTGCCAAAACCATCAGCAACGTAGAAAGTAAGCTGCATCTCAGTTTCCTCAATGTAGTTGATGACACCAGGGCTGCCTCCCCAGACCGGAGAGTAGAGATAGATATTTTGCCCCTCGATGGAATAGGTCTGCACCTCGGTGCCACTCGGGCTGTACACGGATACCTGCCCGTTGCGCTGAAAGGTGTAAGAAAAGGAGGATAAATCTGTGCCGTATTGCCCTGCAAAGTCGGACAGGGCTTGGCCATTTATATAAATATCTTCCACAGCCCAGCTACCAAGGATACGCTGCTGATAGGTAGGCGGGGTTGTAGTAGCCACTCCGGAATTCAGCGGCGCTTCCTCCACCTCGGTTGTGTAATCGCCCGGGCTGTCTTCCGGCAGCAGATTGCCGATGATACCCAAAATAATAAAAACAATAGCCAGCCCTCCTATCCACTTGAGGATAACCCCACCGGCATTGCGCTTTTTCTTTTTCGGCGGGGTGGCTGCAGCAGCCCCCCGGCTAGGTGCCTGGGGCCTGGATGCCCGTTCAGGTTGGCCGAGGCGCTGCCGGCACACCCGTATAAGGTCTTCCAGTTTGGGGTCATCGCCGTGGCGGGCGGCTTCATTAAAATACTGGAGTGCCAGGCGGTAGTTGCTGCGCCCCATGGCTGATTTTCCGTTATTCAGGTTTTGAATAAAGGTGATGCCATTGGTGCAGAGGTTGATCTGCTCTTCCACATAGTCGTAACCGGGCGTAAAATCAGGCATGAAGTACTGCAGGCTTTCCCGGTACTTACCGCGGGCTTGCTCCAATGCCTCCCCCTGGAAGAGGCGTTCCGCTTCATCGACCAATTGCTGGTACTTTCGCAGGATATTTTCGCGCTCGGCGTCCTTTTGCGCCAGTTCTTCCAGTACTTTCCGCCTCGCTTCCTGCTGGCCTTCCAATATTTGCAACCGGCGCTTCGCTTCCTCCAGGTATTGCCCTTTGCCGGCGTACTGTTTCAGGTAATTGCGGTAAGCCAGCTCATTGTCTTTGCGCTTGGCGCTTTCCCAGATCGCATTTTCCCGAAGCATAAGCAAAGCATGGCTAGCCTGGCCAGCGTATTGGCCGCCCGGGTAGGCATCAAGGTAACGTTCGTAGGCCGCTACCGTGCCTTTTTCCGCCACTCTGGCCCAAAGCTCTGCTTCACTGGCCTTCAGGTGAAAAATGAATTCGCCACCCCGGTCTCTGGAATTCTGCAGGCGCCCATCCACCGGTGCCTGCTGCGATAGGGTGGGCATTTGGTCTTTGACGTACTGCACCAATTTGGTGGTATTAAGGGCGGGGTCGGCATTGTCCCGCAGCCGGCCAATCAGCAAATCCGCGAAAGGGCTGTGCTGGCCCGGTGCCCCGTCTGAAACCACCTCCAGCCGCCCGGAACAAACCACCCTGCGGGAAGGGAAGTGCTCATCCACTGCGGCATTGCGGGTGCTGGTGAGCAAGGCACCGGAAAAGCAGGAGTCAACGATCATCAGGATATGCTGCCCGTCCAGGGCATTAACGCGCTTCAAAATATTGGCGTTGGAGATATAAGTCTCTTCTGCCCCTTTGCGGGCATCCTGCGGCACCCAGTAGCCTTCATCAAAATCCTTGTCGAAATAACCATGCCCGGAGTAGTAAATGACTAGGCTATCGTGCGGGCCCATCTTTCGCTTCAACCCGCGGAGGGCTTTGTAAATCCCCCCTTCGGAGGCCTCCGCATTAAATAACTGCACCACATGCGCCGCTTCAAACTGATACTGCTGGCAGAGCACAGTGGCAAATGCCTGCGCATCCCGTACGGCATTGTGAAGAGATGGCCAGTGCGCATAATCATCGATTCCGACCACTAACAGGTGGTTTTCCCCCTGAGCCGGGTCAAAGGCAGGCAAAGCAGATTCCAAGTCTAGGCCTCGGTTAGCCATGGTTTTTGGGTTTTAGAGTTTATGCCAATCAAGCGCAAACAAAACGCAGGATAGGGTTGAATTCGTCTTCCAGGCCTGGCTTTTGCGCGCAATCGACTGTGCTTCAACGTAACCTAAATATACGAACAAGAACGGTAATAAGCCCGAATGGGTTATACAAAACAGGATACCGCTTAATCGAGGCTAGTGGATTGAGCCGTAGATGCTTGACGGTTAACGCCCGGTGGTAGTAAGCGCTCAAGCGTAAAAAGGCTGTCAATCATTTCGGTCTAGCTGCACTAGGCATTTACCGAAGAGCTCCGCCAAGTGCCCTTTGCCGCTCCATCAACATTGGGGGCCCCTTCCATCTGAACGGGAACAGCCATAAAGGCCGTCAAAAAAATAGGTTATTTAGTAGCATCTCGCTATCTTCATAAAGTTTAGCGACTGATTGGCAGATGCTTAGTATTAGCCGTATGCCCTAACTTTTTTGATCGCCTTCTACTTTATTGCCTATGCGACACCGTTACTCTCTACTATCCGGTTTTTTGATCCTTAGCTTCCTTCCCAGCCACGCGCAAACGCCCGGCAACCCGGTAACCCTCGCTGCAGGCACGAGGGAAGAGGCTTACTTCCCCTGTAGCTTTAGCCCCTTTGCTTTTACCTACGAAGACTTTAATGAAGATATTGAAATCCCCCCGGATTACTGCCCCTACGAGCCTATCGTCCCACATAATCCGCAGTGGATTGGCTTTGTGCCTCAACTCTCGGTGGTAAGCCTTAGTGTAGAAGCCATCTCCTGCGAATGGGACTTTGGCATTCAGGTTGGCGTCTGGAAAGCCCCCGATGAGCATTCGCCTATGCTGCAGATCGTAGAGCCTTGCGAATTCGAGATACCACCCAATACCCCCACCAACCTCTACTTTGAAGGCGTGCAGCCCGGAGCGCTTTACTACTTTGTGTTTGATGGATTTGACGGCGATATTTGCGAAGTCGTCATTAACGCAGAGCTGGGCTTGGCCACCGGTGGCCCCATTGTAGGCGAAACTGCCTTATCTATTCAAGGGCATGAGGCATTTCAGACCTGCAAAGGTGTGGATTTTTCCCTGTCTGCCGCTCCCGTATTTAACGCAAATACCTACACCTGGACGGTTGATGGAGAGGTCTACCCCTCCACACAACCCGATATTGAGCTTCAATTCGAAGACACCGGCTCCTATGAGGTTTGCGTAACCCCTTCCAACTCCTGTACCGGAGCGGAAGCAACTACCGTTTGTGAAACCATCCTCGCCTTTGATTTGTCAGGCCTCACCAGCCCTCAGGACACGCAGGTTTGCGGCACTTTTGTGCTGCCTCCGATAGAAGGGAGCGGACTGACCGGCAATGAGCAATATTACCTCGATGGCGAATGGGACTTCTGGCAGGGTACCCCCATCCCGGTGGGTACAACTTTTGACACTTCGGTTACGCTGACCATTTACAACGGGGTGGAGCATATTTGTGGCTTTCTTCGGGATTTCGATGTAGAAATCACTCAGCCTTTCGCCCCTGACACGATCACTAGCCAAATCGGCTGCAATTTCTTCGTATTTCTGGAACCGGATACCAGCCTGCAGCTTCCCCCCGTAGCTTACTATGCAGCACCCGGTGGCAGTGGCGCGGTATTTCTGCCCGGAGACACTACCTTCAACAGCGGCACCTATTACCGTACCTTCGAGCAGGGCGCCTGCATTGCTGAACAAGCCTTTGAAGTCGAACTATCCGGGGCGTACTGCCCGGATGGCGTCGCCAACATCGCCGGCCAAACCACCAAACCGGACGGCACACCGGTCAGCGGCACCGAGATGGCGCTGCAAGCCTTTTTTCAACTGATGGAAACCACAGATACAAACGGGCATTATGCCTTTGACAGTATCCCCGGCGGATTTGACTATATTTTGCAGCCCAGCCGCCCACAGGGTGTGCTGGATGGCGTCGATTTATCAGATGCCTTTGCTATACTCCGGCACGTCTACGGCTTGCAAACCTTCTATGGCAGCCCCCAGACCCCCTATTTGCTTATCGCAGCGGATGTCAACAGTGACCAGGCAGTCACCCTGGCTGACTTTGCTATTGTCCGGAATACCTTTCTCGGTTTTCTGGATACTTTCCCTAACGCCCATTCCTGGCGCTTCCTGCCGGCCGATTTCACTTTCACCGCCCCGGAGAACCCCTGGCTGGATGATTTCCCGGAGGCTGTGTCCCTGCCCAACCTTCAAGGCGACACCCTCATCGATTTCTACGCCCTCAAAATTGGCGATGTCGACTTTACCAATACCGCGGAAGGCCTGGCTGCCGCACCCGCTGCCCGGCTATGCATCCCTAATGCTGCTTTTCGGGCAGGGCAAACCCTGTCGGTTCCGATCTCCACATTAACGGGCGGGCTTTCCGGCCTACAGTTTGAGCTCCGGTACGATACCTCGCAACTGACTCTGTTACAAGCTCAACCCAATGCAGAGCTCTTCCCCGCTCAACCTACCCATGAACGCCATCCGGGGCAATTGCCGGTTATGCTGCTCAATGCTGCGCCCGAAGGCATACGAGCGGGGCAGACGGTACTCTCCCTGCACTTTAGGGCCAAACAGGCCGGGCAAATAAGAGCGGCGGTGCATTGGGCTAAGACGGGGACCGGGGTCCTGAGCCTGCGGGCGGACGGGCGGAGCGGCGCGCTACTGCGGGCGGATTGCCAATCCGAAAACCCGCCGTTGGCTACAGATGCCAGCAACCCGGCAGCGCCCCGGCTCAAAGCAACCTGCCAGCCCAACCCCTTCACTGAGGCCGCCCGCTTGCACTTCCAGACGCCAGCGGCAGGGCCGGTTGCCATTCAGGTCTATACGTCATCGGGCCAACTGATAAAAAAGGTGCAGCAATACTACGAGGCCGGTGCCTACCAGCTTGCTATTGAGGAGTGGTTGCCCCACGCAGGTAGCTATCTTATTACCGTAAGCACCGATAGGGAAAACGTACGTACCTGGGCCGTACGCTTGTAGTACGGGGGGGGCAGGCTATTCATTCAGCCCCTTCACCCGGACGTTGACGTTGCCCTTCAGCACCAGGTCGACGACCATGCCGTCTACCGTAAGGTAAGCATTGCGGAGGTCTATGGCTCCCAGGTTGCCGTTGAGCACCACGCCGGTAGCCAGCTCGTACTCCTGCAGCTGCTCCTGGAATTGCTGCTGCATATCCTTGAGGTTGTAGTCGAGCAAGAAATTGAGATTGTCTGCAATCTTATTTTTAATGGTGCTTTTCATCAGCCAGCCGGCAGAACGGAAAAGGTAGTTCCTGGTATCCAGCGTGTACTCCAAATCTTCGATATCGATGGTGTTCTTTCGGGGGTTGTACACCGGGCGCCCAATGAGGTAGATGCTGCCGTTATAAGTGCCGCTCAGGGTGGTATTGACCACAATATTAGCCCCTTTTCCAAAAAACTCCAGGTCTTCGATGGTAACAGACCGCCGACCGTAGGAGAAGGCCTCCCCGACCAGCTGTTCCTTTGCCAGGCGCTCGGCTTCATCGTACGCAATCTCCGCATTGATATGCAGGGTAAAATCTCCCGCATCTACCGGGCTAATGCGAAGGGGCGGAAGGGGCTGTACGTATTTGGGGTCCGGGCGCTCCCCGATTTTGACCGAGGGCTTCCCTTCCACATAGATGGTCGTGGCAATACGGCCATTATCCGTACTGACCGGGCTCATACCAATAAATTGGGGGTTGACAGTGAGCCAGGTGCTGTAGGCTTCGGAAACCAGGGCGGGCTTGAACATTTCCTGCCAGGCCTCTTCTACCGTTTTGCGCAAGTCAAATTGTTCCCGCACCAGGTCATCGATAGCCCGGGATATTTGCCGGGTGCTATTGCGCAGCACCAAATCAGCAATGAAGCCTACCGGCAGGTCAACAAACCCCATTTTTACCCGGGGCTTTTGGTTCCAGTCGTGGCCCTCGAGGCTGGTCACAGTAAAAATACTCCAGTCGGGGTTGACCCCAAACCCGGTTTTGAAATCCAGTGCAATCTGGCCAGTCGCTTCAACCGTACTAATGCCCAGGTCGTACTTTATCCATAAGTCCAGGGGGATGCGGTAGGTAATGGCCTGTGAGTCAAGCCCCAGGCGGATATCATCCTGTTTGACCGCCCGCACCATCATTTTATCCCCGTCCCGCAGGTTATTGTCTTCGTAGAGGATGCCGGATAACTGTTTGTTCAGTACGGTTTCCAGGTCGTTGACCGGCACATTAATTGGTATATTGATGACCGATATGGGCTCCCGGTACAATTCTTCGTATTCTTCCATAGGGCGGACCGGCTTTGTAGCTTTGCAACTGCTGAGCAACAGGGCCAGCAGAAGAAGGGCAGGCAGAAGGTATTTCATCCAGTAATTGCGTTGTATGCTTTACCTTGCAAATTAGCAGAAAGCCCGCGGAGCAGCAAATGATTACCGGAGCAAATAATTCATATAAAAGAAAACGACCAGATATATCCACAGCAAATCCAAAAAATGCCAGTAGATGGTCAGCAGCCGGAGCTTCAGCCGCTTTTCAGGGTCAGAAAAGTAGACCAACACGCTTACCGGTTCCTTCATGCGCTTGCGGGCCGTCCATAAGAATAATCCTAAGAAGGGCAGACCAGCAATGACGTGCGCAAAGTGCAGCCCGGAAATGACGTAGAGGTACCCAGCTGAATTATCGGAGTAAATATAGATTTGATTGCTGAATAGCTGATACCACCCTATCCCTTGCAAGATCATAAATAGTAACGAGATCACCATAGTAGCGATAAGCGCCCGCTGGTAATTCTCGGTATCATCGGCTTTGTAGCACCGCTTGGCCCAGATCATGACCCCGCTACTGGCCAGCAGCACCAGGGTATTAAAAATAAAAATACTGGGTAGCTTGATCGGCGGCAGGTCGCTTTGCACCCGCGTATACACAAAGGCGGCTGTAAAGGCCAGGAACATCGCTGTAATGCCAAACAAGGACAGGATGAGCAGTACGTTGTACGGGTGGAATGAAAAATTTTCGTATTCGTTATACCCGCTCTCTGCGGGCCCCTTCTGCTGTGGTTGTGGATTTTCTGACATCTTGTTGAACTGTTGAAATAAGTGGCGCATCCGCCAGTCTTCACCCCCGGCTCCGCTTTGCTTCCCGCCGGCACCGCTCGCTGCAGTATTTGACCTCGTCCCAGACCTTCTCCCACTTCTTGCGCCAGGTGAAGGACCGCCCGCAATATACACAGTCTTTGGTCGGAAGATCGCCCTTTTTGCGTTGCTTCGGCATCACATTTTTTGAAGGAAACGGCAATTTTCAATTTTTGTTTTCAGGAGATTCCGGCGCAGCGGAACGTTAAAAAATTTCCGGGCACCTCAAGGATAAGGATTTCACGTTTAATCAGAAAATCAAGCCCCCATGCGCACCACTATTCTCCTGCTTTTCGCCCTACTGATGCTACAGCGCGCTGCTCAGGCTCAGTCCGATACGCTGCCCACTTCCCCTACCTTTGGGCCCTACTATTCCCAGATTGGAGCCGACCTACTGCCTGCCATTATTACAGGGGGAGGTGGAAAGCTCGGGCACTACCAGATAGAAGCTCTTTACCGCGAACACCAGCCCAATGGTGATTTACGGATCAAAATTGAGGTCAACAATAGAAATTACCTTGAAGGCCTTATTCTGTATCCGGATCAATTGCTGCCGGGCAGTACGCTGGAAGAGCAGCGCTACCACCAAAACGACCTCTTCCCGCGCGCCAACCTGCTGTTCAGCATAGGGCGGTCTACCTACCGGTTGAGCCAAAAGCTGCCCGTCTACCTCGGCGCAGATGCTCGGGCAGGTGTGATTTTCACCGAACGCATCACCTATGTCAACGATCGCCCGCTCGAAGGCATGCCTTCAGGGTTCAGCAGTATTGTCGGCTCTGCTAACCACACGCATTTTCTTGGCGGGCTGACCCCATTCATCGGGGTCAATATACCCATAACCAACCGTTTGTCCTTCAGTGTGGAGTTTGGGCTCCCTATTCTCTACCATACCGGCACCACCAGCTACATCACGGAAAACGGAGAACGCTTTGATGTGAACATTGCGGAATTCACCCTATTTGACGGTCGGCAGATCAATGACCTGGCTATTTTTTATCGGCTTTGAAACGTTGCTGCAGCCGCTTGAGCAACTTGAGCATCTTGATATTGAAGCGGAGGTTGATGTTGAAAAACTTTTCATCGATGAGCAGCCAGTCCTTTTCGCGCTTTACCGTACCCAGGGTTTCGTAAAGCACGTAGTGCGGAGTTTGCAGCTGTGCTTTCCAGTACAGGCCCCGCTCGGTCATTGCAAAGCCTTCCTTGCAGGAGCCCAGCAGGCTTTGGTCGCAAATAAAAAAGATGCGCTCATCGCGGCGTTCCGGCTTGAGGAAAAACTGCCCGGCATTGCGGAGTTTCTGTACCGGCATCTTCACAAAATCCGTGAAGACTTCTTCATCCGGCTCACTTCCAAAATCGAGGTAGTCAAAAATCAACGCTGCCAAATCCGTTTCTTCCCCACCCGGCCCCTGATGCCGCAGCATGGCTTCCGGCAGCTCAATGGTGTTCAACGGCCGGGCATAATGGATGAGGAAGTAATCCGTAAGTTCGTCGAGCTGCTGCCGGACTTTCTCGTTTTGAGCCGCCACAGATTCGCCCTGCTCCGAGCGGTACCGCAGTTCATCAGCCAACTGCGCTTCCCGCCGGTGCAGCAGGTCGCGGAAGCCCGATTCGTAAAGCAGCTCAGTGTAGGCCTGATAATCCGCCCCGGGTTGTTCTTCGGCGACTTTACCGCGCAAGACGCGAAAGAAAGCCTCCGTCAACTGCTTCGCAATGTTGCCCTTCAGGTCAATCAAGGGGCTCTCGGCCTCGTCGGGCCGTGCCTGCGATGCCGGTTGTGGCGCGCCGCACTGATAACAAAAGCGGGCATCGGGCGGCAGTTCGGTATGGCAATTGACGCATTTCAAAGCTGGATCATCCGGGTTTTGAGGCGAATTTACGAAAGTTAGTCCACACGTAAGTGAACAGCCGGCGTGGTGGGGTAAGCCACGCAGGTAAAAAAGTGCCCCCGGGTGGCCTCGCTGTCGATGCGGCTGTTGTGGGTATACATGTCTACCCGCCCCGCCGACAGCTGAGCCGAACAGGTCGTGCAGCTGCCACTCTGGCAACTGTAAGGCAGCTCAATACCAGCCCGCAGCGCCCCTTCCAGAATGGTTTGCCCGGGCGCTACCGTGAAGGTATAGGCATTCCCCCTGAAATCAAGAGCTACCTCCGCTGCCGGCAGGCCCTGAGCCGAAGGCCGGAAGGGGGTATGGATGACAAAATCTTCTTTATGCAGCCGTTCCTCCCCGAAGCCCATAAACTTCAAGGTCATTTCCGCTTTAAGCATCAAGCCCGGCGGACCGCACACAAAGGCGTGGGCTTCGGGGAGGCGGGCCCCAAGCACCTGTGCGGCCCAATGCTCCAGCCAGCCGTTGCTCAGCCGCCCGCTACGGATGGTGGCCCCGGATGAAGCTTGCAATTGGCGGTCGCAGCCGGGCGTAGGCTGGCTCAACAGATGGACGATGCGCAGCCGGTTGGGGAAGCGCTGCGCCCATTCGTTAAGGGCTTCCCGGAAGAAGACCATGCCGGCGTTCCGGTTGGCCAGCAGCAGGTACACTTCGGTAGCTTCGTATTGCGCCAGTGCTGATTTAAGCAAAGCAAAGACAGGGACAAAGCCGCTGCCCCCGGCAATCAGCAGCAGCGGCTGCGCTTGTCGCATAGGCGGCAGCACAAACTGGCCCGCAGGCGGCAGGGCCTGCAATTCATCCCCTACCGACAGCTTACGGGTCAGAAAATCGGAAACAGCCCCGTTTGGAGTGCGCTTCACGCCAATTGATAATCGGTCGTCGACCCCAGGCGCAGAAGCCAGGGAGTAAGAACGGCGCAACGGCCGGGCCCCTAAATCCGGAAACAGCAACGTCAGGAACTGGCCGGCGCGGTAGGCCGGCAGCGCCTGGCCAGGGGTATCAAAAGAAATATATGCGCTGCCCGGCACCGGGCGTTCGAAATGGCTTACACGGAGGCGTAGCAAATTTTGATCCATACCCATTATAACCCGGTGTGCCAGCTTTGGTTGTCCACGCCCGGCAGATACTACTTAGTAGACTTGATGCGTCGGGGATCATTGCAGGGTTAAAATAGCTCTTTTCTTCCCATCCCGGTTCTACCGGGATGCCTTTTTGCAGTCACTTAGCTCAGGCTAAGCTCCTGAAAAAAGTCTACGCGTGATTGAAAATAGCTTATTTTTCCCACTACACTGACCCGACGCATCAAGTCTAGTGTAAAAATTGGCAAAACCCTGCTGTTGAAGTATATTTGCCCGCGCGCCGAAGGCAGCACCGCAAACAAGGTATAAGTTCAGGTGTTGTACTGAGGTATACCGACGATTAGGTGCCCCTCATAGGAAAAGCACACGCTTTGCCACCCCGGGCGCAGGCATCATGATATCATTGAACACTAACCACAGAACTCAGGTATGGATACAGCCACAGAAAAGAAGACCACGCGGAAAACCCGTTCCAAGAAGCCTAAATTCAGTAAAGAGCAATATTTGCAATGGTACGAATTGATGTTCCGCATCCGCAAATTCGAGGAGCGGGCGTTGATGATGTACGGCCAGCAAAAAATCCGCGGTTTCTGCCACGTTTACATCGGGCAGGAGGCTGTAGCCGCCGGGATGGAATCTGCCATCCGCCAGGAAGATGCTATTGCGACTGCTTACCGGCAGCACGGTATAGCCCTGGGCCGGGGATGCGATACGAACGCCTGTATGGCAGAGCTTTTCGGAAAAGCTACCGGTGTGGTGAATGGCAAAGGCGGCTCCATGCACTTTTTCTCAGCGGAGCACCGCTACTTCGGCGGCAATGGCATCGTTGGTGCACAAATCCCTATCGGCACAGGCATTGCATTCGCTGAAAAATACAAAGAGACGGATAACCTTTGCGTCACGATGTTTGGAGATGGCGCGGCTCGTCAGGGCGCTCTGCATGAATCGTTTAACATGGCCATGGCCTGGAAGCTACCGGTGCTCTACATAGTAGAAAATAATGGCTACGCCATGGGCACTTCTGTAAAGCGGACCAGCAACGTAACCGAACTCTACAAAATGGGGCAGGCTTACGATATGCCAAGCGAAGCCGTAGATGGCATGAGCCCAGAATCTGTACACGAAGCCGTCAGCCGCGCTGCTGAGCACATTCGCGCTGGTAACGGGCCCTATTTCCTGGAAGTACGGACTTACCGCTACAAGGGGCACTCGGTTTCTGACCCAGCCAAATACCGCACTAAAGAAGAGGTGCAGGAATACAAAGACCGGGACCCGGTCAAGATTACCGAAAAGACTATCCTGGATAATAAGATAGCGACGGAAGAAGAGTTAAAAGACATTGAGAGCCGCATCAAGGACGAAATTAAAGCTGCGGTGAAATTTGCTGAAGAATCAGACTACCCTGACCCTTCAGAACTCTATACGGATAATTACCTGCAGGAAGATTACCCCTTCATCAAGGACTAATCTTCCAAAGCAGATGTTGGTAAAAGTCGGCAGTTCCAGGTACGGGGCTGCCGGCTTTTTTTACCCCTGCCTGACAAATATCAATATGGATGGTGAGCATTCTCAATTGCCTGGCTGAAAATATGGCACATATTTGAACCGTCATTAACAACAAAAAATCAGGATTCATGCAAAACGCCAAAGCAATTGAAACGGCCCTAAAGGAACTGGGCATTGACAGCCCGGCAGCAGTCCGCTATAACCTGCTACCGGAAGAATTGGTTGAAGCTACCCTGTGCAAAAACCAGGGGGTATTAGCCGACACCGGCGCGCTCTGTGTAAGCACGGGTAAATTTACCGGCCGCTCACCCGAGGACCGCTTCATTGTTGAGGATGAGGTGACCAAAGACCGGGTCGACTGGAACGCAATTAACAAGCCCTTTGACGGCGCAGACTATGATAAGCTCCGCGCTAAACTCGTCAAGTACTTTGACGGCAAGGAGATTTACGTACGCGATGTACAGGCCTGCGAAGACCCGGAGTACCGCACCAACCTGCGGATCGTTACGGAGTACCCCTGGAGCAACCTCTTCGTTTACAATATGTTTTTGCGCATGAGT
This sequence comes from uncultured Phaeodactylibacter sp., assembly GCA_964575505.1. Classification (GTDB taxonomy): domain Bacteria; phylum Bacteroidota; class Bacteroidia; order Chitinophagales; family Saprospiraceae; genus Phaeodactylibacter. The sequence goes on from CAZNSK010000055.1 coordinate 19,505, forward strand.
GAAGAAGAGCTCGCCAAGTTTGATCCGGATTGGACAGTACTGTGCGCGCCAGGCTTTGAAGCCGATGTAGCAACAGACCATACCCGCCAGCCTAACTTCTCAATCATCAATTTCGGAAAGAAAGAGGTATTAGTAGGCGGCTCCGGCTACACTGGCGAAATTAAGAAAGGCGTATTCTCTGTACTTAATTTTGAACTGCCTGCATTCCGCGACCTGCTAACCATGCACTGCTCTGCCAACGTAGGCAAAGACGGGGACGCAGCCGTATTCTTCGGCCTGAGCGGCACGGGTAAAACGACCCTTTCAGCCGATCCAAACCGCCTGCTGATTGGTGACGATGAGCATGGCTGGGGCGAAAATGGCATTTTCAACTTTGAAGGGGGGTGCTACGCCAAAACCATTGACCTGACCCACGAAAAAGAACCGGAAATTTACGATGCCATCAAGCACGGTGCCATTCTGGAAAATATTGGTTTCTACCCCAACACCCGCACTGTCAACTACGAGGACAGCTCCGTTACCCTGAATACTCGGGTATCCTATCCAATATACCATATCAAAGATGTTGTTCAGCCCGCTATCGCCGGCCATCCGAAGAATATCTTCTTCCTCACTGCCGATGCTTTCGGTGCACTGCCTCCGATCAGCAAATTGACACGGGGGCAAGCCATGTACCACTTCATCTCCGGATACACCTCCAAAGTAGCGGGCACAGAGGTAGGTATCAACGAGCCTATGAAGACCTTCTCGGCCTGCTTTGGCGCACCATTCATGCCATTGCACCCCGCTGAGTATGCCCGCATGCTGGGTGAGCGTATGGAAAAATACGGTGTGAACGTTTGGCTGATCAATACCGGTTGGACCGGTGGCCCCTACGGTGTAGGTAGCCGCATCAAGCTGAAGCACACCCGGGCGATGATTACAGACGCTCTGGAAGGCAGGCTCGACAACGTCGAATACGAGCAGGAGCCGGTCTTTGGCCTCCACATCCCGAAAGAGTGCCCAGGCGTGCCTTCAGAACTCCTGAACCCACGTAATACCTGGGAAGATAAGAACGCGTACGACCGCAGAGCCAACAAAATGGCACAGGCATTCATCGACAACTTCCGCAAGTTTGAAGACGGTGCGGACGAAGAGATGATGGCGGCAGCACCACGTACTATTGAAAACGTTTAGAGAACATACTGACAATTAGACAATAGCTTGGTTTTCGAATGCTGCGGGCGAACTTTTGTTCTCCGCAGCATTTTTTATAGGCAGTAACGATGTTAAACCTATTACAGCATGAAAAACCTACTGATCCCCGTCGATTTCTCAGATGCCGCCCGTAATGCCTTTCACTACGCGATGGCGATGGCTCAGGATGCCGATTTTGAGAAGGCGACTCTTGCCCATGTGTTCCTGCCCGAATCGGCTGGCGAAGCGGACTACATACCTCCGGTCCACGCCATCATGAAAAGCCGCCGGGAACTCCTCAACAATTTTCACAGTGAACTCCGTAAAGCTTACGGTGGCAGCTTCCCCATTCCGGTAGAGCCGGAGCTTATGGTGGGCTTCCCCGCTGACGAAATTGCCAAGCAGAGCGAGCTGTACGATATGATTGTAATGGGAACAACGGGCGAGAGCGGCTTACTGGAACGCGTATTCGGCAGTGTTTCTTCCAGTGTTTCCCAGCGGGCGTACTGCCCGGTGCTGCTCGTCCCTGACGAAGTGGCTTACCAGCCGCTGAAAAACCTGGTCTACGCCAGCCATTACGATACACAGGGAGCGGAAGTGATCAACCGCCTGATCGCATTCAATCGGCACTTCAATGCGCACCTGCACTTCGTTCATGTCAAACGGGAAAAGGACGCCCCCTTGGAGGCTGAGCACCGCGAGCTGTTTGAGGAGCTGTTCAAAAAGGGCGAACCGCCCTTTTCATTTGATATCGCAGAGGTGGCTGGCAACTCCGTATCCGAAGGCCTGAGTGAGTATGCGAAAGCCAACAATGCCCAACTAATTGTGATGGCTACCCGCCACCGCAGCTTCTGGGATAATATTCTGCACCGCAGCCAAACCAAGCGGATGGCGCTTAACACGGCCTTCCCCCTGATGGTCCTCCACCTGGATGTTGAATGAGCACGGGGAAGGCACGCTCATAGCGCCCCTTCCCCGCCTGATTACCGCCCCTGAGGCTGGTTGTTGTAAGTCGCCCGCAGAGACATTTTGCCACCGCTACCGTCAACTTCCAAGAATATCTTGTTGACGCTGTAGCTGGCTGCGCCCTCCAGGATTTCGAAGAAGCGGGTTTCCTGCATCATTTTGCCCTGGCACAACCCTTTTGTAGAAGCCAACTTGCTCACCTGGAGCGTACCGTCGTTCTGAAGACTGACCTCGCCCGAAAAGTTATTGCACCCTCCGTTGCCAATGATTTTACCCTTGACGATTTTAAAATGGGGCGCCCCTTCTTTTTTGATGCGCACAGAACGTCCCTTGAATTCAAATTCAGTGAGGTACCAATCCTTATTTTCAATCTTTGGGAAAGCGGGCTGATAGTCGGCGGGCACGTCGACCGAAGCTTCCACTTCTGGCCTATCGGCCTTATCTTTGGCCCCTTTCCCTTGCGCCTTGGAGGCCTGTGCACGCTGGGATTTAGCCTGGTCAGCATTTCCATCATTATCCTGAGCGCAAGCCAACAGGCCAAAAGAGAGTAAGAGAAGTATTAGTGTTCTCATCTGCATTAATTTTTAGTTTAGTCATTCGGCAAGCCCGGAGGGCTGGTGCCTTCGGTGTTGCATTGCTTGCTTACAAGGGCCGAAATTACAAAATTTAGCCTGATCCTTGTCTCCTGCCTGCGCTTTCCAGCCGGAAGCATGCTTTCTACCCCCAGAAATAGTTTAGCGCAAGCCCTGCCGGGGCGCAGCCAACAGGCTGCCCAACGTATGCACGCCCCGCTTCTCCAGCCGGTACAGTAATTTCATCAGCAATAGGGCCGTGATAAAGGCGTCGCCGGCTGCCGTATGCCGGTCGCTGGGTGAAATGTGGTACTGCCTGCACAATTGGTCCAGCCCGTAGGTCCCGGGCCGGGCCAGCTGAGGGTGCTGCGCCACCCGCCGCGCCAGGGTACCGGTGTCCAGTACTTTATTTTCAAGCCGGAATGGCCCTAATTTTCCAAGTGCTTTATTGACCATGGTGATGTCAAAGGCAGCGTGATGGGCGACAAGAACCCCGCTGCCGCAGTAGGATAGAAACTGCTTCACCGCTTCGGGCTCCGGAAAACTGGCATCATGCGCACCGGGTAAAATACCGTGCACGGCCACCACTTCGCCCTTGGGCTGGTACGCCTGCTGCACAAAAATCTCCAATCGGCTGGAAACCTCGACCGTCCAATTGCGCACCTTCACGGCACCCATAGAGAGGATATGGTCTTGCTGAGTGTCCAGCCCGGTGGTTTCTGTATCAAAAACAACGAAAGTAACTTCCGATACCGGTTGCCGGGGGTCGAAGGGTTGATCCTCGAAAGCGGAGAGGTAGGACTGCCAAAAGGGCGGATGGGCTTCCCGATTCGATGGTTTTTTTCGGAACCAGTTAAACATGGGCATTCGGTTTTAGCATTTAACCCCCCGGGGTACGCCCCGGCCGCTAGCTTAGCAGCGCCAGCCGGAAACGGGTATTCAGCAGGGTTTGCAGTTCCTTGATCGGGCGGAAACTATTGCGCAGGTTGATGCGCTCCATTTTGGTGAGCCCGGCGGGATTAAAATAGCGGCCGGAGTTCTGTTTTTTCAATCCCTGCAGGGCACGGTAACGCATCAGCACTTCGTAGGCATCGGCAGCTTGCTGGTACAGCTCCCGGTTATTGGGTTCGAGCTCCGCTAGGCGGTCAAACCGCCGGAAGGTATTGTTGACCTGCCCTACGCGGGCGTGCAGCATCAGCAGCCGGGCGGCATCGGCAAGGGGCATCATCGCACGGGCTTTGATATCAAATTCGTCTTTATGGCCCCCGCTGCTTTCCACTACAAAGTTGCGGAAAAAGGTAAGGGGGGGCGGGTTTTGCAGCGCATTTTTGCCCAGGTAGACCAGGAAGATATCCTGCTTGTCCAGCACCTTAAAAATGTGTTCCGTCAAAGCCTCCGATAGGGCAAACTGGCCGTAGATTGGCCGGAAGTCAAAGAAGATGGTGCAGTACATGACTGCCTGGGGCTCAGGCTTCTGAATCCAGTGCGAGAACTGCTGCTTCCACTCCGGCAAGGACAAGCACCAGTCGGGGTTGCTGGCCATCATATCCGCCGGGCAGTACTCAAAGCCTACTTCGTGGAGCAGGCCTGTGGCCCGGCTCGCCAGGTCGAGGTAGAAAGCTTTGGTGGCATCGTACTCACCGGGGGGCACCACTTCAAAAACCAGGGCATTATCCTGGTCGGTGCGCAGCAGCTGTTCGCCCCGCCCTTCGCTCCCCAGCGCCAGCCAACAGTAGCCGGCTTTAGGTTTGGGCTTGCCTTCGGCAGCCATCGCTGCTTCCGACAGTTTCAGGCATTGGATAATGATTTCGTCATTGATCTCTGTCATTACCGTAGAAATAAAGCCGATAGCCACTTCCTGATGAATGTAGGTTTTCAGCAGTTGCTCCGCCCGCTCCCGGATTTCCCGCAACTTGACCGCTTCCCGGCAGCGCCGGATTTCCCGGATGAGAATGGCAGGGTTATTGCCCTGCATCACCATTAAGTCGTGTTCAGAAAGCACGCCGGCAACGGGGCTGCGGTCCGTCCCATCTTCGGTCAGGCAAATGTGGTTGATCCGGTTTCGTACCATCTCGATCTGCACATCAGCCACCGTCACGTTCGGCGGCATAGTGATAACAGGGCTGGACATGATGCCGGCAATTGGTGCATCCAGCGCAATTTGCCCGGTGGCTACCTTTCGCCTCAAGTCTTTATCCGTCATGATCCCAATGGGCGCCCGCCCGTCATCGACCACGATTATAGAGCCCACCTCCTGCGCACTCATCACTGTAGCTGCTTCTTGTATAGTGGTATCCCGGAGGCAAGTAACCGGGGCTTTGCTGCGCTCCAGCGATTGCACCTCCATCAGGGCAAAGTTTTCGGTGGGGGCTTCCTGGCGGTCCAGAAACAATTGGGTACTGTTTGCTACCATATACCGCTCCCCCGCGCCGGCTGCGTAGGTACTGGCCAGATAGTAAGCCACCTGAGGGTGCGATTCCAGCACCCACCGGAACCCCTCGATATTGATGGCGTAGAGCAGCGTCTCCTCCGCAGCCTTGGCGGTCAGGGCATAAGCCTCCTGAGCAAGCATGGGCCGGATGCCGAATACGTCCCCCTCGTCGCATTGCTCTACCAGAATAGGCTCCGTTTCCGTTTCCCGGAACAGCTGAACCGCCCCCTCCCGCACCATGAAGATGTGCTGCCCCGGCTCATCGCCTTGCTCAAAAATAACCGATTGCGGTTTCTGGTATTGCACCTGCACCCCCTCCGATACCGGCATCATCACATCGCCGGGCAACAAGTTGAAGGGCGGAAAGGCTTTCATAAAATCGAATATCCGCTGGGGGATGACATTATCCATCGGCTACTAAATTAGTTAAGCAAGCATAATATCCTCTATTCCGGGCAGGCCTCCAAATATTGATTCAATTAGATGTATATATTTGTTTATATGGCACAAACACCCTATTTTGCCTTTTCAAGATTTGCGGAGCCCTGCACCGCCACCCAATATACAGCAATGAAAACGCACTTCAACGTTAATTTCCTGGAAGATTCAACAGAGACCCTCCGGGCGGTTGCCCATCCCATCCGCATTGCTATTATCGATTTGCTGTACAATAACGGGCAAATGACTGTCACCGACATTTACCAGCAGCTCAACATAGAGCAGGCTATTGCTTCCCACCACCTTCGCATCCTCAAAGGCAAAGATGTCGTTACCGCTGAGCGGGATGGCAAAAATTCTCTGTATTCCCTCACCCGGGAGGAATTCTACGAGATCATCAAAACCCTTAAGAAGGTCATTTAGCCTGTTTGCCCTGCTCTGATTCATTTCGCAACCGGTGCCAAGGAAGGGGTGCTCGCCACGAGGCAACGAAGCCACGATTCGCAACGCCAACGAGCGCACCACAACACCACAAAACCATAACACCACAACACCTAAATCCGCGACACCCCAAGCAAAACATAACACCGCCTCCGCGGATCAGGCGGAGAAGTGGTTAACGCCACGAGGCAACGAAGCCACGATTCGCAACGCCAACGGGCGCACCACAACACCACAAAACCATAACACCACAA
>CAZNSK010000055.1:25882-35878 GCA_964575505.1 uncultured Phaeodactylibacter sp.
CCACAAAACCATAACACCACAACACCTAAATCCGCGACACCCCAAGCAAAACATAGTGCCGCTCCGATTTTAATCGGAGTAGCCGAACCCAAAACCCTCTGCGCCCTTTGCGCCTCCGCGTGAACTCACCCCCCAACATTTCAACTCCCCTTTATCAAAACCCCGAAACACACCTCCACCATAGGATTTTCTGGTCAACCCCACCCCCGCTGCAATAAGATTTTGAGAGAATTGAAAAAAAACTTCGATAAAACTTGCACACATATATATATCTATATACTTTAGCTGTTGCAACCTTGCCTCGTCACCTAAAAAATGTCGGTATGAAACCAATAACCAAAATACTTACCCTCGCTTTAGTGCTAAGCGGAATCGCCCTACAGACCCAGACACTGGACGATGAAATCGACCATTCTTACAAACCGCTGTCCCTCATGCTGGACGAAAGCGGCAATAAGTACGTCCGGTTTATTATCTGGCACCAACACTGGACAACTACCAACAACCTGGCCGTAGAAGATGCCAACCTCCAATTAAACCATATGGCCCGGCGATCGCGTGTCCTGGCTTTTGCTCAGATATCGCCCCGTTTCCTGGTATTGACTCACTTCGGACTAAATAACCTTTCGGCTGGCAACCTGACCTCCCTGGGCAATAACGGCGATGGCCCGCAGTTATTCCTGCACGATGCCTGGACGGAATTCAAAGTCAGCAATGACAATGCGCTGTTCATTGGCGGTGGCCTACACTACTGGAAAGGCTTGACCCGCCTGTCGAACCAGAGCACCCTGAATTTCATGACCCTGGACAACCCCCGGCCCTTCGTGCACTGGCACTCCCTGGGAGTAACCGATCAATTTGCCCGCCACCTCGGCATCTATGCCAAAGGGCAGCTCGACAAATTCGATTACCGCCTGGCCTTCAACAACCCGGGCACCAACCCAGGCACCAATCCAGGAGGCAACCTGCCCTTCAACAACGGTGCGGATTTCGGAGGAAAGAGCAGCCTGACCTATACCGGAGCCTCCACACCCGATGAAAATGACAATGCCACTGGCAATTCTATCATCGAAGGCTATTTCCGGTACAACTTCCTGGACACCGAATCTATAAAGCTACCCTACGCCGTAGGCAGCTACCTCGGCGCTAAAAAGATATTGGCGGTCGGCACCGGTTTCTTTGCCCACCCCAACGGCATGTACAACGAAGCTACTGCGCAGCACGAAAATGTTACGCATTTCGCAATTGACGCCTTCCTGGATATGCCGATATCGGACGGCGACTGCCTGAACGCCTACGCATCCCTGATGAGCTTCAACTACGGCGACAATTACGTAAGCCGCTGGGCGGGCACCGGCATGGTATTCTACGGCCATGTGGGCTACAAACTGCCGCATTCCCGCTTCATGCCCTACGTCGCCTTCCAAAGCGGGCAGTACGAGGGCTACGACCAGGCTACTTCCGCCTTAGACATCGGCCTGAATTACTTCATCAATGGCCACAGCGCCAAGCTCACCCTCGAATACCATACCATCAGCAATGACATTCGCGAAGGGGGGCTGGACGCTAATGGCAATATTCAGGATATCCGGCAAATCCGCTTGCAAGCCCATGTATTCCTCTAGACTTTTTTATTACCTTACGCAACAAGGTATGTAGATAACTATATTCAATCATCTTAAAACGCAGGCTTATGTCCACCAATGACAACAAAGCTAAAAAGTACTGGAAAGAGAACCTGGTGTACCTGGGTATTCTCCTGGCCGTCTGGTTTCTCGTTTCCTACGTATTTGGAATTTTCCTGGTAGAGCCCCTCAATGCCGTCCGCATCGGTGGCGCTAAACTCGGATTTTGGTTCGCACAGCAGGGCTCGATCTACGTTTTCGTCGTCCTCATCTTCATCTATGTCGTCCTGATGAACCGGCTCGACAAAAAGTACGGCTATGACAATTAGGAAGGCGGCAGCCCATCAGCTTTGGCTCCTTCCCACTCCTAATCAACAATCAAATTTGACAATATTTAAATTGAAATAACATGAGTGTTCAAACCTGGACTTTCATCATCGTAGGCCTCACCTTTGCGCTGTATATCGGCATTGCCATCTGGGCGCGGGCCGGCTCTACCTCCGAATTTTACGTCGCCGGCGGCGGGGTACCCCCCATTGCCAATGGTATGGCGACTGCCGCTGACTGGATGTCGGCCGCTTCTTTTATCTCTATGGCAGGCCTGATTTCCTTTATGGGGTACGACGGCGGTGTCTTTCTCATGGGCTGGACAGGCGGCTATGTCCTCCTGGCTCTAACCCTGGCCCCTTACTTAAGGAAATTCGGTAAATTTACGGTCCCGGACTTTATCGGCGACCGTTATTACTCCAACGTAGCCCGTACGGTAGCTGTAATCTGCGCCATCATCGTCTCCTTTACTTACGTAGCGGGGCAGATGCGCGGCGTCGGCCTGGTATTTTCCCGCTTCCTGGAGGTGGACATCAATACCGGGGTCTACATCGGCATGGCCATCGTCTTCTTCTACGCTGTACTGGGCGGCATGAAAGGCATTACCTACACACAGGTAGCGCAGTACTGCGTCTTGATCTTTGCTTTCATGGTACCAGCCATCTTTATTTCCATGACGATGACCGGCAACCCCATTCCTCAGCTGGGTTTCATCGGCACTATGACGGATGGCTCCAATATGGCACTGCTCGACAAGCTGGACCAACTCCACCGGGATTTGGGCTTTGCCGAATACACAAGCGGCTCCAAGAGCATGATCGACGTATTCGCCATTACCTTCGCACTGATGGTGGGAACAGCCGGCCTGCCCCACGTGATCGTCCGTTTCTTTACCGTGCCCGACGTAAAGGGTGCCCGCATTTCCGCAGGCTACGCCCTGGTGTTTATTGCCATTCTGTACACAACTGCCCCGGCTATTTCCGCTTTTGCCCGCACCAACCTCATCACAACCGTAAGCAATCAACCTTACGCTGAGATGCCCGAGTGGTTTAACAAATGGGAGCAAACGGGGCTGATCGTTTTTGACGATAAAAATAACGACGGCAATATTCAGTACCTGGCAGACGCGGCCGCCAACGAGCTGACCATCGACCGGGACATTATGGTGCTGGCCAATCCTGAGATCGCAGACTTGCCGGCATGGGTAATTGCATTGGTGGCTGCCGGTGGCCTCGCGGCTGCTTTATCTACAGCGGCTGGCCTGCTGCTGGTTATTTCCACCTCTATCGCCCGCGACCTGATCAAGATGCAAATCAAGCCGGACATTTCCGAAAAGGGAGAACTCCTGGCGGCTCGTATCGGCGCCGTATTTGCAGTCATGGTCGCCGGCTACTTTGGCATCAATCCGCCGGGCTTCGTGGCGGCGGTGGTCGCCCTGGCCTTCGGCTTAGCAGCCGCCTCCTTCTTCCCCGCCATCATCCTGGGGATTTTCGATAAGCGGATGAACCGGCAGGGCGCTATCTCGGGCATGATCGTAGGCATCACCCTGATGCTGTACTATATGATTAAGTTCAAGCTGCAGGGCTTCGGCGGCGGTACTCAGGAAGACTGGTGGTTGGGCATTTCGCCGGAAGGTTTTGGTACCGTGGCGATGTTCGTCAACTTCCTGATTTCCTTTACCGTTTCCCGCCTGACTTCTCCTCCGCCTCAGGAAGTACAGGATATTGTTGAGGACATCCGCCTGCCAAGTGGCGCAGGCGAGGCACACGCGCACTAAATTGAATGACCATACGTTGGCAGTCGCGGCCGGGATCGTGGCTGCCAACTACTTTTAAATCTCACCACTATGAAGTTTCAAATTGGCCGCAAGGCATCCGATATCATTGCTTCGATCTACATCATCGCCACCCTTTTCCTCCGCATTTTGCTTGAACCCCAGCTCAACGGGTACTATCTCATTTCGGTCGCCCTTGGCGCCTTTGGCTTGCTCTTTCTTTGGGCACTTATCAAAGCTAAAGTGCTCAACCCTTCTTTCTTTGGGCTCTGGCCCGGCGAAGCAGCTGAAACGGCCCGTCGAGCCCATTAGACTGGCTATAGCTCGCGTAAAGAACCAGGGTACTTTCGTTAACTGCCCCCCTTTCCGCCCCCGATATCTTCCAAAGCCAGGTACAGGCAATGCACGATCACCAGGATAATGGCGGTAGCAAAGACAATCCCAAAGCCCAGGGAAATCGCCATGGGAATGAGGTAGGTCGCCTGCGTGGACGTCTCCAGTATGATGGGCGTCAACCCGCCAAAGGTGGTGAGGGTCGTCAGGATAATCGGCCGGAAACGGCGCACGCCAGCTTCGTGAATAGCCTGAAAAACCGACTGCTCCGCCCGCTGCTTATTGGCATAATCAATCATAATCAGAGCATCGTTGACCACAACCCCGGATAGCGCAACCACGCCCATAAGGCTGATGAGCGACAGGTCGTAGCCCAGCAGAATATGCCCCATCACCGCCCCTACAATGCCGAAGGGGATAGCCCCCAGCACAATCAGCGGTTGGGTATAGCTGCGAAAAGCGACCGCCAACAGCGCGTAAATCAGCAGCATCGCCAGGCCAAAGCCGCCGTAGAGCGCTTTGGTCGACTCCTGCATTTCCGCCTGGCTCCCCTGAAAACTCCAGGTGAGCCCCGGAAAGTCCGCCCGCAGACCGGGCAATACCTCCGCTTGTATCGACTCCAATAACCGGCTCACGGCGTTAGCGGGCTCCACATCCATGCCCACCGCGACCACCCGGCGTGCATCGCGGCGGTTGATGGTCGTAAAGGCTTCCGTCTCCCGTACATTTACCACATCCACTAGTGGAGTGTTTCAGAAATGACTAACCGAAGAAACCCAGTAAAACCAGGGCGCCCAAGCGTGAAATACGCTGTGCTATTTCGGACTAGTCGCACTAGGGGCACCTCCACCCCAGCTGGCGTGCGGACCAGAAAAGATTCCAGATTGTACAGGTCTTCCCGCTCCGCCTCCGGCAATTTCACCCGTACCTCGATTTCGTTCGTCCCCCGCAACTGCCGCATGGCCAGCGCTCCGAAGAACGCACTGCGCACTTGCCGCCCTACTTCATTGGAAGTCAACCCGAGGTTGTGCCCCTTCGGCCGCAATTCAAAATCGAGCTGGGCTTTGCCTTTGTTGTAATTGTCATTGACATCCCGGGTTGCCGTGAAGCTTTTCATCCGATGGTAAAAGGCTTCGCTTGCCTCCTCCAGTACGGACACTTTGGCATGGCTGAGGTCAACACTGATGTCTTGCTGCCAGCCGCCCGGCCCCCGCTCGGCCTCAAAAGTAATTTGGTCAACGCCCTCAATATCGCCGATTTCATCCCGCCACAGCTCAATGACCTCCTGGGCTTTCATATCCCGCTCGGTGGGCGGTTTCATGACGATCTCCACATCGATAAAGCTCTGGCCGCGCACATTGGTCTTTACCCCTTCCGCTACCTTGTACAGGTCATTCTCCTCAAACATCCGCCGGGTGGAAGCGGTAATCTGCCGGGCCACCTTACCCGCCTGATCGGTTGTTGTGCCTACGGGCAAAGACACGCATGCTTCTATCTCATTAGCGGCTACCTCTGGCATCATGATCATGCCCATGTGGTCGCTGTAAGCGTAGGCCCCTACGATGATGAGCAGCGCCAGCGCACTGCTGAGTGTGAGGTAGCGGTATTCCAGCGCTTTTCCCAGAAAAGGCCGGTAGCGGCGCTCGATAAATGTCTTGAACCGCCGGGCAATCGCCTGCTGACTGCGGCCGATGTATTGGCCCAGTTTGAAGCGGTTGCCCTTGGAGCTGTGCGCCAGGTGGGCCGGCAGGATAAACAGCGCCTCAAAGAGCGAAATGGCCAGCACGATAATCACTACCGCGGGCAGGGGCGACCAAAACTTGCCCGTAGTGCCGGGTATAAACAGCAGCGGCACAAAGGCAATAATATTGGTGAGAATGCTAAAAGTGACGGGGCGCGACATATCCTTTGCGCCCTGTATGGCGGCTTCCATATAGCTCATACCCTGCTCCCGGTATTCGTAAATGTTTTCGCCCACTACCACTGCGTCATCCACTACAATACCCAACACGACCAGAAAGCCGAACATGGAAATCATATTGATGCTCAACCCAAACACGGGCAGGAAAAAACGCCGCCGATAAAGGAAATGGCCATGCCCATCATCACCCAAAAGGCAAGGCGGTACTCCAGGAAAAGGCCCAGGATGATGAGCACAATGAAGATGGCGACAATGCCATTTTCCGTCAGCAAAGATAACCGCTGCCGGTAGTCATCCGCCCGGTTGCCGTCGATGCGGTACTGCACGCCCTGCGGGAGGCTGTTGCTAAAATCCTCCAAACTGGCATTCACGGTCTCGGCAATGCCAAGGGGCGACTGGCTCCCAATGCGGAACACCTGAATTTCTACGGAAGGCTGTTCGTTAAACTGGGAATGGAACCCCGTTTCTTCAAAGCCGTCGGTAATTTGGGCAATAGCCGAAAGGGGGACGCGGGCGCCGGTAGCGTCCATAACGACCGTAATTTTGCCAAACGCTTCGGCCCATTGCTTGCGTTCTTTCACCCGCAACAGGATTTCCCCCCGCGCGGTCTCCACAGAACCGGCGGGCACGTCTTCGCTCGACTACCGGATGGTATTGGCGACCTGCGACAGGGTAAGCCCGTATTTCATCAGCTGATGCCGGGGGATTTCCACGTGGGTGACGTAGTCTGGGACATTCCCAATCTCTACCTGCGTAATCCCTGGTTCGCTGAGGAGGCGGCCCCGCAGGCGCTCCGCCAGTTTGCGCAGGGTCCAGATGTCGGTTTCCCCGTAAAGGCCAATCTCGATAACTTCCCGCTGCCGGGCTTGCAACTGCACTTCCGGTTCTTCAATATCATCCGGAAAAGTACGGATTCGATTGACGGCCTGGTCGATGTCTTGAAAGGCCTTCATGCGGTCGGTTCCCGCTACGAGTTCTATGGTGATGTTGCCAGAGCCTTCATCCGCAGTAGAGGTCACCTCCTTAATGCCCTGCACACCGCGAATCGCTTCTTCTACCGGCAGCAGAATACCCTGCTCCACTTCCGCCGGGGCGGCCCCGGGGTACACCACGTTTACGTTGACGATATCAAGCTGAAATTGCGGAAATACTTCTTTCTGCACACTGTACATCGACCATACGCCCCCGCCGATGAAGAGGATCATCAGCAGGTTAGCGGCGATAGGGTGGCGGGCCATATAGCTTATCGGCCCGCCGCTTTTCTTGTCCTGGCTCATTATTGGGCATTTAGGTTGGAAGAATGTACGCTGTCTGTACTGTCCGGGGCAGCCGCTGATTCACCTTCGCGGCGCAGGGCTGCGCCCTCGGCCACAGTACTGAGATTGGTGGTTACCACCTGATCCCCGGCGTGCAGGCCCGACTCGATGTAGGCATAGCGGGCATCCTGCATGAGGATATCCACCTCGCGGATGTCGAGCGTATCGCCCTGCATGACCCAGACGGTCTCATCCCCGCGTAAGTAATCCCGGTTGAGGCGGACCACCTCCGGCAGCACTTCGCCCTGAATGTAAGCCTCCACGAATGCGCCAATCATGAGGCGGGGCTGCTCCTCCGAAAGGGGGTCCGGTACGCGTACCAGCACTCTTGCCATGCGCGTTTGCCCTTCCAGGCCGCCCATCAGTTGGTACACCTGCCCCTCCCGGTAACTGCTGTCGGGCCAGGCCGTCTCGTCGTATAGGCGCACCCGGCTGCCGCTTCCGGCCGGACCCTCCGGAAACTGCAACCATCTTAGTTTGGAGGCCGGCACGGTAACCATCACCCAGTACTCCTTGCTGCCCAGCAGCCGGCCCAGCACCTGCCCCGGCGACACCTGTGAGCCCAGGTTGGCACTACGGGCCATGATCTGTGCATCGAAGGGTGCCCGGATAGCCGTACGTTGCAGATTAAGGCGAGCCTGCTCCACGGCGGTTTCCGCTGCCTTGACCTGTGCCTGTACCGATTGTAGCTGGGGTTGCCGGAGTACCAGCTCCCGCCGGGCTTTGCCCAAGGTATCCCCCAGCAATTGATAGTCCTGCCGGGCGATGTTCTGCTGCCCCTGTTCCAGTTCCAGGTCGGAGCGGGCCTGCGCCAACTCGCTTTCGCGCAAAGCAAGCGTATTCTGATAGTCCGCAGGGTTGACCCGCAGCAGCAGTTGGCCCTTCCGGACCCGCTCCCCGGGCACAAAATCAGGCGAACGGTAGGTGATCTGCCCGCTGACCTGCGGGCTGAGCATGACTTCCTGCGCCGGCTGTACGGTGCCGGTAGCCGTGATTTCTGGCTGAAAGGCGCCACTCGACACCGGCTGCACTTCCACCAGCATAGCTGTCTTTTTGGTGGCGCCCTCACGGGACGCCTCGGGCTCGGTGGAGAAAATAAGAAGCGTAACGCCGCCCGCGGCTGCGAGGATGAGCAGGCTGAGCAGCACAGTTTGAGTTCAGTTCATACCTTATTGAGTTCGGTTACGGTCAGTTGGGGCTGAGGGTGGCGCGCCCGAGAGGGCGCGGTAAAGCGCAATGCGGTAGTCGAGCAGCAGATAGCGGGCAGACAGCAGGGCACGCCGCAACTGCTGCAGTTCGTCCAGCGCAGTCAGCACATCGAGGTAGCTGCCCGTACCATTAAAGTATTGCAGCTGCAGTTGTTCGTAAGCGCGCTCCGCCAGTCCGATCTGCTCCCGGATACGGCGGATGGCCTGCGCCTGCTGTTGTTCCTGCGCCAGGGCGTCTTCCACTTCCTGAAAGGCAAGCAGGGTAGCTTGCCCGTATTCGTACAGCCGTTGCTCACGTACTGCCCGGCTGCGGCCCACCTCGGCGCGTAGCCGGCCGGCATTGAAGAGCGGGGCGGCGATATTAGCGCCCAGGGAGTAGGCCCAGTTTTCGAAAATATCATCCACATTATTAGAGCGCAGGCTGGTGGAAGCACTAAGCGACAAGCGGGGGTATTGGTTGCTGATGGCGGCGGCAAGCTCTTCGTCGGCTGCTTTGACCCGGAGGAAAGCCCGCTGCAGGTCGGGGCGCTGCCGCACCAGCTCCAGGGGCAAGCCAGTTTCCGGCAATGGTGGGGGGCTAGGCAGGGTATCGGGCGAAGCCGGCAGTCCAGCCTGCGGGACCCAGCCCAGCAGCACAGCGAGGCGGTTTTGCAGCAGCTGCAGGTCCGCCTGCACATAAGCCAGCTGCTCGCGGGTGGCAGCCAGCAATTGTTCCTGCCGCAGCACATCCACGCTCTGCACCTGCCCGATGCCCAGCCGCCGCCGGAGCAGCTGCAGGATGCGCTCGTTGGTCTCGGCTTGCGCCTCCAGGATCTCCCGTTGGCCGCGAGCCTCGGCGAGTTGGTACCAGCTGCGCGCCACCTCCGCCGAGAGCGATATTGCCGCTGCCTGGTAATCGGCCCGGCTCGCCCGGCGGCGGAAGCGCTGTGCATCCACCAGGGAATGGATGCGCCCCCAGAGGTCGACCTCGCACTACGAGCGCAGGCTGAGGCGTACATTCTCACCGCCTACAAAATCGAGCTGCGGGAAGCTGGCCCCGCCCTGCATATTGGCCCGCAGGTCCGGAAACAGCGCTGCTGATTCCCGGTCGACTACCGCCCGGGCGGCCTGTAGCCGCTCCCAGGCGACCACCAGGTCGAAGTTGCGGTTCAGGGCCGTATCCATAAGCCGGTTGAGGGCCGTATCATTCAGGGCGGCCCACCAATTGGCTGGCAGCTCAATTGCGCCCCCTCGGGAAAAGCCACCGGGCATTTTGGCGGGTAAATTGGCCGTGCTTGTCTTGGGAGCGCAGGCGGGCAGCAGTGCAGCTGCAGCCAGGAGGAGTACCGTCATGAAGTGCAGGGGCCGGGTGGCGTGCATGTTGGTGGCTATTGCGTTTACTAATGTTGCAACTTTGGAACGGGCACAGTGGGGATAGGTTCGGTTTTTGTCGAAAAGCCAGGTGGCGGCTTTGGAGCTGCTCCGGCCGCGATTCCCCGATCGCCGCTGGAGT
>CAZNSK010000056.1:0-35821 GCA_964575505.1 uncultured Phaeodactylibacter sp.
TGGTCATGCCCATGATGGTGGTCATGCCCATGATGGTGGTCATGCCCATGATGGTTGGCCTCTTTTTCTGAAGGCAGCTGTACTTTTGGCCCCCGGGCATCGCTGCCGCATCCGCAAACTCCGCACATAAGCTTTCTTAATTGGATGAGGCCGGCTGTAGCTCGTCTTCCACTATTAAAGCGAGTGATTTGACATTGAGCTCTTTGCCAGCGATAATATTTTTAAAATAACTATTGCAGTGCGGGCAGGCATCGAAGTGGTGCTTCAGCGCAAAGTGGCGCTCGCATTCCAGGCAAACCGCCTGCCCTTCTGTAGTTTCAACAATCCGATCTGCCCCTTCGAGGGCGGTACCCGCCACTGCGGAAGGCCACGCAAAGTAGAGCGACTCCAGCTGTACGCCAGCCAAAGCCCCGATTTCAAGGGTGATGGACGCTATCCGGGAAGCCCCTGCTTCCCGGAAGGCCCGTTCCGCGATATCTACGATGCCCAGGGCGATCGACATTTCATGCATGCTCCCGTTGCTTTTTCCGGTAAACAAAGAACCCAATAACAGCTACCGAGGCCAACAGGATAGGAATGAAGTGGTCTGGCGAAGCCAGGTAGTGGAATAATTGAGACCCCTCTCCCACCCCATGCCCCCCGTGGGCATAAGTGGTAAGCGGCAACAGGGCCGCAGCGATTGCGATAGGCTTTTTCATCGTTTCAATTTTAGTCTATACAAATGTAATTATAAAAAAGGTTGCCCGCTTTTTGTATGACTTTTATCACCTTTTAAAGCCTAAATGAAACCTTTAGCACTATAACGGCCGTGGGCAGGTGTTGGTGATTTTTCCTATTTTGCTGCCCCGGATAACTCTGCCACACAAATACGGAAGGTTGATCTGTAAATGCCAGGTCATTTTATACTAAAATAGTAGCCCGGGCCGAAAAAGTCCATCCAGGCCTCGGGTACCATTACACAACTTATCATTTATTATGAGCACCCACAATTTTTTGCCGGCACGTACCGCATTCCGCTGCCGATGGGGCGCCCTTTGGCTCTTTGGCCTAAGCGCCTTGTTATTCAGTTGCGGAGGGGGCACCAGCGGACATCAAAACACTAACGCCCTGATCGGCGAAACCAGCCCTTACCTGCTGCAGCACGCCCACAATCCGGTTAATTGGTACCCCTGGGGGGAAGAAGCCTTACAAAAAGCAAAAGAAGAAGATAAACTCTTGATAATCAGCGTAGGCTACGCGGCTTGCCATTGGTGCCATGTGATGGAGCATGAATCCTTCGAAGACTCTACTGTCGCCCGTATTATGAATGACAACTTTGTCGCCATCAAGGTCGACCGGGAGGAACGGCCGGATATCGACAATATCTACATGACAGCTTGCCAGCTGGCTTCCGAGGGTGGCTGCGGCTGGCCCCTGAATGCCTTTGCCCTGCCCGATGGGCAGCCTGTATGGGCGGGCACCTACTTTCCTAAGCACAAGTGGCTGGAAGTCCTGGAATACTTTGCCGATCTCTACCAAACAGACCGTGCTAAGCTGGAAGAGTACGGCCAACTGCTGGCAGAAGGCATCCAATCGGTGAGCCAGCCTCAACCGCTGGCGGAAGCGCAGCCGCTTTCCGAAACCCTGCTTACAGCCAGCACATCCGCAGTACTCAGACAGGGCGACTGGCAGCAGGGCGGTATGAAAGGGGCGCCCAAGTTCCCTTTGCCTTCCGTTTTCCGGTTTTTACTGCGGCAGCACGCGCTCACCGGGCAGGACAGCCTGCTCGACTTTGCCACTACCACCCTTGACGCTATGATAAGCGGCGGGCTCTACGACCACCTTGGCGGTGGGTTTGCCCGTTACTCGACTGATGCGCAGTGGCGGGTCCCCCACTTCGAGAAGATGCTGTACGACAACGCCCAACTGGCCAGCCTTTACAGTGAAGCTTACCAGCTGACCGGCAAAGCCCGTTACAAAGAAGCCGTACAGGAGACGCTGGCCTTCATCGGCCGGGAGCTGACAAGCCCCGAAGGCGGTTTCTACTCCAGCCTTGATGCGGATAGCGAAGGAGAAGAAGGCCGGTATTATACCTGGACCGCGGAAGAGGTAGAAGCCGTACTCGGCACCGGCCGGGAAGCGAAGGTTTTTATGGACTTCTTCAGCTTCCGCAGCGGCGGTAATTGGGAAGGTCGGAATATTTTAATTCAGGAAAAAAATGAGCAGAAAATATTGAATGAGTATCAGTTAACTCAGCCTGAGTTAAGCCAAGTCATCAGGGAAGCCAAGGCTAAGCTCTTTGCCCGCCGCGCCGAGCGCCCCCGCCCCGGCTTAGATGACAAACAGGTGACAAGTTGGAATGCGATGATGATCAGCGCCTATGCGCAGGCTTACCGGGCCCTTCAGGACCCCGGCTACAAGGATGCTGCGCTCAAAGCCGGGGCGCTGCTCCGGAAGAAGCTGATGCAACCGGAAGGGCGCCTGTTGCGCACTTACAAGGGCGGCCAGGCCAAAATCAACGGCTTCCTCGATGACTACGCTTTTACCATTCAGGCCTTTCTGGACCTGTACGCCATCACCTTTGAAGAAGCCTGGCTGGAACAGGCGCAGCTATTGGCGGCCTACGCCCTTAAGCACTTCTCCGCAACCGGCAGCCCGATGCTGTATTACACTTCCGACCTTGACCCTGAGCTGATCGCCCGGGCCGCCAAGACGGAAGACAACGTCATCCCTTCCGGCAATTCCGCTATGGGCCGTGCCTTGTTGCACCTCGGCACTTATCTGTACGACTCTACCTACACCGAGCGGGCCCGGCAGATGCTGATGCGGATAAGCGAAGGGATGGAAACCACCACCGCCCCCTCCTATTTTGCCAATTGGATGAACCTGTACAGTGAGCTCACCTACCCACTCTACGAAGTAGCTATCGTGGGCGCAGATTATGCTGAAAAACGGCAGGCGCTGCAGCAGCATTATTTGCCCAATGCCTTGTTCCTGGGCGGCGCTACGGAGGGTAGTTTAGAACTGCTAAAGGGCAAATTGCAGGAAGGCGAAACCTTTATTTACGTTTGTCAGAATAAGGTGTGCCAGCTGCCGGTGCAGGAAGCAAAAGCAGCGATAAGGCAAATGAAGAGCGGCAGGTAGGCTGCATTCAAACTTCGAAGCTTTCCTCATCCACAACCTTGCCATTGATGCAGCGGATGATGCGGGCGGGGAAGTGCTCGATAATACGGTAATCGTGGGTGGCGAAAAGCACCGCTGTGTCATTGTCTTGCGCCAGCCGGCGGAGCAACAGGAGGATATCGTCAGAAGTTTCCGGGTCGAGGTTTCCAGTGGGCTCATCCGCGATAAGCAGTGCCGGCTCATTCAGCAGTGCGCGGGCAATGACGACCCGCTGCTGCTCTCCGCCCGAAAGTTGGTGGGGCCGTTTTTGTTCCTTGCCCTGCAAGCCGACCTGCCCGAGAACCTCCTGCATGCGGTTTTGCATTTTGCCCTCGTCTCTCCAGTTGGTAGCTTCAAGCACAAAGCGGAGGTTGTCCTTGACCGTCCGGTCGGATAACAAGTTAAAGTCTTGAAAAACAATGCCTAGTTTACGGCGCAGCAAAGGGATAGTCTTCCGGTTGAGTTTCGACAATTCATAACCAGCTACTTCCCCTTTGCCGGGGCCAGGCGGCAGGGCCCCGTAGAGGGTTTTCAGCAGGCTGGATTTGCCGCTGCCCGTCCGGCCGATGAGGTAAACAAACTCACCCTTTGTGATGTTAAGAGTCACACCACTGAGCACCTGATGGTCCATCTGCTCAACCGCTAAATCCTTCAAATTGACGATAATCCGTTCATTCATGTACAGGGCTGCATTTGGTGTCCAAATATAGGAAATGCAAATGAAGGGGCAGTGCCTGTATGCACAAAATCAAATCTGGTGGATTAAGCACACCTAAAGCTTGGTGCGCCAGTGATCAGTAAGGGGAAAATGCGATCAAATAATCCGCACTGCTATATCAGGCTGCTGTATTTCCTGATAAAAATCATCCCCAAAAACCCCGCCCCTTGCCTACCTTTGCATTATTACAGCTTTTTGACCATACCGCATGGGCGGACCGGAACAAACAAATTGTAATTTTGTATTGGATTGTAGAGGGTATCAGACACCTTGTGAACAAACAAAATCGTCATGAAGAAAATGTATATCATTGCTATCGTCATGGTCGGAGTAGCAATCGCCATGCTCACGAGCGCGGCAGACGATATGAGCACCTACGCCACATTCGAGGATGCAATGCAGAGCGGTGAAAGGGTGAAGATTGCGGGGCAGCTTTCCAAAGACAAGGAGATGTATTACAACCCTGAGGAAGACCCCAATTATTTTAGTTTTTTCCTGAAGGACGAGGTGGGCGAAGAGCGCAAGGTCGTCCTGCTATCAGAGAAACCGCAAGACTTCGAATTGTCAGAACAGATTGTCCTGACCGGTTCAATGAAGGGGGCTGAATTTGTGGCAACGGATATGCTGATGAAGTGCCCCTCCAAGTACAAAGAAGAAGAGGTCTACATAAAAAGCGAAGTCGAGTAACTACTGGCAAGCCCATCATCCACGGGGCTGGAAGCCATTGTCTGCAGCCTGCAAAGAAAGCGGGCTAACCTTTAAACCCCCGACCCCGGAGCCCAATTAGGTTTTCGGGGTTCGCTGCAATAAAAACGAAGAGAAGGAGATAAACCGCCTTCCTAAAAATAACGATAACACTCAATGCAAGATATACAGTACGTAGGTGAACATCTTATCCCGGGCTACATCGGTCAAGCTGGTATCATGATGGGCTTTTCCGCTGCTCTTCTCGCTAGCCTCGCGTATTTTTTCGCTACCCAACGGCGCAATCGTGCCACCGAAGCCGCTAACTGGCTTAAAATTGGCCGTTTCGCCTTCCTGACGCATGCCGTAGCCGTATTTGCGCTCATCGGCACTATGTTCTACGTCATGATCAATCAGTACTACGAGTACCAGTACGTTCAGGCTCACGTTTCAGAAGACCTGCCGATGAAATACATCTTCTCGGCTTTTTGGGAAGGTCAGGAAGGCAGTTTCTTACTGTGGATGTTCTGGCACATTGTGCTGGGCATGGTGCTGATGGCGACTGCCCGCCGCTGGGAAGCTCCTACGCTATCGGTACTGTCACTGGTGCAAATATTCCTGGGCTCTATGATCCTGGGCGTATACGTCGGGTTTGGGGACGACCCCACCCGTTGGGGCAGCAACCCAATGATGCTGCTGCGTGAAGTGGTGGATGCCCCCATTTTTGCCAGCAAAGACTACGTTTCTCAAATTTCCGGCACGGGCCTGAACCCCTTGCTGCAAAACTACTGGATGACCATCCACCCCCCCACCCTTTTTCTGGGTTTTGCCTCCACAACCATCCCTTTTGCCTTTGCTATTGCAGCGCTATGGACCAATGAGCACAAAGCCTGGCTCAAGCCGGCGCTGCGTTGGTCGCTGTTCAGCGGGGCGATCCTGGGCATCGGCATCCTGATGGGCGGAGCTTGGGCCTACGAGGCACTGAGCTTTGGCGGTTACTGGGCCTGGGACCCCGTAGAGAACATGTCGCTCGTGCCCTGGCTCATCCTGGTAGCGGGCATACACACCAATCTCGTTGCCAATGCCACCGGGCAATCTATCCGGAGCACTTACATCTTTTACGCCCTGACTTTCCTCTTCATCCTCTACTCTACTTTCCTGACCCGCAGCGGCGTACTGGGTGATACTTCCGTGCATGCCTTTACGGAAATGGGGCTTGAAAACCAACTTATTCTGTTTATTTCGACTTTCGTTCTCCTTTCCGGCCTAATGATTGGCTGGCGTTACAAAACGATCCCAGTCCCTAAGCAAGAGGAAGCTACTGGCTCTAAGGAGTTTTGGATGTTCATCGGGTCCTTGGTCCTGCTGTTCTCCGGCTTGATCATTACCGCCTCCACCTCCTTGCCGGTTTACAATAAAATTATGACCTTCTTCGACCCCGACTACGTCGGCCGGGTAATTACGGACCCCATCCCCCACTACAATAAGTACCAGATTTGGATTGCGGTTTTCATTGGGCTGCTTTCGGGCACGAGCCAGTACCTGCGTTACCGGGAGCCCAACTTCCGCAAGCGGTGGAGTGCCTTCGCCAAACACATGGGAGTGACGCTCGCCATTTCCGGGGTTATGACGTATGTGACTTCCCTGTGGATTGATCTCGTTGCCTGGCAATACACCACTATGCTTTTCTTCAGCTGGTTTACCATCGCCTCCAACCTCGACTATCTGTTCACCGTAGCGAAAGCCAAATTGAAAATGGCAGGCTCTGCAGTGGCGCACGCAGGGTTCGGCTTAATGATTATCGGCATACTGGCCTCTGGGCTGAACCAGGAGGTGATCTCCAACAACACCTTTGTGATGGAAGGGCTGATTGAGGGGGCCTCGGAAGAGCAATTGCGCAAAAATGTAATCCTCTTCAAGAATTCACCCCTGATCATGGGCGATTATGAAGTGACTTACGTTAGTGATACAGTAGATCAGTTCTCTCGCACCTTCACCGTCAACTACAAGCGCCGGGATGCCTCGGGGGATGTGGTAGAAGAGTTCAACCTCTATCCCAATATCCTCTACGACAAGTCATTCACGAAAGTCGCGGCTTCCAACCCCTCCACCAAGCGGTACCTCGACCGGGATGTATTCACCCACATTGCTTCCCTGCCCAGGGTGGAAATTGATATGGAGTACCGCAAGAACCGGGAAGACAGCCTAAACTACAAAACTTACGAAGCGCTGATTGGGGAAACCATCACTTTTCAGGATACTGTGCCCATACGTGATCAGGATACTTTTCTGCTAAGGCAGTTCCGCGCCGAGCTTGTCAGTATCGAGCGTGACCCCTACCACCCGGACTACACGAAGGAAGAAGGCGATTTGCCAATTGGCGCGACTCTCCGTATTCAGCGAATGGATGAAGATTCGGCCTTTACGGTCCGCCCTGTCCTCGTCCTGCGTGGGCAAATGCTGTACAGCTACCCCGTTCAGGTCAATGACATCAGCGCCAAAGTCCGCCTGAATGAGGGTATCTTCGATGCAGTATTCGGGAAGGAGCTCAATATGGAGTACGAGCCTTTCACCTTTAAGGAAGGCGACCAGATCACCTACAACGGGCATACCATTCAGTTCGCCGGTTTTAACAAGCAACCGGAGCACCCCAATTACGAGCCTCAGGGAGATGACATCGCCGTAAGTGCCATGCTCAGCGTACAAAGCAACGACGGGGATGCTTATATGGCGCAGCCGGTCTACCTTATCCGCGGCAGCCGACCCCTCAACCTCAAAGACGAAGTGCCAGAGCTTGGCCTGCATTTCCGCTTTACGGGCATTGACCCGCAGGCTGAAACTGTTGAGGTAATGGTTGGGCAAGCAGCAACAGATGAAGACCATCCCATTCCGTTTCAGGTGGCAACAGACTCTCTGCGTGCAGATTACATCGTACTGGAAGCAATTGAATTTCCGGGGATCAACTTATTCTGGATCGGCTCCGTGCTGATGATGCTGGGGCTGTTAATGAGCATGTTTTTCCGCATTCAGCAAGGCCGAGGCACGGCAGTGGCTAACCGCTAAAACTGCCCTCGGCCGTCTGCATTCGTCCGGTTGTAAGGAATGTTCAGGAAGTCCAGGGAGCCTGGCTTGACACGGATGTAAAAACTGTAAGTGCCCCGAAAAGGCTGCCAGTTTGCCCCTGCTTCCCAACAGTGCAGATCGCGCTGAAAGCCCACCGACGGATAGGTGATGCCCTTGCGGACAAAGTCATAGCCAAAGCTCCCAATGTTAATAAACCAGTTTTCTGTCAGTTGAATATTACCATTGAAATTGATAGCGTTGGTGGAGACGAATAGGGTATCACTGGCATCAGGCCTCCCCTGAAATTCCAGAGAAAAGTTGTGGCTGATCCGGAAGTTTTCAAACAAGCTGAGGAAGTCTTTCTCTTCTACCCGTTGGATGCCCTGCTGCTCTCGCTCCTGTTCCGCTTCGGCATCGTAAATTTCCTGCTTGTCTTCCCCGGAGATCAGGTTTCGGATTTTGCTTACTGATAAATTGGTATTGAAGCGGGCAGTGGCCCGGTCGAAACGAAGAGGGCGGTTTTCGGTATCCCATACCAGCTCGTTGATCCGCCGGCCATTCTCATTCACCTGGTAAGGGTCGAAGGTCGCTCGCAAGCCTACGGTCGTCATGCCCTTAAGCATCCGGGTCGTACCGGAAAGGTTGACCGGGCTCCACTGCAAAGAGTCAGCGGCAAAATTGTAGTTGCCCGATACGATGATATTGTCAAAAAGTTTTAGCTTTTCTTCGGTGGAATCCTTCTTGGAAAAATACTTCGCTTCAAAAATATTATTGATGCTATAGTTGATGCCCATCTGCTCCCCCGCCGTAGAGGGGCTGCCAAAAATCCCCCCATCAAAAATGGAATAGGTATTAAATTCATCCCGCGTCCGGGGGTCACGCACTTCGCGGAAGTACCCCAAATCAGGGTTGGTGTAATCAGGGGTGTACCCAAACGAAATGCTGGGCTTCATCACATGCCGCAGCCCCCGCAGCCAGCCCTGCCCAAACTGCAGGGTACCGAATATCTGTGTATTCAGGCTGATGCTGGCATTAAATTGCCGGTAGGCTTCAAAGCCCGACACCTGCCGGTCGGTAACCGTACCGTAAGAAACGGTATCCAGCGTGGTCTTACCCCCGTCCGTCAGGCTATCTACCTCTACCATAGTGGGGTCGAAATCCCGCCGCAGGGACCTCAGGTACCATACCTCATCGTAATTGACAGAAGGGTTGAGGTTGAAGTACTTCAATACCTTAAAAGAGGTCCCCAGGTTGGCCCGCTGCTGCACGCCAAACTGCGCATCCTCCAGCGTCTTTTGAGTAAACAGGGTAGAGTCCTGCGCCTGGAAACGGTTGCGGGCCTCTGCGTTATAGCGTAAGGTGATGGCCTCGTACCATTTTTCCGGGCCCGTCCTTTTTTTGCGCTTAAAGGGGTTGATAGCCTGGGTCTGGAACTGAATATTCGGGAAGTTGATCGTGATATCCCCCGTATTAGAATTTTGATTGTGGCTAAAGGAAGCCGTCAGGTTGATCGGCTTATCACGCCAGTTTTTGCGGAAATTCAAATTAGACCGCAGCTGGTTTTCGGTTACCCTTTGGTCATTAAACACCCGCTGCTGGTAATTATTGGTTTGTATGTTGATTGAACCTCCGAAATTAATCGTCGGGTGGGCAGACCGGTCTTGTTGGTGGCTCCATTGAAAAATGAAGGAGCGCGGGCGAGAAATATTGCCCTCAGCATCCTCACTGCGGCGCACGTCGTAGCCGATATTGAAGTTGCCATTGTATTTATAGCGCTTGTTGTAGCGGGATATGGCATTGATGCCCCAGGTCCCCTTCAGGTAAATATTGCCGGTCAGAGAAAGGTTGAAATGTTCGCCAAGGGGGAAGTACCAGCCGATGCCTTCCAGGCCGAAGCCCCACTGAGGCGAGTATTGGTAATCTCTTGGGAACAGCAAGCCCGTACGCCGGCCGGAGGAAATGGGGAAAAAGCCAAATGGCAGCCATACCGGCGTGGGCACATTCATAATTTCCAGATTAGAAGGGCCCACCACTACCAGGCGGTTGGGAATAACCTTTTGCTTTTGGCTTCGGATGCCGAAGTGAGGCTCCTCGTGGGTACAAGTCGTGAAAATGGCATCCGAGCTGTAAACGATATTGGTGGCCTCACTTGAGGTGTCCTGCGGCTCCTGTGTCACAAACTTGGACTTAGCCCCGCGCACGATTACATCATTCTGAGTAGTGACCACATCGTAAACGACCCCTTTCTTGGTGGCAAAATTGTAACGCATGCTATCGGCCGTAAAGCTCTGGTTGTCATCTGAAAACTCCGGCAGGCCAGCCGGGAGGCCAAGGCTGTCGGGCATGCCCTCCGCCGTGACGATGTTGGTCTCCCAGTCGAAAATAATATGGGCAGCCTTGAGCTGAATATTGGTATAGACCACTTCGGCTTGGCCGTAAAGGTGGACCCGCTGATTAGCGATATCATAGATCATGGAATCTACCGCTGTATACTGCACCGGCGCATCCAGAGAGTCCTTCGACAAAGATATTTGCTGGGAAAACGGCTTCTCAGGCAACAAGGTATCCGCCGGCAACGTATCTAATGAAACGCCTTGCTGCGGGAGCGTATCGGCTGCCGGGTTCGCCGGTGCAGGCTTATCTGCTTCATTGACAGGCACCTGCGCCTGTAAACATTGAAGGCTGCCCAGCAGGGTTAAAAATATTATTGGTAACTTTATCTTCAAGGATACAATTCTAAGTTGTGCTTATGACGAAAGCGGTAACTGTCCTACCAACGCTATTGATACTTATTTTGCCTTTGAGTGGAAAAGGGTTTAACTTTTCGTTATCCTTTCCGCCCAGCTGCCAGGCGAAACCCGCCGTTGTTTATTCAGCTGCCCCTTTTCACGAGCGCGGCAAAGTTATAAAACCTGACGCACTATCCGAGGATTTCCGCCTCCGGAAGGCACCCGGCCCCTCATTTCCTAACCCTGGCCTCCTGGCGTTGCTGCAGCCGCTATTTGAAGCGCACCGCGACTACCGCATCAAAACGGTGGTCATTGACCCGGGCCACGGGGGGCACGACCCAGGCTGCCTGGGCGGGCATTCGCGGGAAAAGCACCTGGCACTTGGCATCAGCCTGAAGCTGGCTGCCGCCATGGAACAGCACTACCCCGACCTGAACGTCATTCTCACCCGGGATGCTGATGTGTTCATCCCCCTGCACGAACGGGCCGCCATCGCCAATCGCAATTCGGCTGACCTGTTCATCTCTATCCACTGCAACTACATGCCGGGCTCTGCGGCTACCCAGGGAAGCGAAACCTACGTGATGGGCCTGCATACTGCCGAGCACAACCTCAAAGTTGCCAAGCGGGAGAACGCCGCCATTTTACTGGAAGAAAACTACGAAGCCAACTACGATTACGACCCCAATTCGCCGGAGGGGCATATTATGCTGAATATGTTCCAAAGCGCCTACCTCGAGCAAAGTATTTTATTTGCGGAAAAAGTAGAGCGGCGCTTTGCGATGGCACAGCGGAAAAGCCGGGGTGTCAAACAAGCCGGATTCGTAGTCCTCAAAGAGACGACCATGCCGAGCGTACTGGTCGAAACAGGCTTCCTCAGCAACCGGGCTGAAGAAGCCTTTTTAATGACTGAGCAGGGCCAGTCGGTAGTCGCTGCGGCCATGCTTGCCGCCTTCGAGGAATACCGGCGGGATGTGGAAGACAGCCCGGAGGCTACTCCGCTATCTGGGGCGCCCCTTGCGCTGCCCGGACAGGTCTTGCCCGTGAAGGAACAACCCCAGGCAGCGGCCAAACCGGCAGACCCACCGCCATTGGCTGATGGCCGGCATCTTGTGGCCCGCTCCCCGAAACCTGCTACCGAAGCAGCTTCCGGGCAGGAAACTCGCCCTGCATCCTCGCCCACGGTCGCCCGGGAACGCAAAATCATCCCCCTGCAGCCACCCGAAGAATCCGTAATTCCTACCAGCCCTCCCTCCCCAGCGGCCCCTTCCCTGGACGACCTCGGGATCGCACTGCATGTACAGATTGCTGCCGCACAGCGCCCCCTTGATACTTCCGGCCCCAAGTGGAATGAGACCGGCTACCTCATTGAAGTGGTCAAAGAGGGCCCTTATTACAAGTACCAGGCTAAGAATTTCACCTCCCTGCAGCACGCTTACGAAGCCCAGCTCTCCCTGGAAGCCAGAGGTTTTGAAGGTGCATTTATCGTCGCTTACCGCAATGGTTCCCGCATTTCCATCGAACAAGTCCGCCAGGCATTGGGGTTACCGTAGTGTTTAGTGCACCATACGTACCGATACAGGCAAGACAGCTTTATGGGAAGTATAATTCGAAAAATTACTGTTTTCACCCAAAGGGCTATACCTTTGCCTCGCTTAAATAAAAATGACCATGTCAAAAGAAGTCAAGGTAGGCTTATTGGCTATTGTAGCTATCGCCGTCTCTTACTGGGGCTACAAATTCATAATGGGCAAGAATGTCTTGCTGAAATCCAACACCTACAAAGTTTACTATCAGCAAGTGGACCGCATGCAGGTGGGCACCCAGGTGTTTATCAATGGGGTCCCGGTAGGGAGTGTGGCCGAAGTTCAATTGCTCAACGATATCGATCGCACCGTAGAGGTCATCTTGGATCTGAATCCGGGTATGACCATTCCCAAGGATACCAAGGCTGTCATCGTCTCCACTGGTTTTATGGGCGGAAAAGCCATTAAGCTGGACTACGACAAACCTTGTTCGGGAGCAGACTGCGCCCAGCCAGGCGATACCCTGGAGGGCGTGTTCCGGGGCTTGCTCGACTCTATGGTGGGGGAAGAAGCGGTAGGCGACTATGTGACTATCCTGCAAAACAGCCTGCAAAAGGTCATTGATACCCTCAACTACGCCCTCCTCAGCGATGAGAGCGATTCCCCGATCGCGAATACCATGCGCAACCTGGATGCAACTATGGCGAACCTCAATTCTTCTACCGCCCGGCTCGACCGGCTACTGCAGCGGTCTTCTGAAGACATTGAAGCTTCGCTGGGCAATGTCCGGTCTATCACTGGCAACCTGGAAGACAATAACGAAAAAATCGACGCCATCCTGGCCAACGCCGATAGCCTTAGCAGTCAGCTGGTTGCTGCCGACCTTGCCCAAACCGTACAGGAAATCAATGCCTCCATCGAAAAACTGAAAGGCACCCTGGAACAAGCCAATACAGCCATCGGCGGGGTATCGGAGCTGGTAGATGGTATGAAAGCCGGAGAGGGGAGCCTGGGGATGCTTTTGCAGGACGAAGCCCTCTACCGCAACCTTAACCAATTGAGCCGGCAGGCAGATTCGCTCATTACAGATTTCCAGAACCGCCCCTACCGCTACGTGCCGCTGAAAAGCCGTAACCGCGTGGAGCGCTACGACCGCAAGGATGCCCTGGATGATTAATCGAAACCGAAGCTGGTAGCGACCGCCATTGTTGCTTATGTTCAAGGGCGTTCAAACCCCGGCTTTGCCGACAGGTCTGATCCATCCGGGAGAGGTAGGGTTGCGCGTTATCCTTAAAGTCAAACCGAACGCCCCCCAATTGCCGCATGGCTTTTCCCAGCCCTGGCCCTTCGCTGAAACTGGGGCCTGAGCACCCAATACCGAATCACCACTGAACCCGCCCGGATTACTCTTCCAGGGACTCCAGATAACGGCCGAAGCGGTGCATTACCCAAAGGTGAGCCAGCGCCTGAGAAAGGTTGTAAACGACCCACGGCAAAGTGGGCACAAATTCATGAATGGCCGAAATGAAGTGCGTCCCGCCCAAAACCCGGCGGAACTCCAGCCAACCGTGGTCGCGCCGCTTGACCAGGCGGCCGCCAACGATGTAAAAAAGCTGCCGGTCCGCATCGCTGCGGCTGGGGATAAACTTCAGGTGCAACAGCTCTAGTGGGCCAATTCGAAACACTGAAGTTTCTTCCCGCTGCTCCACTTTCAAAATATAGCGGAACAGCCGCGGCAGCCAGGTTTGATACCGGCGGGCAACCCAGGTGGCAGAGCGGCCGCCGGGATTGGGCAGGCGCTGCACGCTGCGTACCGTGTTTTTTTCTTTCCGGTGGGCCGGTGAGTCCGCAACAGGGAGCTCCGGCACTTCATTCCCCTTAGCCATCGCAATCTGAGCTGCTTCCTCGAAGGTGTGGCGGGGCTTATAGCCTTTCATCAGGGGGTTGGGGCTCACCCTCAGGTCCCACCGTAGCGTTTCGATGAGCGGAGAGACCATAGTTGGGCTCAGCCCGGAAAAAAAGGCCACCCACAAGCGGGACAGGCCCGGCAAATCAAATGGCAGCGCATAAATCCACCGGCGCTTGCCTTTGAGCCGCGCCAGGGTCTTCAGCATATCAAAGTAGGTGGTCACTTTCTCCCCGCCAATATCGTAATCAGCATCGTAGTGGGCTGGGTTGCCCAGCACTTCGTGGATAAGGGCAAGGGTATCGTCAAGCCCGATGGGCTGCGTCTCGGATAAAGTCCATTTCGGGCACAGCATTACAGGCAGCCGGTCTACAAGCCGGTCGATCACCTTAAAGGAAGTGCCGCCCGGCCCCACAATAATGCCCGCCCGGAGTGCGGTGAGGGGCACTGCTGTGCTTTTTAAAGTCCGCTCCACCTCCTGCCGGCTCCGCAGCGGCCGGGACGACTCCCCGGGTTTTTCCGGCAGGATGCCGCTGAGGAAGACGATCTGCTGCACGCCATTGGCTTCTGCGCCGCGCACGAAGTTGTCGGCGAGCAGAATGTCAGTATTGTCAAAAGACCCCTGATTGAGGCGGGTGGAAGGCCGCATGGAATGAACCAGGTAGATGGCGAAATTGGCGCCTTGCAGCGCTTCCTGTGCGCCGGAAAGGGAGTACAAATCTACCTGCCGCCACTCTATGTCCGAATCAGGCGGGCTAGGCTCCATTTTTTTGCGGCTCAGCGCTATGAATCGGTAGTGGTCTCGATAACGGTGCATGAACCATCGGCCAATAAAACCGGTGGCTCCCGCTATAGCTACGGTTGGTTTCATACAGACCAAACGAGCCGTTTTCAATAAGGTTCGCTCATTTTGAGCCGAGCGGGTGAGCAGGCAAAACATCAACGCTTTGCGCCAGCAAATCCCGGGTGGTCTGTTTCAATTTGGGATGCACAAAATCGGGGGCAATATCCATCAATGGCTGGAGCACGAAGTTGCGCTTGTGCAAATGCGGGTGGGGCAGCGTTAGCTGATCGCTGTCCCAGATCAAATTCTCATAGTAGATGATGTCAATATCAATCTGCCGCTGCCCCCACTTTTTAACCCGCACCCGCCCCATCTCCTGCTCAATGGACAAGATGGTATCCAACAGGGCAATGGGGTCGAGGGGAGTCTGATAAGCAAGTGCCTGGTTGAGAAAATCCGGCTGGTCGGTGACCCCCCAGGCCGCTGTTTCAAATATGCGGGAAGCCTTGGTCAACTGGCCGACCTGCTCGCACATCAATTCAACGGCTTGCGACAAATTGGCTTGCCGCTGCCCTTGATTGCTTCCAATATGTAAGATTACCTGGCTCATTACCCTGCGAAGGTAAACAAAGCTGCGAAATTTGAAAATGCGGGCAGCTGCGGTTGCAAGTTTCGACCGACCGGTTTATTTTTGTGCTAAAACCCACGGTAATTCATGACCAAAGCAGACCGTACACGGCAAAAGATAATTAAAGAAGCCGCAGCCCTGTTTAACCAGCGTGGATTTGCCGGCACATCTATGGGCGATATCGTAAAAGCGACCGGCCTGTCTAAAGGTGGAGTATACGGCAACTTTTCCAGCAAAGAGGCAATTGCCGTCGCCGCATTTGAACATGCCGTAAAGGAGGTGCACGACCAAGTACGGGCCCGCACCCGGGTCATTGAGCACCCAATCGATAAACTTAAAGCCGTCATTTACTTTTATAAAGAGCATGTTACCGAACCGCCAGTCGCCGGCGGGTGCCCGATCCAAAATACGGCTATTGAAGCCGACGACGGCAATTTGCTGCTGCGCGGCCATGCCATCAAAGCCCTAAGCACCTGGCACCACCGCATTGCGGCCACCCTGGCACAAGGGCAAGCCGACGGGCTCGTCCGTTCTAGTGTCGACCCACCTGAGTTTGCCACGCAGTTTATCGCTACCCTGGAGGGCGGCATTATGCTCGCCCAGCTCCACAAGGATGGGGCGCACTTCGAGCCAGTAGCTAAACTGCTCATCCAATTGACTGAAGGCCTACGGCCTTAAAACTATATAAGTATGCCCGCGACAAAGGCAGTTCACTACCTCGAATCCGATTACCAGGACCCAAGCCCGGAGCAACCGGTGCGCTACCCTCCTGTGCTTCGGCTTATTCAGTTGGGGTTCGGCACCCTGGGTTATCTCTTCCCCAGGCCCATGTCGAAACTGGCTTATCGTTTCTTTGCGACGCCCCGTTTCCGCGCCAAACACCGGGTGAGCGACGAGTTGCTGGAAAGCGCGCGGATCTTTGAATTCATGTACGGCAAACAGCTGCTCAAGGGCTACGAATGGGGATACGGCGGGCGCACCGTGCTGCTCGTGCACGGTTGGGAATCCCGGGGCACGGCCCTGCGCTATTTTGTGCCTCCCCTGTTAGAAAAAGGCTACCGGGTGGTGGCTTTCGACGGTCCAGCCCACGGCAATTCGGACGGCAAACGTACCAATCTGCTGCACTTTGGCGGCGCGGTCAAAGCCGTGATTAATCAAATTGGAGGCGTGCACGGCATCATCACCCACTCCTTCGGCGGTGCTTCTACGGCCTTCGCCCTGGCCCGCCTCAGCGAATCGATCAAAGTAAAAAAGCTCGTCCTGATTGGTGTGCCCGACAAAATGGAAAAAGTGCTGGGCGATGCGATGCGGACCCTGAACGTCCCTCCGCCCGCCGCCCGGGCCTTTCTCGACTACATCGAGCAAAAAGTCAATTTCCCCGCCCATCAGGCCGATACCTCTAAAGCCAACGTGCAGCAGCAGGTCGGGAAGGTGCTGGTGGTCCACGACGAAACGGATGCCATCGTCCCCATTTCGGAGGCCCAATCCATCTTTGAGGCCTGGGACAATGCCCAAATGCTCATTTCCCGGGGCTACGGCCACTATCGGCTCATGAAAAACCCTGATTTAGTGGCTGCAGTAGCTGACTTCATTCACAACGCCTGATTTTGGCTACCGGGCGACCCACCCTGCCAAATTAGCGGGGCAGTTTTAAATTTTGATTATTTTTAGCCAAGTTTAAATCAGCTCAATGGAGCCTCAAGCGAATGGAAGCCGGCAAATACACTGGCATTTTGCTCCGGAAACAAACATTAACCTGGCAAGCATGAGAATACTTTTCACCCTCACTCTCTTTTTCCTTTTCCACTTCACGCTCTCTGCCCAACCTGTCAACGATGACTGCAGCGGCTTGATCGACCTGGGGGCCCTACCGGCCTGCACGGACGACATTTACGACAATGTGGGGGCTACGGCTTCCGATATTGGAGTCGGCAATATCCCGGTCTGCTTCAATGGCGGCGTGGTAGAACGCGATGTCTGGTTTTCCTTTACGACGACCAATGACCTTACCGATATCACAATTGCCCTGCAGGGTGCTACCGACGGCCCTAATGGCAGCATACTGAACCCGCAGATCAATGTCTACCGGGGCGACTGCATGGTGGATGGCCTGGCGGACCTCAGCTTTTGCGCTTCCGCAGCCGATGGGGAGGCAAGTGTGCAGATTGACATTCTCGGGCTTTCGCCAAACACCACTTACTTCATCCGGGTCAATGATTATTCGCCCACCGCTACGCCTAACGCCGGCGATTTCCGTTTGTGCATAGAGGAGTATGTGCCGGCCATTAACATTGGCGACACTCCCAGCACTACGGCCTGCTTCGGTACCCTTTTTGACTCCGGCGGGCCTGATGCTGACTACAGCAACGGTGAAAACGCCACTTTCACCATTACACCGGCTACCCCCTTTCAGTGCCTGGAAATCGAAATTCTGGATTTCCTGACCGAAGCTGGCTTTGACGAGCTTAACATTTACGAAGGGCCTAATGCCGGCGGCACCTTGCTCGGCAGCTTTACCGGCGGCAGCGCAGGGCCTGTTACGATACAAACCAGTTCGCCATCGGTGACGGTTGAATTCACCTCGGATGGCTCGGCCACAGCCCCGGGTTTTGAGCTCACCTGGAACTGCAGCCCTATTGCTTGCGATGGCTCATCCATCGAAAACCCGACCGTGATCAGCGGCCTGCCCTTTGAAGGGGCAGGTTATACGACCTGTGAAGAGCCCTCCAATATAGGCACTACGCCCTGTGGGCCAACCGCTTTCCTCAATGGCGGGGAAGTCGTATTTGCCTATACCACAGAAGGCGGTTTCTGCGCTACCGTAGAAGCAACCGGCGCTGCCGATGGGACAGGCGTGCTTATTCTGGACGGGCCCCTTTCGGACCCCAATACCAGTTGTGTAGGCGTGGGCAACGGTGGAACCATATTCGGGGCCAATTTCCAGGCACCAGGCACCTACTATATCATAGTTTCCACGGCAACTGGCTGTACCGATTTCGGGCTTTCCATAACGGAGTCTGAATGTAATCTGGAGCCTTCCCTTATCAATGCACTTTGCAACCCGCTCAATGGCTGTATCCCGCCGGATAACCTGCCTTCCAACTTTACCTTCAATCAAGGCTTTGAAGATATTGCATTCAACCCCGGCCTCAACGACGGCTGCTGGCTGGGCACCGGCTCCGACGAACCCAACTACTACTGGTTCACTATCGAAGCGCAGGCCGTCGGCCCCTTTGGCTTTACTGTAGAGGCAGCCAATCTGCCGGAAGAAGATTCGGATATCGATTTTCAGGTTTGGGGCCCACTGGACAAGGACGAAGTTTGCGAGGATCCGGATGCCATCGTCGATTTCATTGAGAATAACCAGCCCATCCGCTCTTCCTACGCCGGCGGAGCCGACCCCACCGGGCTGGCCACCATACACCCTGTCACCGGCATTGAGGTCCTGGATGAATTCGATTGCGCACCGGACCCCGAAGGAAACGTCGATGACTTTGCAACGGTCATACAGTGCCAGCCCGGAGAGGTATACGCCGTGCTGATCAACGACTGGGGCGATGATATTGAAAGCGGGACTATCTCAGTAGACTGGTCGGCCTCCGACCCGGAAGTGCTGGCGCCACCGCCCACCACGCTTATCAACAATGACACCGCCATCTGCCAGGGGCAAACGGTTCAGCTTTCTTTGGAGACCTCTGTAGACAATATTACCTGGCTCAAAGATACCACTACCCTTTCTTGCCTGAATTGCCCCGACCCGGTCGCTTCGCCCACTGAGACTACAGAGTATGTGGGCCTGGTGGATGCCGTATGTTACCAAGATACCGTCTCTGTGCTGGTGCAGGTTTACGATCTGGAAACGGGCCCTGACCTGACCATTTGCCGAAATGAAGAAATCCAGATCGTGGCGGGCAGCAACTTCCTGAATGCAGTCTACGAATGGGCAACACCGGATGGGCTGGCGCTAAGCTGCACGGACTGCCCGGGCCCCTTCATCACGGCCGAAGAAGCGGGG
Organism: uncultured Phaeodactylibacter sp.; assembly: GCA_964575505.1. GTDB lineage: Bacteria > Bacteroidota > Bacteroidia > Chitinophagales > Saprospiraceae > Phaeodactylibacter. The sequence goes on from CAZNSK010000056.1 coordinate 19,195, forward strand.
GAATACACCCTTAATGTTACCCTCTTCGCCGATGGCTGCACCCTAGAGGACTCCGTGGCGATCACGGTGCTGGATGCGGAAGCCCCTTCCATTGAGGTCAGTGATGACTTGAGCATATGCCTGGGCGAAACCGTTGAAATTGGCGGGCCGGCAGTGCCGGGCGTGAGTTATGACTGGACTGCAGCACCGGGCGGCTTTACTTCCGATTTGGCTAATCCATCCGTAACCCCAGACACCACTACGAAGTACTTCGTTAGTGCCCTTAATGCCGAGTGCCCGGTCCCTACCCTGGACAGCGTATCGGTGGATGTCTCTACCCCGCCCGTCATTGCCGCAGTGAATGATACAGCCATCTGCCAGGGCTCCCCACTGCAGCTGAGCAACAGTACTCCGGAAGCGGGCGCCACTTATTTGTGGGAAGGGCCTGCCGACATCGAGGACCCTACTGACCTCAACACCCTGGCTACGCCCGAAAGCGAGGGCGCCTATACCTTGACTGCCACCCGGGGCGCTTGCGAAGAGACGGCATCAGTTGAGGTGAGTATTACACCTATTAATATTGACATCATTGCGGAAGACACCTTGCGCATTTGCCGTGGGGAGACCACCCTCGAATTTGCTGCCGATATTATACCGGCGGATGCCACCCCGATTTGGACCGCCTCCACCTTTGGCTTTGATACCATTCAAGCCCCAACCCTCACGGTCGACCCGGAGGTTCTAACGACCTACTACGCTGAAGTAGCGGTGGGCAACGATTGCTTCCGGAAAGACTCCGTAGTCGTTATTGTCGATAGCCTGCCGTCCAACTTAAGCATCCTGCCCTTTGACACAACGATCTGCCAGGGCGAGCTGCTGATCCTGGAATCCCCTACCTATGAGCCTTCGGGCTTCCCGGGCATTACCTTTCAATGGGGCCCGGAAACGGACTCTGGTTTCGAAACAGCGGATACCCTTTACAATATGGTGATCACAGCTCCAGATACTACTGACTACTTCCGCATTACCCGAAACGGGGTTTGCGCAGATACCGCTATTGCCCCGGTTAATGTGAACCCGGTCCCGGAAATCACCATCACGCCCTCGGACACCACACTTTGCCCGGGGCAGCCCCTGCAATTCACAGCTACGGTAGGCGATGATGTCACCGAATTTGAGTGGACGACAAACAATGAGCTGCTAAGCTGTACGGATTGCCTGGACCCCAGCGTAGGCGGCTTGTCCACCTCCACAAACTTCGCCCTGGAAGCCTCCATTGGCGATTGCCCCAATGAAGTAACTGCCACAGTGACTGTGCCCACGCCGGCACCCTACGAAATACAACTTGGCCCGGTCATTTGCGAAGGCGAATCGATACAGCTCATTTTCAATACAGACCCCGACAATTACACCTATACCTGGACAGCGGATGACCCCGACTTCGGCACTATCGAGGATGGAGCATTAGTCGTCACGCCCAACCAAACGACCACCTATTTCCTGGTAGCCGGCGATGGCATCTGCGACCCCGTGGAGGACGAGGTAACTGTAGAGGTCGTACAGCAGGCCGAAATCAATGCTGTAGACGTAACGCCGCAAACGGTGTGCTCCGGTGAGGAGGTCAATTATAGCGTAGACGCCACCAACGATCTCGAAGGCGACCGGTTTGAATGGCGGGACCCCGCCGGCGAGCTGCTTACGCTGGGCAAGGCAGGCAGTTTTGCCCCTACGGTTTCCGGCACCTACTCCCTGGTCTACATCAGCTCTGCCGAATGCGGGACGCTAACCGAAACCTTCGAATTGGAGGTGCTGGCAGCGCCCACCGTTGACCTGATCGCCGATACCACCATATGCCTGGGGGAATCGATTGCCCTCAATCTCGCTGCCGATGACTCCACCACTTACACCTGGACTTCTACAGACCCCCTGTTCAGCGATTTCAACAACCCTCAACCGGTTGTCAGCCCGACGGAAACCACGACCTACACCTTGGTAGCCGGCAATGGTATCTGCGATGACTTCGAAGGCAGCGTGACCGTTAATGTGGTGGGTGAAGTACTGCTGGATATTGTTCCGGATGCCTTTTTCCTCTGCCCGGGCAACGCTACGGCTATCGTTGCGCAGACCGTAGGGGGCACACCGAATGACACCTTCACCTGGACCGGGAGCGACGGGTCTACTTACAGTGGCGACAGCATTTCCGTTTCGCCCGAAGACTCAACGGTCTATACCCTTATGTATACAAGCGGTGGCGGCTGTACTACGATTACCGACTCAGTACTGATTGAGGTAGGCGATGGCATTGCTCTTGGGGCCGTAAGCGTGGTAGCGGACAGCATCGTCGGCACCTACTTTGAAGGAGACGAAATTACGCTGGGCGTTCAGTACAACTCCCCATTCAACCCGGAGGCGCTGGAGTTTACCTGGACCGCAACCTTTGAAGATTCCACCTTCACGCTGCAGAGCGGGCTGGGTTTGGATACCATAGATACGCAATTGCTGAACGCCGGGCTGTATACTTTTCAGGTAGAGGCCGTGACGCCGGATGGCTGCCCTTACACTGCCATTATCGACCTGAATGCCGAGCCGATCATCGTTGCTGTCCCCAATACGTTTACCCCCAATGGAGACAATACCAATGACACCTTCAACATCCTTGCCCAGGCCAATTTCGACCAACTCGAGATTCTGGAATTCAAGGTATACAACCGGTGGGGGCAATTGGTCTACGATAATGACACCCCCGGCACGGGCTGGGATGGCAATCACAACGGCAACGCTCAGCCAACTGAGGTCTACTTTTACCTGATCCGGGTAGCCCGGCCTAATGGCTTTGAATTGGGGACCTATCAGGGGGACGTGACGCTCATTCGTTAAGCGCCTGGCAGCTATTAGCGCACACCGGGTGCCCAGTTGCACCCGGGCGTTCAGGCGGGGGTAGCACCCAAAAGTATAGCCGCCCGCATCAGGCCCGCGACAGACATCAGATCGGTAATTTCGCCTCGGAACACCATCTCCAGGGCTTCCCGGAAAGGCAACCGTTTTACCTTCAAGTCTTCGGTGTGCTCGGGTTGAGCTTCCCCCTGCGTAAGCCCGCGGGCTATGTAAATCTTGCCCGCTTCATCAGTCACCGAGTTAGAGGTATGAAAATCGAGGATGGGCTCCCAGGACGCTGCCGCTAAGCCTGTTTCTTCAAGCAGTTCCCGCTTAGCGCTTTCCAGGGGCGATTCCTCCCCAATCGGACAGCCGCCTTCCGGGATTTCCCAGCTGTATTGCTCCAAAGTATACCGGTACTGCCCGACTAGCCAGGTATAGCCCGCTTCGTCTATAGGCACTACACCAATGGCCTGGTTTTTAAAATGCACCAGCCCGTAGATGCCATCCGTACCATTGGGGGTAATCACTTTGCGATGGGTCACTTGTATCCAAGGGTTGTCATAAACCTCTTCCGTAGAGAGCGTAGACCAGGGATTTTCCATGTTTTTCCACAAAAGTAATACAATTGCGCCCTATATTCAGGGGAATAAAACCTCGAACATGACCAGAGCTGCCGCCCTTTACCAACTGGAGCGCATTGACCAGGAGCTCGATGCCCTATTCCGCCAGCTGGCTGCCTACGACAACGCCACCCTCAACCAACGCCCTGCGGATGGCGGCTGGTCGGTGATGCAGGTCTTGCAACATCTCCTTTTGGCAGAGACCGCTTCCCTGGCTTATGTGCGCAAGAAAATCAGCTTTAAACCCGCCCTGAAAAAAGCGGGTTTTCGGGCCGCCTGGCGGGTATTGGTGGTAAAGGCTTACTTCAGGATGCCGGTACGGTTCAAAGCGCCAAAGGGGGTGGATGATGCGGCCCTGCCCGAAGAAGCCGACTATGCGGAAACCGAACAGCAGTTGCGCAACAGCCGGGCGGCATTGAAAAAGTACCTTCTCCAATTACCAGATGCCTACTTTGACCGGGAGGTCTATAAGCATCCGGCTGCAGGCCGGATGAGCCTGCGGGGCATGCTGGAGTTTTTCGGCATGCACGTCCGGCGGCACCGCCGTTAAATCAACCGGGTCCTTAGAGAGGTCGCTTAAAACAAAGCCCCAGCAATTGCTGCGGTGAGAAAACAGGCTACCGTGCCCCCAATGAGCGCCTTGATGCCAAACTCGGTGAGTGTTTTACGCTGCCCGGGGGCGATAGCACCAATACCGCCAATTTGAATGCCGATGGAGGCAAAGTTAGCAAAGCCGCAGAGGGCATAGGTGGCGATCAGCAGGGACTTGTACTGCAGCTGGCCTTTCAGGCCTTCCATCGCTGCGTAGGCAAAAAATTCATTCAAGGTCGTTTTCAGGCCCAGCAATTGCCCCACCAGGAGCACATCCTCTGAGGCCACGCCCAGCAGCCAGGCCAGCGGGGCAAACAGCAGCCCCAGCACGTACTCCAGGTTAAAGCCCTCAAAACGCCCGTCGGTTTGGGCGATTACAATTTCATTGAGCCCGGTGGGCGCGCCAATCCAATGGATAAACAGGTAATTCAGCATGGCGATGAAGGCGGTAAATACCAACAGCATAGCCCCTACATTGATAGCCAGCCGCAACCCATCGGAGGTGCCGCGGGAAATGGCATCCAGAATATTGGTACCCACATCTTGTTTGGGTATGTCCAGCTTCTGGTGCGCCAGGTCCACCGCCTCGGTGGCTGGAAAAAGCATTTTCGCCGCCACAATAGCCGCAGGTGCTGAAATGATAGAAGCGGTAAGCAAATGGGTAGCGAACATTTGTTTGGCCTCCGGGTCTGAGCCGCCCAGAAACCCCACATAAGCCGCGAAGACCCCACCGGCAATAGTGGCCATACCACCAGTCATCAGGCACAGGATTTCCGACTTGCTCATGTCCTCCAGATAGGGCTTGATCACCAGGGGCGCTTCCGTCTGGCCAATAAACACATTAGCTGCTGCCGCCAGGCTCTCAGCACCGGTCAGCCGCATCGTCTTGGTCATGACCCAAGCAAAACCCTTGATGATAACCTGAAGCACACCAAGGTAGTAAAGCACAGAAGAGAGGGCGGAAAAAAATATGATGGTAGGCAAAACTTTGAAGGCGAAAATATACCCCACCGCGACGACCTGCCCTTCCGCCGCCCCCGGCAACTGTACAAAATCGGGCCAGTCGCCAAGGACAAAATCTGCCCCGGCATCCGTAAAGTCCAGTACCACCACAAAAAAGCTGGCGATAAGGTCAAAGGCTTTCTTGACCAGTGGTATCTTTAGAATGGCAATGGCAAGTACGATCTGCATCCCAACGCCGATGCCCACCTGTTTCCAGTCGATGGCCCGGCGGTTAGCACTCAGTAAGTAACAAATACCCAATAACGCAACAACGCCCAGCCCGCCGCGTAATAGCCCGATAAGAAAATCCATACTTGCCCGGTTGATTTGAACGGCTTCAAAAGTAAGAAAACTTAGGGATCATCGGTGATTGCTCTACAATATTTATACTTTTGCTCAAACCTGATTTGGCATGGCAAAACCCTTAATCATTGGCATTACCGGCGGGAGCGGCTCTGGAAAAACCACTTTTATCCGGCGGCTCCGGGAGCGGTTCGCCCCGCCCCAGATATGCGTCGTTTCACAGGATGACTACTACCGCCCCCGGGAACAGCAGCAACAAGACGAGCGGGGGATTCACAATTTTGACTTACCGGACTCTATTGATGTGTCGGCTTTTGCCGGCGACATCGGGCGGCTGATCGAAGGGCAGACCGTGCAGCGGCAGGAATACACCTTCAATAACGACCTGGCCACCCCCAGGATACTTACCTTCCAACCCGCTCCGATCTTGATCGTAGAGGGTATTTTCATTTACCATTTCCACGAAATCAGGCGGCTGTTTGATATAAGAGTATTCCTCCATGCCAAAGAGAACCTCAAAGTCATCCGCCGTATCAAGCGCGACCGGGTGGAGCGGAATTACCCCCTCGAAGATGTTTTGTACCGATACGAGCATCATGTCCTCCCTACTTTCGAAAAGTATATTCAGCCGTACATGGACGATGCCGACATTATCATCAACAACAACCTGCACTTTGACCGGGGGCTGGAGGTCCTTACGGGTTACCTCCACCACTACCTGGAGGTGGGCAGGGAAAAATTTAATTTCAAAAACGAGTCGGGCCAATAGGTTTTCTGACAGGCCTTGACAAACGACAGCCCCGAAACCGCTAAGCAGTTTCGGGGCTGTCGTTTGGTACACTGACGGCAACCACTCAATTACTGGGCTTTCACTAGCCGCAGCGTCTTCACAGGTGCACCGTCTACCAGGAGGTGGACAAAGTAAACGCCCGAAGGCAGTTTCGCACCGGCTTGCATTTGGCCGGCGGCCATCTCAAGGCGATGGCGTTCCATAGCTTGCCCGGCCGCCGAATAAAACACAAGTTCCACTGGCCCGGTTACGCCAGGGAGATCGTAGTCCAGGGTAAAAGCCCCCTGCGCCGGATTGGGGAAAGCCGACAAGCGTGCATCAACCAAGGTATTGGAAGTATTAGTGGGGTTGCCCGCTTCCACGATCAGCACTTTATCAAGCCCGGCTTCCACCAGGTGCCCGTTAGCCTGGTCATCGGCAGTTTGCACTATGAGCCGCATATTGTCTGTCAACTCGATAAGGTCTGCCAGGTTGATCTCCTGAAGCTTGCGCCAAAGGCTGAGCGATTGTGTGATGGTAGCAATTTCGGCCTCCTCTGACCCATTGGTGATGCTGATTACTAGCTCGTCATTGGGCGGGGCTCCGGTCCCTCCTGCATTAAAGAACCAGTAGCTTAGGGAAAGCAAAGGGATGTCATACCCCGACAGGTCCATTATTGGAGAGCGCAGGATGACCGTTCCGTTGTCGACATCATCATCACCGGCACCGCCGCCGCCGTTGCCTGTAGAGTAACAGCTGAAACCAAGGTCGTCTGGCGCATCCATACCCGGGTGGGAAGCCACTCCGTTGTACTCCGTGCCCACCGGCATGCCAAGATCCCAGCGCCCGGTTGGGGAAGTTGCGCCCGTCATCCAATCAAAATCAAACAGGAAGTCGTCCTGATAGCCGGGTTCCAGCTCAATTGTCACTTCGGTGTTGCCATTAAGAGCCACGTTCTCGATCACGCCATAAAAATACCCCCAGTTGCCGGCTACCACCTGATAATTTCCTTCCGTGATGTTGTTAAAGGTGAAATTGCCATTAACGTCGGCTACGGTATTAAAGGTAAAGGCCTCATTAAAGGCTTGCACCAAAGCACCAGGTACGGGCGAACCATCGCTATCCTGCAAAGCCTGGCCAGTAATGGAAAACTGCTGCAATGGCACCAAATCTACATCCAATTCGGTAAGCAGGCCATTTTCCAGCTCTACCTCCACGGTCTTAGACCGATAGCCAGGCTTGGAATAGGTAACGTCAAATACTCCGGACAATACCTGCCCGGTAGCGTAAGCGCCAAAGGGGTCCGTTTCTCCAAGGTTCGGCTGCTCCGAGTCGATGACCACCGTAGCTCCGCCAATCGGCGTTTGGGTGACCGAATCGCGCACAATGCCTTCCAGCCAGCAGGCCCGCTTGAATTCCGGCTCCAGTACGTAAAGACCGTTGTTGATATCTGTCACTAAAACCCGCTGAGAAGGCAGAAAAGGATAAAGCCCCCAGGCTCCGCTAAAGCCACCATCTCCGCCCAGCCAGGTGTCGTAATTGGCTACTTCAATCAGGTTAGAGGGGCGGGAGGCATCCACCACGCGCCCACCATCGGTGTAGTAGGAAATAAGGAGGTAGTCATTCCAAACATGTACGTTGTGCGGGATGACTCCGGAGCCTAATGAGCCGATGGGCCGGTACTGGTCCAGTTCCTCTATTTCAGAAAAGTCAGTGATATCATAGGCAGCAACCGGTGCATCGGCTAGCTCATCTGTAGTGAAAGCGGCGGTCTGCGCGTCGTTGACCCAAATATTGTGCGTAAAGGAAAAAGGCGTGCCCCGCGTCCCCAGCATCTGAATATTGTCTTTATCCGAAACATCGTAGATCGTCATATTGCCTACGTAAATTTCTGAAGAGAACATCTTATTGTCGACCACATAAACATCGTGGGCATACACAGATGGTGCAGCCGTCACGAATTCCGGCTCTCCGGAATCTGTATCGACATTGAGGATCAGCATACCGCCACTATTCAGGTTGCAACCTGCCAGGTAAGCGTAGCCAAATTCATCAATATAAATATTGTGGCAGGTCTGAAGCGTGCCCAGCCCATCCAGGTCGGGCGTCCAATGGTAGTAAGGGGCAGCTTCCGGCAATTGGGAAAGGTCAATAACGGTGACCCCTTCGGTTGTGCCGCCCTGGTCGGTAGTAATGTAGGCAAAGTGCCCCCAGGTTTTCATATCTCTCCAGGTCGAAAACTCTCCCGGGATGCGGGCCACCTCTACTGCGTTTTCGGGGTCTTCGAGGGAAACGATGGATACGCCCAACTGCAGGCCAACGATTGCGTATTCGATGCCTGTTTCGGGGTCTGCCCATCCCCAGATGTCATTCAGCCCAGTATCGCTGTACTGCACCTGAGAGAGTAATTCCATATTGAGTTGGGCAATAGACAGGGTGGCTGCCGACAGGAGTAGCGACAGTGATAAGAGTAGTGCTTTCTTCATACAATTTTGTGTCATTAAAGGTGAAAAGTGTGTACGTCCGCTGCTTAGGGATCGTACTGCAAGTCATTGACAGGCAAAAGATAGACCTTAGTTGAGCCTATACTGTAATACCATCAGATAACGTAGCCTGACCGAAACAGTAAAAGCAGGGGCTTAATTTCCCGGTTGTTGCCGCCTCCGATTCGGTTGGAAGGCCCACCGCGGAAAATGATTCCCCGCCACTGAGGGCAGAACTACGGGCTAAACCCCAACCTGCCAATAAGGCGTTAACTGCTTTCATTGAGGACGGGTTACAGTCAAAGATAATCAGCATTCCGGGATACAGCGGGTTTATCCACGCTGTACCACCGCAATTGTTAATCGGCTGACACATATTAATTGTTCGGCCTCATCGGTAATACGGATTTCCCAGACGTGCAGCCGCCGGCCTACCCGCATGGGGCGCACCTGGCCGGTTACCCGCCCCGCACGGGCCGGCCGGAGGTGGTTGGCGTTAATTTCCACACCTACCGCCATATGGGTCTCCATGTGCTCAATGCACAATTGAGAGGCAACACTGCCAATCGTCTCAGCCAGGGCAACGGAAGCCCCGCCGTGCAGCAGCCGGGCGGGCTGTACCGTCCGGTGGTCTACCGGCATCGTCGCTTCCAGGTAATCGTCTCCAAAGTCCGTGAATACGATGCCCAGGTGGTCTACCATCGTATTTTGGCACAGCTGATTGATGCCTTCCAGCGTAAATTCGTTTTTCCAGATCATAATAGAGTGTAGATATGAATTCTTTTTGAAGTGATTATCTTGCGGCAAAAAAGTGAAGCAGGTTGTTTTCTTATCGCCCGCCCATCCGCTCCGCGGCGGCATTGCTTCTTCCACTGAGCGCCTTGCAAAGGAAATGCAGCAGCACGGCTATGCAGTCCGTATTTTTTCCTTTAGCCTGCAGTATCCCGGCTTTTTATTCCCCGGCAAAACCCAGTATACCGATGACCCGCCTCCGGCGGGCTTGCCAATCGAACCCGTAATTAATTCCATCAACCCTCTAAATTGGATAAAGGTTGGCCGGAAACTAAAAGCACTGGCCCCAGACTTGATCATTGTACGGTATTGGCTCCCTTTCATGGGCCCGGCACTGGGCACTATTTTGCGCATCGGGGGCAAAAACGCCAAGACGAAGACGGTCGCCATCACCGATAATGTGATCCCGCACGAACACCGGCCGGGCGACCGGTTATTCACGCATTACTTTCTTAAGGCTGTTGAGGCCTGCGTGGTGATGTCCCGCGCTGTCAAAAATGACATCCGCCAATTTTCGAGCGATATGCCTGTAGCTTACATCCCCCACCCTACGTACGACAATTACGGTCCGGTGATATCCCGGCAGGACGCACTGAGCACCCTTGGCCTTCCCGAAGACCAACGCTATCTGCTGTTCTTTGGCTTCATCCGGGGGTATAAAGGCCTTGACTTGCTCCTGCAGGCATTGGCGATGCCGGCTGTCCGCCAATTGGGCATCAAATTGATCGTGGCGGGAGAATTTTACGAAGACCCTGCCCCCTATCAGGCGGCGATATGGGAACAGCAGCTGGAAAGCCAGGTCATCCTGCGCAACGCTTACATCCCCAACGACCAGGTCGGCGCCTACTTTGGAGCCGCCGACCTGGTCGTACAGCCCTACAAAACAGCAACGCAGAGCGGCATTTCCCAGCTGGCTTTCCACTTTGGCAAACCAATGGTTGTCACCCATGTAGGCGGATTGCCGGAAATTGTGCAGCATGGAAAGGAAGGGTATGTGGTGGAAGTAAACCCGGAAGCTATCGCCGACGCTATTGCAGATTTTTACCAAAACCACCGGCAGGCTTCTATGGAAGAAGCCGTGCGCCAGGGCAGGAGCCGGTTTTCCTGGTCAGAAATGGTCAGGGGGATAGAGCAGCTTGTAAGTGAATAGATGCTTGAGCAAGCTTAAAAAAACAAATATTTCTGGCTAGTACACTACGTAAGAGTTGCACCACCAGACTAAAAACCAACCAAGACATGCAATCAGTTATCAGAGCAGCGCTGCAACAGAGCATTGAAGCCAAAACCCGCATCTTGGAGGACGAGGCGCTACTACAGCGAATAGAAGATGTGGCTCAAACCTGCATCCAGCTGTTCCGGCAAAATGGCAAAATACTGTTTTGCGGCAACGGGGGCAGCGCCGCCGATGCCCAGCACCTGGCTGCTGAGTTCTCAGGCCGTTTTTACTTCGACCGCCCTCCCCTCTACGCCGAGGCCCTGCATGTCAATACCTCTTACCTTACCGCTGTAGGCAACGACTACGGATACGAAGCCGTTTATGGCCGTATGGTCGAAGCAGCGGGGCGCCCCGGCGACTTGCTCTTTGCCCTGTCTACTTCCGGCAACTCCCCCAATATACTTCTGGCAGCGGCGCGGGCCAGTACTATCGGCATGAAGGTTGTAGCCATGACCGGGGCATCGGGTGGCAAATTGCGGGAACGGGCTGATTTCCTGCTCCCTGCGCCCAGCGAAGACACCCCACGCATACAGGAATGCCATATGCTCATTGGACACACCATTTGCCAATTGGTAGAAGCCACGCTTTTTAAACGCCCCCGTACATCTTAAAACGCCCAAAGCGCTGCTTCTGGCCCGCTTCGGAGCAAGCGAACAGCATCGCCTCTGCCAGATCGGACGGCTTCACCCATTTGCTGAAATCAGCATCCGACATGGCTTCTCGGTTGGCCGGCGTATCAATAATACTCGGCAGGATGGCAATGGCTTGCACATTGCGCTCCTGACCTTCGGCATTGACAATATCCGCCAGTTGGAGCACCAACCCTTTGGACAGGCTGTAGGCTACCAGGCTTTTGGCGGCGGCGGGCTCTGTAGCGGGGCGGGCACCAATCAGGATAATCCGCCCTCCGTCTGCCATTTTGGGCAGCGCATTTTTGACAGAGTGGAAAGCAGTTTTGAAGTTGAGCGACAGCATTTTGTCCAGATCGGCTTCGGTAGTATCCTCCAAATTGCCCATCGCAAAGCCACCAACCAAAAAAATGGCAGCGAGGAGGCCTTCCTGCCCGGCAAAAAAATCAGCGACGGCTTTTCCGTCCATAACATCCAGTGGCTGTATGCGGAGTTCGGCGGGGCTATTCGTAGCAGACTTCAGGCGGTCAATTTGCTCAGGGTGCCCGGGTTGGGTAAGTGCTGTCACCTCGTATCCAGCTTCCAGAAACTTCTGGGTGACGGTGGTACCGAGCCCGCCGGCTGCGCCCGTTATAACTGCTTGCTCCTTCATCATTTTAGGGTTTTATAATAGGAAAGGGGCAAAGAGCAGATTTGTTTAGCCTACGCCCCCGTTGAGCTACAATAAGCAGCGTAGCGGGGAGGGTGAATACGGAATTAGGCGGCTGCGCCTGCATCCTGGAATTCTCGTATCTTTCAGCCAAAAGGCTAAGGCTCCCTTAACAAAATTCTTAAGTGAAATCATTGCTATGCCATTTTCCGCCCTCTTCCTCGACCGCGATGGCGTCATCAATACCCGCCTCCCGGGCACTTATGTCACCCGCCCTTCCGAGTTTCAGTGGATGCCGGGCAACCCGAAAGCCATTGCCCGGCTGCGCCCGTATTTCGACTATTTGTTTGTAGTGACCAATCAGCAAGGAGTTGGGAAGGGCATGATGCGGGCCGAGGACCTGGAGGACATTCACCGGCACCTGCTCACGGGCATTGAGCAAGCGGGCGGGCAGGTAGACCGCATTTATGCCTGCCCCGATCTGAAGTCTAAACCCGGCAATTGCCGCAAGCCAAACCCGTCTATGGGGCTGCAGGCGAAAGCGGAGTACCCTGATATCGATTTTGCCCGGTCGGTGATGGTAGGCGACTCGCTCTCTGACCTGCAGTTTGGCCAGGCTTTGGGCATGCGCAACGTTTGGATGCTTGGCAAACGCGAAGAAACCCCCGCTATTCAACAGGCCGTTGAGCAGGGGCTGAGTATTTGGCGGCGGGTAGAAAGCCTGCAGGCGCTACTGCCTGACATCCGGAGTGGATATTAGCGCACCGGCAAGGCTGCTTTCATCTTATCGCTGTAAGACTTAAAAAACTCTGCTATTTCAGGCAATTGCTGGCAGCAAAAAACAACTACCAATGCCAACAGGCCATAGATTAGAAGCACCTGTAAATTGAGCACGGTCTTGGGGTGGTTCAACTTTTTCATAAATCCAAGTTTGTTATCGTTTACACACCCTCTAATTTACTATTCATTTCCTAAAAACCAAACTCCACCAATCATTATTCTGCTTAAATTAATATCAACCAAACCAAAATCGAGCAGCCGTTTTTTTTGACGGCTGAGCGGATTGGCTATCGAACAAGCCATCCATTTCCGGTTTTTATTTAGGAGTTCCTTTCCTATTCCCTGCATTGCCTACTGCGCATAAGCTGCCCGACAGATTTGTCCGGCCCACATGGATGAGCCATGCATAAAGGCTTTTTGCGTTAGGGCGTATGGAAAAGAACCGGGGCGTCATTTATATTAAAACCCATTCCAAGTTTTCTTGGAGAACTCCGTTGCAATGATTATTATTTGAACCTATTAAACCTAGCAAAACGGATGAACCGATTAGTCATCATATCCAACCGATTGCCCGTTACGATCAAAAAAGAAAAAGGCGATCTCATCTACCATCCCAGCGCCGGCGGCTTAGCTACTGGCCTTAATTCTCTGGACGACACTTTCGATAAAATATGGATCGGCTGGCCGGGCCAGGAAATACAAGACGAGTGGGAACGGGAAACCGTCCGGCGCGACCTAGAGAAAGACGGCTTATACCCGGTCTTTCTGACCCAAGAGCAGATTGAGCTGTACTACGAAGGCTACAGCAATAAAACCATATGGCCGCATTTCCATTACTTCACGCAGTACACGGCCTACAGGAACCACTACTGGGAAGCCTACAAACAGGTTAACCACCAATTTGCCAAGGCCGTCATTCCCCTCATCAAAGAAGGCGACATGGTGTGGGTACATGATTACCAGCTGATGCTGCTCCCGGCTCTGATCAGGGAGGCCTACCCCGATGTATCCATCGGTTTCTTCCTGCACATCCCTTTCCCTTCCTACGAAGTTTTCCGGATTTTGCCCTGGCGCAAAGAGATACTGGAAGGCATCCTGGGCGCCGACCAAATCGGGTTCCATACTTTCGGCTACATGCGGCACTTCCTCAGCGCCGTCTACCGGATTTGCGGATTTGAGCACCACTTTGGCATGCTCACGGTGGGCGACCGTTTGGTGAATGTAGATGTATTCCCAATGGGCATTGATTACGATAAGTATGCCCACCCTGAAAAAGTAAGCGAAGAGACAGAAACCGCCCTCAAAATCCGGGAACTGGCCGAGGAGCAAAAACTGATTATCTCCATTGACCGCCTCGACTACTCCAAAGGCATTCCGCAGCGGGTCAAGGCCTATGCCAACTTTCTGAAAAAGCACCCCGAGTACCTGGGAAAGATCACCCTGGTAATGGTGGTCGTGCCCTCCCGGGCCAATGTCTCTCAGTACCAGGCGCTTAAGCAAAAAATAGACAACCTGGTGGGGGGCATCAACGGGGAGTATGGCACCTTCGGCTGGGTACCCATACAGTACTTCTACCGCAGCCTTGACTTCGGCGATTTGACCACCCTCTACAAAGTTTCGGATATTGCTCTAATTACACCTCTGCGGGATGGTATGAACCTGGTTGCCAAAGAGTTTGTCGCCAGTAAAGAGGATTCCAAGAAAGGGGTGCTCATCCTCAGTGAAATGGCGGGTGCCCACAACGAGCTAAACGATGGCCTTTCCGTCAACCCTCAAGACCGGCAGGATATCACCAAGGCGCTGCTGAAAGCCCTGACCATGCCGGAAGCGGAACAACGCAGCCGGCTGGAGAGCATGCAGGAAAAACTAAGAAAATACGATGTCCGCAACTGGGCAGCCACTTTCATAAATGAACAAAAAAAGCTGATGGAGTCGCAAAGAGAAAACATTATCAAGCGGGTAGACCGGGAGCTGCGCAAGGCGATTGTGAAAGATTACCACGAGGCCGAAAACCGGCTGGTCATCCTGGATTACGATGGCACCCTGATGCCTTTCCACAAAGACCCACAGGCGGTAGTCCCGGATGAAGAAGTGCTCTCTTTGCTCAAACAGCTCTCCGGGGACAACGGTACCAAGCTGGTCGTCAACAGTGGCCGCGACCGCACCACACTCGAGGAATGGCTGGGCCACCTTGGCCTTGACATGGCCGCCGAGCATGGGGTCTGGATGAAACGAGACGGCAAATGGCAAAACAACCCCGGCCTGACCATCACCTGGAAGGAAAAAATCCGCCAGGTGTTGGAAAATATGGTCGAACGGACGCCGGGCTCCTTTATCGAAGAAAAAGACTTTTCCATTGCCTGGCACTACCGCCGTATCGACCCTCAACTGGGTGAAAAGCGGGTCCGCGAATTCCGCGATGTGCTGTTGTACCTCACGGCTAATGACGACCTACAGGTGTTGGAAGGCAACAAAGTCGTGGAGATCAAAAACGCGGGCGTCAGCAAAGGCAAAGCCACCCTCAATTGGCTGGAAGAAGGAAAATGGGACTTTATCATGGCATTGGGGGATGACCATACCGATGAAGACACCTTCAAAGCGCTGCCGGATACTGCCCATACCATCAAAGTCGGGCTGGACAAATCGGTAGCGAAGTACAACCTTTTGTCGGTCGAAGATGTACGGCGTTTCCTGGGCCGGTTCACCAAGGCGGCCCAGTAAGCAACTGCCCAAGGTCTGATCAGTAAGCGCATCAATCTAAAATTTGCTGCCATTGGGCAGATTACACCTATTTTGCGCTAAAAATTATGGTCACTGGATTTATCCGGGGCAGCCTTGCCTACGCAGAAGCCATCCGGCTAGCCTCCCGATACCGCCTCTGGGCCTATGTATGGCTGCCGGGTATCCTCAGCCTGCTGCTGGGCATTGGCATTTTCTACGGTGCCTACCGTGCGAGTGATGATATTGGGCAATGGGTAATCAA
Source organism: uncultured Phaeodactylibacter sp. (assembly GCA_964575505.1). Lineage (GTDB taxonomy): Bacteria > Bacteroidota > Bacteroidia > Chitinophagales > Saprospiraceae > Phaeodactylibacter. Next base: position 34,868 of record CAZNSK010000056.1, read on the forward strand.
TCTTTACCCTTTCGAATGGGGAAGGGCCGTTTTAGAGGGCATTGCTCAGGTATTCGGCGGCATTTTTGTAGCTATCGTCGGATTACTGATCTTCAAGCACTTGGTGCTCGCCCTGTCCGCCCCGGTCATGAGCCTGCTGTCCGAAAAAGTAGAAACGCGCCTGCTCGGCCATCCGGCAGCTGTGCCCTTTAGTTTCAAAAGGGCCCTCAGCGACTTGGCCCGGGGGCTGGCTTTAGCGGTACGTAACTTGCTCCGGGAGCTATTGTATACGGGCTTGCTACTGCTGCTGGGCTTTTTCTTTCCCCTGATCAGCCCCTTTCTGGCCATACTCATTTTTCTGGTCCAGGCTTTTTATGCGGGCTTTGGCAACTTCGACTTTACGCTGGAGCGCCACCGGGATGTACGGGGCAGTGTAGCCTTTGCCCGTTCGAACCGGGGGCTCTGCCTGGGCAACGGGACGGTTTTCCTGCTCCTGCTCTTTACGGTTGTGGGCTTTCTGTTTGCGCTGCCGCTCGGCACGATTGCTGCCACCCGGGAAGCTGTCCGGGTACTGAAGCCAGAGGGCGCCAAGGGAATCGCTTAAACCTCGCGGTCGACAAAAAACCAGGAATCTTGTTCCAACTGCTGCTTGACAGCCCCCCAAAAAGGGCGAGCCTCAATCAGATAAGCCTGGGCACCCAGGATTTGGCCAGCGGAAAGCCAGGTAGTATCCGGTAGGGTACGGATCCGGTCGTACCGCTGCACCCACCCCTTAAAGCCGTGAGGGGTGTAGACTTTTCGCTGCACTTCGTCTTTCGAGTCGACCAGCAGGTATTCAACAGGCTCCCCCAGCAAATAAGCAGGCTGGTAGCACTCTTCAATGGCGTGCATGCTCGTATTGGGCTTCAACCCGCAGCCCAGCATCAGGATTTTCCCTTCATGCTCAGGCAATAGGCTGAAGGGGGCATTGGGGCC
>CAZNSK010000057.1:0-35791 GCA_964575505.1 uncultured Phaeodactylibacter sp.
ATCATTTCTGCGGGAAATGCTTTCACGGAAAGAAATACGACCAGCGGGAGTAAGGGACATCAAAAAAACAAACACTGCTACGAAACCCCAAAACATACCCTTAACCCTGGACGATAGCAGTGTCTTACTCATAGTCTGATCTTTCAACTTGTTGTTGCGCTAAGAGAGCGGGACAAACGGCAAGTGGCCCCTTTGCAGTTAAATAAAACTCGCATAGTCAAAAACGGTGTCAAACCCCTTGATCTTAAAGTACTGCTGTACCGCCTGTGCTGGTTTTTCGCTGATGGCCATCACAAAATCCCCGCCCCAGGCGCCTAGCGATTTGACAACACCGGGAAAATTAGGGAAGTGCTTTTCCTTAACCGTTGGCAAGCGTAGCGTTTCGGACAGGAGGGCTTCGTGTTCTTCGAGGATAAGCGCTGCCTCAGCGGCAGTGCGGGCCTGAAGGAGAAGCAAGGTAAGTTCAGAGAGCCGGTCTCTGAGTTTTGCTGATCCGCTGCCTGTACTGCGGTACCGGGCAATGCCCGCCCGGCTGTTTTGTTTTTGGCCCAAAAAGACAAAGCAGCAATTTTCGGCAAAGGTGGGCGCAAAAGGGACTTCTACGTAAGAGGGGCTTCCCTGCCGCCGCTGAAAGAGCACCGGATGCTGGCTGTTGGCGCAGGCAATGTCGTAGCCCGAGCCGCCGAAGGTGTCTTGCAGCAGTTGGAAAGGGTCGATTTCCGCCCAGCGGGCAACGGCAGCGATAAGCGTGGAGCTGCTGCCCAACCCCCACTCTCGGGGAAATTCCAGCTGGGTTTCAAAGGATAAATAAGGCTGGCTGCTCCAGAAACCGGGGCGCTGTTTTTCGATACCCTGCAGGATCGATTCCAGGCGCTTGCCGGTAGCGGGGTCAGAACCTTGCAGGAGCATGCCACCGGCGGCAAATTTGCCGTCAAACCACTCCGCGCCGTTTTGCAGGCGGCTGCACCAGTGGTGGTGGCTGGCATTGGGCGTGGTTTTAATGCGTAGCCACTGCCCGCGCTGCAGTGGGAGGCCCAAGGCGAGCGCACCGTCTAATACGGCGTATTCACCGGTCAGCAGTACCTTGCCATTCGTGTGGATTGCGTGTTCGATGGTGGTAGGTTTAAGCTATTTTTTTAGAAAATGCTCGGGGATCAGCCGGTCGTTGCGGGTCTGCTTGATGTAATCGCGCACTGCGGTAAAAGAAACGACCTTGTCAGCGAAGAAAGCCGTGGCGGCTTCCTGCTCTTGGGGCGTTGCCTTCAGGTGGTTCAGGATGTTGAGCAAATGCATTTTCATATGCCCCTTCTGTATCCCTGTGGTCACCAATGAACGGACGGCGGCAAAGTTTTGTGCGAGTCCGGTGGCGGCAATGACCGACATCAGTTCTTCTGCGCCGGGCTGGCCCAGCATCTCTAGGGAAAGCCGGGCGATGGGGTGGAGGCGCGTAAGGCCGCCTACGGTGCCGACAGCCAGGGGCAAATCCATCCAAAAGCGGAATATGCCATCTGCTACGGTGCAGTGGCTGAGGCTGCGGTACTGCCCGTCGCGGGCGGCGTAGGCGTGGCCGCAGGCTTCGATGGCGCGGAAGTCATTGGCCGTAGCCAACACCACCGCGTCAATGCCGTTGAAAATACCTTTGTTGTGAGTCGTGGCGCGGTAGGGGTCAATCTGGGCAATGCGGATGGCCTTGGCAAACTTGCGGGCAAAGGTGCTGGCGTCCATATTCTGGCCGCCGGCGCTGAGTTGCTCCACCGGGCATTCTACCCATACCCGGACGATGCACTCCGGGGTATAGTTGGACAAAATGGCCATGATAATATCCAGGGTTTCCGCATCGGCTTTGAGCTGTGGGTGGGCGCTGACGAACCGCTGCAGGCTCAAGCCAAATTCTTCCAGTACCGAGTTGATGAAATTAGCCCCCATAGAGTCGCAGGTTTCGAAAGTCGCCCGCAGCTGGTAGTAGTCCGGCTCTTCCGCTGTCAGGTCAACCAGCTCAATAGCGCCAATGCCGCCGCCGCGTTTTTCCATATTGGCGGTGATGTGGCGGGTGTCAGCCCGGAGCTGCTGCTCGATAGCGGGCATGGCTGCTTTTAACTGCTGGCTATTGCCCCCCCAGCTGAAGTGAACCTGGCCTACTTTTTTGGTCGACAGCACCTGGGTCTGAAACCCGCCCCGTTTGGACCAAAACTTGGCCGCACTGGAAGCAGCCGCTACGACGGAGCTTTCTTCAATGACCATTGGCACGGCGTAAACCCGCCCGTCGATCAGAAAGTTGGGGGCAATGCCGAAAGGCAGAAAGTGGTTGCTGATGGTATTTTCGCTAAAGCCGTCAAAAATCCGCTGTAATTCCGTATCGGCATGCCAGAAGCTTTTGAACTCCTGGGATACATCGCCTGGGGCTTTAAAGAAATGCTGTGCAATCCAGTCCAGTTTTTCCTCCTTGCTAAGGCGCGAAAAGCCTGAAATTGTCTTATCCTGCATGTTATCAAATTAAGCAAGCGGTGGCTTGCACCGCTATTGAATTTGGTGGGGTGCAGCTATCGGTCCAGGCAGTGGAATACCTCTCATCTGCCGTGGCTCCAAACGGCACCCGGTTTATTTTACTTTCAAAAAGGCTTGCGCCAGCTCCAGCCCTTCAATTTGCGAAGCCACGTAGGCTTGCAGCTCTTCGTAGCTGCCGCGGGCGTGGCGCAGAAAGCTCGACGCCTGCCCGTATATGGAGGGAGCTTTTAGTTTTTGCGTCAAGTAGTAGCCATCCAGGAAGGTCCGTACGCCCCCGGATATGATAAACTGCCGGCAGATGGCGCGCTCACCCAGCTCTTCCAGCAGCTCGTTCACCAGAAAGGTCATTTCGGTGGCGCTGTGCCCTACGTAAGCCAGTTGCTCATATATAGAAGCCTTGGCTTCATCCCCTCTCAGCATTTCCAGGCGGGCAAAGTTAGTGCCGCCATTCGCTGCAAAATCGATGGCTGCCAGTGGCAGCAGCATCAGCCGGCGCAGGCTTTCCCGGCCCATGCCCTGGCCGACCTCTTTAACAATAACCGGCATTTCTGTCTTCTCCATTATGGTTTCGACCACTTCAATCGGTGCCCGGGCAAAACGGTCGCCTTCCGGCTGCAGCCATTCCTGCATCGGGTTGACATGGATGATGAGCCCATCGGCCCGCAATTTGTCAACCAGCTCTTGTACCCGGTGCAGCGCCCCTTGGTCAATCAGCTCTTCCAGCTGAGCCACGCCAAGATTGGCATAGAGCGGGAGGTCGTCTCCAATAGCGTCGCGCACGTCGAAGTCGGGCAGGCTATCGTCGCTTTGCAAAATCGGCCGGCAGCTGCCCAGCCCCATGCCCATGCCAAACTCCCGGCAAGCCCGGGCCAGGTTGTGGTTGATGGTATTGGCCAGCTCGGTGCCGCCCGTCATACTTGATACCCAAATCGGCGCCCGCATGGTTTTACCCAAAAACAGAAAACTTTTCAGGCTGCCCCTTTCGGGATGGCCGGCCAACAAGGGCTCATAGTAGAACCGCTGATCGAGATGGCCGCTCTCTATCTGCGAGCGAAAGGCGAGTTCGATGTGGTCGCGCTTGCGGGAGGAAGCCGTTGGGTCTTCTTTTGGTGATAAAGGGTCCACATTTATCGATTTGCTCGTAAAGGTCATAAAAATTAGAGGTTTTGTCCAAGGAAAAACGGCTTAGTGTGCATAACAAATTGCACTACTTGGATAGCCTGGCAGCATTCGTGGATAAGCTGGAGCAGAGCGGGAAGCTCTACCCCAGCAGCTATCGCACTTTGATAGCCGGTGGTCACTTTCTGTTTTGTGCAATTTGTTATGCACACAACGGCTTAAGCTTGATCGGCAGCTTCTCCGCTCGCCAAATTTCTTGAGAAACAATAGGTGGGGTAAATGGTTTCCGATCCTCTGGGTTTTGTAGGTGGAGCGGGCTGTGGGCCAACCGGCGCCCTCCGGTGTTACCGACAGGCGCGGGTGCGGAGATGCCGGCTTGCTGCCGGGGGCTAACTACATAACCGTCGGTGTGGAATTTGGGAAAAGCAGGGCTGACGGAAACTTTTTTGAAAAGATTCCAGTTGATGGACTTGTATAAACAATTTGCCTTCCCGGCCTGCATCAAAGCTGCTGCGTAAACACCTTTTTATCAGGGTTTTAAGTACGCTTTGCTGCTTCGGAGAAGTAATTTGCCGTTTGCGCAAAAATACTATCTTTATGGTACAGTTGAAGGATAAAAGACCGATGAGCACTTCGCACGACAACGTTTTTGAGGAAGAATTCCTTCCGCAGATTGATGCCTTGTACACCTTCGCGTACCACCTGACTTATAATGAGGAGGACGCGAACGACCTGGTACAGGAAACTTACCTCAAGGCTTACCGATTTATCGACAGCTACCACGCAGGTACCAATGCGAAGGCCTGGTTGTTCCGTATCCTTAAAAATGCTTTCATCAACCAGTACCGCAAGAAAAGCAAGCGGCCCACTCAGGTTGACTACGAGGAAGTGATCAACTACCACGACGAAGAAGATACCAACCTGACCAGCTACCACGACCTGAGGGAAGAAATGTTTCAGGGCATGATGGGCGATGAGGTCACCAATGCGATCAACGCTCTGCCGGTAGATTTCCGGGTGGTTATTCTGCTTTGCGATGTGGAAGGCTTCACCTACGAGGAGATATCCAAAATTGTGGATATCCCCATCGGGACGGTGCGCTCACGCTTGCACCGGGCCCGTAATATGCTAAAGGAAAAATTGAGAACCTACGCCCAGTCTTTAGGCTATAAAGACAAGCGTAAATAATTCGTTAACCAATACTGCTCTGGTAAACGGGCAAAACAGTAGGGGGTGCTGACCCATTGGCACCCTCCGTTTTGCGCCGGTCAAAATGTTTAAAAATGCGTTGCTTAGTACCTATTCACGACCATTCCTGCCTTGTTCACCTGCCCCGCCCAACTGTAGCGGCAACGGTAACGTTTGGGATTGGCTGGTGCGGGCAGCCGCACGGTACAGGCCGGCATGCGTTTACCAATGAACAGTGAAAAACGTATGACCATGAGAGATCAGAACTATCAGGAACTCGTCAAGAAAGTCACGATGTACCTCGACAACGAACTCAGTGAAAGCGATGAACGAGAACTGCTGATTGAAATCAAAGCCAACCCCGCCTACCTTAAAGTCCTCAGTCAGGAAAAATCCTTCCGGGAGTTTATCAAGAGCAAGATCCACCGCCGAAAACCTTCCCCTGCGCTCATTCAGTCCATTAAAGATAAGATTAGAGTTACCACAGCTTAGCCGCTGTGCTTTACCATATAGAACTTTAGCTTTCGCATTTCTGAAAGCCTTACAGCTGCTGCCTTAAAGAGGAGAGCAGCTGTTTTTTAATCCCCTTGGCCCCGCTTCCGAAAGCGGGTTGGCTTTTCGTGAAGCACCATTTCTTTCGTGTCGGTTGGTTATGCAATAGCCTGCTTTGAATTTTCAGTACCAGCTTGCTGAAAGATCAGGCTTGAAGGCATTGCTAGAAGTCCGTGCCTATAGAGAGGTAGAACACCGGATCCTGTACCTCCCGGGTTTCTATTCCCCAGGCGTAGTCCGCCCGGATGAAGTACCCAAACAACATCGCGCGGACGCCTCCGCCGTATCCGGCTACGATCGGGTCCCGGAAATAGTTAACCTTAACCGAAACCAGGCCGCTGTTGTCGACCACCGAGGTGTTCAGGGGGTTCTCCTTGCTGTAGGGGTCATTGCCTTCCCAGGCGGTACCGACGTCAAAGAAGCCGACCAACTGGAAGTTGCGGAAGAAGGGCGAGCGCACCCGTTTAGAGAAGTACTTGAAGATCGGCATCCGAAGCTCAATATTTGACAGCAGGTAAGAGCTGCCGTTCCGGATGTTAAGATTGAAGCCCCGCATATTGGTAGCCAGCGCCTGAAAGGCAATATCTTCCCCCGCTGCCGGTATCGGAATTTCGTCATTGAAGGTATTGAACAGCCAGTTGTCGACCCCGCCAAGGAAGTAGATCATCCGCTCGGAGCCAAAGGAGGTCGCCCCTGCCGCCCGAAGTGCGATGACGGAATGCTTCAGGAAGCGCTGGTAGTGGCGGGCGTCAAAGCCTACGATACCCATAGCACCGCGGGCAAAGTCCAGGGAGGCGCCGTCGGTGAAGCTCAGATCGAACTTCTTGATCCCTTCGACAAAGAATTTATACCGGCTGCCATTTTTGATGTTGATGGCGACATCCAGGGTATTGTCGAATACATATTCCAGTTTCAGGCCCACCCGTTCTTCGCTCTGTGTAGGAATCTGCAGGGAGCTGCGCTCGGTAGCCAACTGTGTAACCCGGTCGCGGCGCAGGGTACCGGTGGCGCGGAGGCTCCGGAAGATGTCAAGCGGGTAGCGCACGCCGTACTGCCCCAGCAAAATGTTAACTTCCCGGCGGCTGGGCACAAAAGAGAGGCTTTCTGAAGAAAACCGTTGGTTACGGCGGTAAACAGCGTAGTGGCGGTCGAGCCTCCTTTTTTTGTCCTTGAACGTCACGAAATACTCTGTGCCGTTAAAGGTGGTGGGGACCCGGACACCGCCCTCGAACTCGTAATCCTCAAATAAGTCTTTAAAGTTTGCTTTCATCAGGATGCCAGGGTTGGGCAGGTTAAACCCGTCCGGGTTGGCCGCAAAACTGTTGAGCCCATCAAACAGAAGGCTGTTGTCGAGCTGAGTGGTGACAAAGTCGGTGCGGAACTCCAGGCGGTAGGGCGTAATGCGGGAGGACTTGAACTCATACACCTTTTTCCTGGATATACCCCGGCCGCTGACCACATCCGAGAGCTTCCGGTTGCCGGTAATGATGCGCACTTTTTCGGGTTCATCGGCCTTTTTCGGCTCCTCGAGAATGATAACCGTGGGTTCGCTTTCCTCATCATCAAACTCACTCTGGAAGAGGTAATTGTCAATATCGACCTTGCCGGTATCCCGTCGTGCCTCGTCTACCTGGACCGTATCCACACTGATGGATTCGGTTTCCTCCAGCACGGACATGTTCTGGCCCCTCAGGCTTTCATCCTCATCAACCGGCGGGGTTTGGGGCGCTGTTTCCTGCTCTACGACGATGGCCTGGCGGACTTCGCTGGAACGGGCCTGCTGAAATCCGGTTTCGTAGATGTTTTCTGCGGCCGCTTCGGGCCTGGGTTCAAAGAGGAATACCTGATGCTTTCCCTCAACCAGCGTCAGTTGGGCGGCGCGGTCCACCCGGCCAGCACTGCTCTGCTTTAGCAAGCTGCGGTGGTAGTTGGTATTGAGCTTGGTGATAGCCCGCTTTTTGATCACCGGCTCCATCTTGATAGAATCGATCAGCGTGCTGTCAAGTTCCGACATAGTGGAATCGGCGTGCAGGCGGATTTCGGAGCCATCCTCCAGGTAAATGATTTGGTCGTAGTGGTGGATGTAAGGCTCGAGGTAGCCGGAGCCCCGGTTATAGATACCCGTTTCATCGGTAAGATAGGAGAACCAGGTGGTATCCACTGCCATGGGCTGCCGTTCGTTAGCATAGGGGGTATTGGTGATGCGGACCAGTTCCTGGGAGCGGCTTTCCAGGTCGTAGTAGAAAAGGTCAAAATCATCAATAGGCAGGATGCTGTCCAGTTTTTCGCGCTCCAGCAAGGTGTCCGGCCGGTTGGACGCAAAGATGATACCCTTCTGGTTGCCGATTTCGACGTAGGCCGCATCGAGGTCATCCCAGAAGTCGTTGGTGATGCGCTGCGTCTGCCGGGTGTTGGTATAATAGAGGAAAATGTCAGAATACCCCCTCACGGTAGCGGAGAATACAATGGTGATGGGGTTGGCGTAAGACATACTGTAGACCCGCTGGTACTCTGTGGATAAGGGTTCCTCTTTGATTTTTTCGGTCCGGATGTTGTAAATCCGCAGGTAGGGGATATCTCTTTTTTCATAAAGGATGGCGATCTCCTGATTATTGGGGTTCCAGTCAATGATGGGGTAGTTGTAATCCGTGGCCTGGAAGGCGTTGCGGAACCCATCCTTCATAATTCTTTCAGACTTGCCAGAAGCAATATCGTACAGGTAGACTTGATATTTGCCAATCTCATTGATGATGTAAGCCAGTTTACGGCCATCCGGGCTCAACTTGATTCGGGTAATAGGCAGGTTGCGTTTGTTTTTCAGGGCAAGCGGCTCCCGGTTGAAGGTGTCGCGGCGTTGCTCTTCCGTGTTGTAGCGCTCTTTGAAAAAGGTAGCCCAGCTCAGGCCTACCGTCTCATAGGGCGTGCCCAGCACATACAGGAAGCCATTCTCAATGCTGCGGTTAATGCGCGTGAGGTAGAGCAGGTTAGAGACCTGAGATTTGCCAAAGCGCTGGCCAATGAAGTGCCACAACGAATGCCCGGCCAGCTTGGGGTCTTGTTCAGCCAGGCCCTCAAACCCGGCAAAGTCTTCCGAAAGGATATAGTCGCGCAGCTTATTGTCGAGCTCGGCATTCCAGCGTTCCCCTACGTAGCCCACTAGGCCTTCCTTGAACCAGGCCGGCAGGTTCATCATCACTGCGTTTTGCACAATCTCCTGGATATTGGAGCCAAACAGCATGGCATTCAAATAAACACTGGCGATGCCCTCGCGGACTTGCTGCCGGAGGTTGCGGTGGTTGCCGTCGAAATAAACAAAGACTTTGTTGCCCACAATCTTCGTCTGCCCCGCTGAGTTCACAAAGGTGTCCTCACTGCCGATGTTGCTCTGCTTAACGTCGGTGAGGTCGGTGTAAACAATGATTTGTATCTTTTCATTGATGCGGTGCTCCAGGACATTTTGGATTTCCTGGAAGTCATACTCCGCCAATTGCACGACAGCCTGCCCGATGTAGCGGCCTTCCCCGTACCAGTAGGTGACGAAATTGTCGCTTTCGTACTGAAACCACTCGTCGAAATCCTCATGGTACTGCACGCGGTTTTTGCCGAATTCCACCTGCGTACCTTGGGCCAGCAGTACGCCGCAAGACAGGAGGCTCAATATAAAAAGTAGATACAGACGCATAGAAAAGCTTATTTGGGCATTTATTTGGTGAGCCGGCCGCGCTCGCTTATGGATGAGGCGGAAGCAATCTATTATAAGACAGAAATTTGGGGCTGGCAGTTTATCTTCTGCCGAAGTTATTTTGCCGGGCTGATTACCTTGTTGTTCAAATAGAACGCAGAATGGCAAATTTTCTTTTAGGGGCACCCGCTCTTTCCCAAGCCCTGCCCGCTAAGGCATAGCTGAAAGCTACGCAGGCTGGCCTTTGCCCCGCCTGCCCAATGCCTCTGCCATTTTCTTTATCTTGTGGGCAAAAACATGGCGGAAGTACTCAAGCTGACCTTCAACCCTTTTCAGGAAAATACCTACATCGTTTACGACGAAACCAAAGCCTGTGTGATCTTCGACCCGGGGTGCTACACCGACGAAGAGCGGCAATCGCTGGTTGATACCATTGATCAGCATCAGCTTCAGCCTGTGCGCCTTATCAATACCCACTGCCATATCGACCATGTTTTTGGCAATCAGTTCGTGATGGACACCTACGGGCTGGAGTTAGAACTGCACGAGGGGGAAGTGCCGGTGCTGAAAGCTGCGCCACAGTCTGCTTCTATGTTTGGGCTGCCCCTGCCGGCCGGCGATTTTACCGGCACTCCCGGAGCATACATCGAAGCCGGGGCGGTGGTAGAATTTGGGCAAACCCGGCTCGAAGCGCTATTGACGCCCGGCCATTCGCCGGCAAGCCTTTCCTTTTATTGCGCCGACAGCCAATTCGTCATTGCCGGCGATGTGCTGTTTTACGGCAGCATTGGCCGCACCGATTTGCCGGGGGGCGATTTTGATACCCTGATTCGCAGTATCCGGACGGCGCTGTTGCCGCTGGGCGATGGGGTCACGGTTTACCCCGGGCACGGGCCGGCTACCAATATCGGATACGAAAAGCAGCATAATCCCTTTCTGTAAACCCAATTTTCAACAATTTCGGCACGTTCAAATGCTATAAAATCAATTGCTATGACTCGCTATGCCCTTTTGTTTGGTTGTTTTTTGCTGGTGCTGGCCCCGCTCGACCTGCCTGCTCAGTTCTCCCGTCAGGATACCCTGCGAGGTACAGTTACCCCCGAACGCGCCTGGTGGGACTTGACTTACTACCACCTGGATATTGCAGTAGACCCAGCGCAGCGCACCGTTGAAGGCACGAATACTGTACAGTACCGGGTGCTGGATAAGCATGCCCGCATGCAGATTGACCTGCAGCCACCTATGGAGTTGCGGGCTGCCCGGCAGGATGGGCAGCTGCTTTCGTTTAGCCGGGACGGGAATGTGTACTACATTGACATGCCAAGAGGCTTAGCAGTGGGCGAAGTGTACGAACTGGAACTGTCGTACGGCGGGCAGCCCCGGGTGGCCGTGCGGGCGCCCTGGGATGGCGGCTTCAGCTGGGAAACGGACGAGCGGGGCAACCCCTTTGTTGCCACCTCCTGTCAGGGAGAGGGGGCGAGCCTGTGGTGGCCCTGTAAAGACCATATGTACGACGAGCCCGACAGCATGCTCATCAGCGTTCAGGTGCCGGATACCCTGGTGGAGGTCTCCAATGGCCAATTGCGGTCGGTAGAAGCTCATGAGAATGGCACCCGGACCTACCACTGGTTTGTCGCCAACCCCATCAATAATTATGGCGTGAACGTCAATATCGGGGACTATGTGCATTGGTCAGAAACTTACAAAGGCGAAAAGGGCAAGCTGGATTGTAACTATTACGTGCTGCGTGGCAACCTGGAGAAAGCCAAGGAACAATTCAAGCAGGTACCCATGATGCTGGAGGCCTTCGAGCACTGGTTTGGCCCCTACCCCTTTTACGAGGACGGCTTTAAGCTGGTGGAGGTCCCTTACCTGGGCATGGAGCACCAAAGCTCGGTCACTTACGGCAACAAATACCGCAATGGTTATTTGGGAATGGACCTCAGCGGTTCTGGCTGGGGGCTGAAGTTTGATTTTATCATCATCCACGAAGCGGGCCACGAATGGTTTGCCAACAACATCACCTACAAGGATATTGCCGACATGTGGGTACACGAGGGCTTTACGGCCTATTCCGAAAACCTTTACCTCGACTATTACTTTGGCGCTGATGCAAGCGCCGCCTATGTAACCGGTACCCGCAGCAATATCCTGAACGACCGGCCGGTCATTGGCAGCTATGGGGTCAACCACCCTGGCTCGAGCGATATGTACTACAAAGGTGCCAATATGCTGCATACCATCCGGCATATGCTGGATGACGATGAGCAGTGGCGGCAAGTGCTGCGGGGGCTCAATCAGGCCTTTTACCACCAAACCGTCACGACGCAGGAGATCGAGCAGTATCTAATCAAGCATACCGGGCTGCCCCTTGAAAAAGTATTCGACCAATACCTGCGGGACGTCCGTATCCCCGTTTTGGAATACAAATGGAAAAGAGGGCAACTGCACTACCGCTGGGCGGAAGTCGTTGAGGGATTCGACATGCCGGTGGAAATTGAGCACGGAGGCAAAAAACATCAGCTTTCGCCCACCACCGAATGGCAGAAGGCCAGCCTGGGCAAAAAAGAAGAGATCACCCTGGACCGCGACTACTTCGTCAAACTCCGCGCGCAGTAGGCCTTCAACATTGTATTTGCTTTAAATCCCATAGGTAAATGGGGGTTTTAGCAGAGCCTGCCCGAAACACAAAAGTAGCCTTCGGCTTTCGGCAAAAGTATATTGAATTGATAAACCATACAGGGTAAGTGGGATTTTGGAATTGTGGTGATTTTGCAATATAAAAATTTAAAAAACGCCGGTTTAATTGCGCGCATTTGAGAATTATGCTGTATTTTTGGGATTAAATTTGGAATACTTCTGATAAAGCGGAGGTGCCTGTGCGACTACACTGCAAACCCGCTCAACTTTCGTCGCCCTGTGCTCTTGTATGCGCTACCGCACTGACATTTGCGCACTAGTGCGACTAGTCCGAAATAGCACAGCGTATTTCACGCTTGGGCGCCCTGGTTTTACTGGGTTTCTTCGGTTAGTCATTTCTGAAACACTCCACTAGTGGCCGATATTTATGTATCAGAACAATATTCAAAACGAAATTAATGAGAGGTTTTGCTTTCGGAATAGCGCTGCTGCTCTCGTCTGCACTTTTCTTACCCGCAGCGGCGCAGGAACAGCCCGATGCTGAAGGGGCCCCCTTGCTAAGGGAAATGTGGCTCAAAAAGAACGAGGATTTCAAGTTTGATATCCGCATGATGGTGCAGTTATGGAGCTTGTACACTATGGACCAGGAAATCTACAATACTGATGAGGGCGCTTACGAAGCAGTAGAAGACCGCTTCAACACCAACCTCCGCCGGGCCCGGCTTATCCTGCGGGGGCAGCCCTATCCGCGCCTGAAGTACTCCCTGGCGCTATTTTACGACTTGGCGGGGCGCGACCTGCTCACCGCGAGCGTAGGCGGCAACAACCCTGCTCAGCCCAACTTTGGCGTCTGGGATGGTTTTTTTCAATACCAGTTAAGCAAGGGGAGCCAGGCCTTTTTCCTAACCGGTGGTTGGTTTCGGCCACAGATGCAGCGGGAGAGCATCACCTCCGGTTGGTCAGTCAACTCCTTTGAAAAATCCATGTCCCAAAATTACCTGCGGCGGCACCTTGTAGGCACCGGCCCCGGCCGGGCGGCGGGCCTCAATATTGGCGGTTTGCTACAGGGAGAAAAGGTAGGGCTCAATTACAACCTGGGCATTTTCAACCCGCTCACCACTAGCCCGCTTGGCCGGACAGTGGGGCAGTCGTTTGCGCCCCTTGTTGCGGGCCGTGCAGTCGTTTACCTGGGTGACCCTGAGCTGACGAAGTACAAAATTGGGTACGAAACCAATTTTTACAACAAGCGCAAAGGGGTATCCCTGGACTTCAATGCTTCTTACCAGGGGGAAACCGACCTGTTTGAGCAGTCTATTGCGTTCGGGCCCGGTATGCTGCTCAACTGGGGCCCCCTCAACCTGGATGGGGAATGGATGTTCATGACCCGTTCGGATAGCCGCTCCCTGAGCGATGGGCGCACGCGCAGCTTCGACTACACCTCTAATACCGGCCACGTCCGGGTAGGCTACAATATCACCGTGAGCAAATACATGCTAGAGCCCGTCTTTATGGTCATGCAGTTTAATGGTGGCGAGACCGCCGAGGCGCAGTCCGATGCCGCCGCGGTAGGTGCGTTCTCCGGTTCGGAGCGGACCTACGATGCAGGCGTTAACCTCTACCTCGACCGCCGCAACCTCAAGCTGATGCTGCATTATACCTGGCGGGAAGGCGAGGCCGGCGCTGCTGGTGATGGCGCACGGGTGAATCAGTTTTTCAGCCAGGGCGGCATTGGGGCTATCCGCCGGGGCAACTGGATCGGCATGGGGCTGCACGCTATTTTCTAAAACCCTAATCTTTTAAATCATGGAGTCGTCACGTTTGCTACATTATTACACTTTTTTAAACCTGTTCCTAAGCTTTTTTGTATTTTCATGTCAATCCGAGTATCCACCTGTCGGCAACCAAACAGAACGAATAAGCGAAGTATCAGCTGGAGAGCATTTGAAATCTTCAGTTAAAGGTCCTCACCTTATCGAAACGGCCAGCGTCAAAAAGATGTACGACGAAGGGAGCGCTTTTAAAGCCATTGAAATCAGCAAGCCTGCTAAGTACGAAGCAGGGCATCTGCCGGGCGCCATTAATTTTTGGCGGCCCGATTACGAGGGCAAAGGTTACGACTACGGCGGAATGCGGGCGTCACCGGAAGAAATGGCTGCCTTGCTGGGCAGTAATGGTATAGGTCCTGACGACTATCTCGTCATTTACGACACTAAGGGAAGTGTGGATGCCATTCGCTTTATGTGGATACTTGACCTTTATGGCCATGAGCAAATGGCCGTGATGAATGGGGGCAAAGTTGCCTGGGATACAGATGGCTTTGAGCTAACAACAGAGAAAACCAAAACAGAAGCAGTCTCGTATACATTTAGCGCAGCCCCTGACTATTCCAGCTTGGCGGGAATGGAGGATATACTGGCTGCAATGAACGACACCACATACATTCTCGTGGATACAAGAGAACCTGAAGAATATCATGGCGTGCCTTATATCAGCAAAGGAGTGTGCTACCCCTACAAAAAAGGGGCTTTTACTTACGGCCGTATTCCCGGATCCATCCACCTGAATTGGTCAGATGCGGTGGATCTTAACGGAGACCACCGTTTTAAATCCCTGAAAGATTTGAAATACAATAGAGTTTATGAACGTAAATTTTGTATGCCCCTGAATTATCTTTTTTGCCAGCTCTGCATCACGTCCTCACCTTAGTAGCTAAGGCTACTAGGCTCCGGGCGCTCTTTGATCTGACAAAAAATCTTAATCCATGACCTATACAAAACCTACATTCATAAACTCTAATTTCAAAAAGGCAGGGGTCACGCCTGATAAAAAGATCATTGCTTACTGTCAGTCTGGTGCCCGGTCGGCGCACACGCTATATGTGCTAAAGGAGATATTAGGCTTTGAGTATGTTTGGAATTACGATGGCTCCTGGATCGAGTGGAGCCACAACTATGTTAATAATGGCGGTGTGGCGATTGAGCGGGATATTGATGAAGCTACGCATAAAAAGCGCCTGGCTGACCTGGAAGTAGCACTAGAAGCGGCGGCGGCCGAATAGCTCCCAAGGTAATCAGCGCATTATTACTGAATATTAAGGCAACTTTAATTTCCAATACTAATGAAAAACCGCAAGAAAAAAATAGGCTTGCACGAGCTTTATGCCAAAGACCCGATCGAAGCCGACCGTTTGATTTGGGGCCGGGAAGCCGACCCTGAAACCCGCCGTGGGTTTTTGCGCAAAGGGGCCCTGCTGGCTATGGGCGCTGCCCTGGGTGCCCAAATGGTCCACGCTAAGCACTTTCCAGCGGGGATGATCCCGGCTGGGCTTGCGCAATCAGATACGCCATTTCAGATACCGGGCAAGCACCCCGATTTGATCGTCCTCAATGACCGGCCGCTCAATGTGGAGAGCCCAGCGCACTTGCTGGATGATAAGATCACGCCGGGTGACAAGTTTTTTGTCCGCAATAACGGGCTGCCCCCCGAGGAAGCTGATATCGATGTCAACACCTGGACGTTGACCATTGAGGGGGAATCGGCCCGGCAGCAAAAGTCCTACACCATTCAGGAACTAAAAGACAAATTCGAGCAGCATACCTACCAGTTGGTGCTGGAGTGTGGTGGCAACGGCCGCTCCGAATTCAACCCGCCTGCCAAAGGCAACCAATGGGGGGTAGGCGCGGTGGCTTGCGCTTCCTGGACGGGGGTGCGCCTCAAAGACGTGCTCAATGATGTGGGCATCAAAAGCAACGCCGTTTATATCGGCTACGAAGGCAAGGACCGCCACGTAAGCGGCAACCCGGAAAAGAAGCCTATCTCCCGCGGCGTGCCGATTGCGAAGGCTATGCAGGACGAGAGCTTGATTGCCTGGGCGATGAACGGGCAGGATATTCCTTATCAGAATGGGCATCCGTTGCGGTTGGTTTTCGGAGGGTGGCCCGCTTCGACCTCTGGCAAGTGGCTGACGAAAATCCTGGTGCGCAACAAAGTCCACGACGGGCCGAAAATGGAAGCGCCTTCCTACCGGGTGCCGTGCAAGCCGGTGGCCCCCGGCACAAAGGTGAAAGGTGAAGACATGTGCATTATCGAGAGCATGCCGGTGAAAAGCCTGATCACTTACCCGAAAACCGGGCCCGCTATCCCCTTTGGCAAAGCGCTGCCGATACGGGGGCACGCCTGGGCAGGGGAGCTGGATGTGGCCAAAGTAGAAGTCTCCATTGATTTCGGGGCTACCTGGCAACCGGCTCAGTTAGACCCGCCAGCCAACCGGCTCGCCTGGCAGCATTTTGAAGCCAAAGTGGAATTCCCGGAGCGCGGTTACTACGAGGTGTGGGCCCGCGCTACGGATAGCGAGGGGCGCGCGCAGCCTATGATACTGCCGGGCTGGAACCCTAAAGGCTACCTCAATAATGCCTGTCACCGAATTGCTGTAAAAGTAAACTGATGCTATGCTTCAATTACCAGACCATTTAAACGAAAAGCAACAACAAGCCTACCGCAAGCGCTGGCTGGGGACCATCAGCCTCATTGTGCAGACCATCTCTGCCATCGTCTTTGCGGTGGTGGGCCTATTCCTCTTTGCGCTGTTCCAGCCTGCTTTGACGGGCTGGTTTGATAAACCGGCGCCTATTTCCGCAGAAGAGATACAGCGGCGGCAAGCGGAGAAGGAAAACGACCTCGACCGGGTAGAGGGTGGCATCCACCTCGAAACGGGGCTTATTGCAGCAGAAGGGTGGGAAACCGTGCGGGCGACGTGCACAGCTTGCCACTCTGCCAAACTCGTCACTCAGAACAAAGCTACCCGCGAAGGCTGGAAAAATATGATCCGATGGATGCAGGAAACCCAAGGGCTCTGGGAGCTCGGCGACCAGGAAGCTACAATTCTGGACTACCTGGCAGCCAACTATGCGCCGGAGGAATCCAGCCGCCGGGCCAACCTGGACGTGGAGGCCATTGAGTGGTACATTCTAGATTTGTAAGTCATTTTAAAACTAACTGATTCGTCATGAAATACTGGGATATATTTGTTGAAGGCTACCAGGGGTACGCCAGCTACCTGTGGTATGAGATTACGAACCCTGGCTGGCAAAACTATTTTTACTGGCTGCTCATCGTCTCTGCATTCTTCTTCCTGATGGAGGTAGTTACGCCCTGGCGCAAGGACCAGCCTAAATTCAGGAAGGACTTTTGGCTCGACTTTTTCTACATGTTCTTCAATTTCTTCCTGTTCTCGCTCATCATCTACAATGCGGCTTCGGACGTAATTGTCAATTTATTCAATGATGGCATTAAAGCGGTCACAGGCGGCTTCGATTTGCAAGCCAACAACCCGCTGAACGGCTCGCCCATGTGGCTTATCCTGCTGGTTGGGTTTGTGGTGCGCGATTTTGTGCAGTGGTGGGTGCACCGGCTACTGCACCGCAGCGATTTCCTATGGGAATTTCACAAAGTGCACCATTCCGTTCAGCAGATGGGTTTTGCAGCGCACCTGCGTTACCACTGGATGGAAAATGTAGTGTACCGCTCTTTGGAATACATACCACTGGCCTTACTGGGCATCGGCCTGTATGACTTCTTCATTATCCACATCTTCACCTTGGCGGTTGGGCATTACAACCACTCTAATATTACCGTGCCGGGTTATGTCACTGGTGGTGTACTGGGGGCGCTGGTCGGCCTGATTATTGCGACTGGCGGTTTTGATGTCAATCTCCTGCAGGGGCCTTCCGCAGCCGTTCAGGTAGGGACGGTATTGGGCAGCGTCGCTATCGGCGCACTGGCTGTTGGGCCGTTTATGAAGAAAATTTTCAACAGCCCGGAGATGCACATCTGGCACCACTCTTACGATTTGCCCGAAGAGCACCGCTACGGTGTGAACTTTGGCCTGACGCTGGCGTGCTGGGACTACATTTTCGGGACCGCCTATATCCCGTTCAACGGGCGGGATATCCGCCTGGGCTTTCCTGGCGTAGAGACCTTCCCTGAGGGTTTTCTTAGCCAAAACTTGCACGGTTTTGGAAAAGCCCCTAAAGAAGAGCGGGTGGCGGAGCCTAAGCTGCCGGCTACTCCGGTAAAGTAAATTAGCACGGCCCCAAAAAAGCAAACCTGCCTGGAAACAGATTTTTTCTGGATTCCAGGCAGGTTTTTTTGGGGTTATGGCTTAGTATTGGTCCGGCGCACAAGGCGGCAATTTAACGGACTGCCGCAGGGAAGTGCCGTCGGATAGCCTAGTGACGAATACGGTTGCCTTAGTGCCGCACGAACAGGCTGGCGCGTAAGTCTGATGGCCGCTGGGGTTGCCGTCGATAGCCCAGCTGAAGGTATAGCTTTCCGGCTGGTCGATCATGACTTCCAGGCTGGCGCCGTTAAGGGTGCAGTACTGCTTCAGGATGTCAAAGTCAAATGGTGCAATTTCGAATCCTTCTCCTGCCGTTTCTGATGCTTCCGCCTTTTCCCCTTTCAAGGTAGTAGGTGCCGGTGCCGTCAGCTCCTTGGCCGGGTCAAAGGACTCCTGTATGACCGGCTCAGGCTTAGGTGCGGTAAGCTGCTTGGCCGGGGCAAAAGATTCTTTTTCGCAAGCGGTGCCCAGGCAAAGGGCGATCAGCAATACAAGGCTCAGGATAGTGGGGTTGGAAAAAATGCTGTACGTTTTCATAGTTGAATTTTGTTGTTAAGTAATTACACCCCTCTATTTATGGCGGCGGGAAAAGGATACCCTTTGGGCTGAGATTTTTGGTAGGCTAGTTCTAAAATTCCCAGCAACTTACTTTGAATTAACCTGTTTATGCCTTGTATAATTTGCAAATCAAAACCAACCACAAAATGAAAAACTTAACATTACTAGCGAGCCTGGCTCTGCTGCTGGGCTGCGCACAGGCGCCCAACGAAGCGGCAACCGAGGCTGGTGCAAATCCCCAAGGCATTAATTATGAAGCTTACCTCGATTACTCAGGCATGGACGATAAAATTAGTGGAGGCGTACAGATGATTCCAATCCGCACCCCTTCCGGCGACTTCCGGGTCTGGACCAAGCGGGTGGGCAGCCACCCCACCAAAAAAGTGCTGCTGCTGCACGGCGGGCCGGGCGCTACCCACGAATATTTCGAGGTCTTTGACAGCTACTTCCCACAGGCAGGCATTCAGTATTACTACTACGATCAGTTGGGCTCCCATTTCAGCGATCAGCCTTCCGATACTTCCCTTTGGAATATCCTGCGGTTTGTGGAAGAGGTGGAGCAGGTCCGGAAAGCCCTGGGGCTCAATAAGGACAACTTCTATATCCTCGGCCACAGCTGGGGCGGCATCCTCGGCATTGAGTATGCCCTGAAGTATCAGGAAAACCTCAAAGGGCTTATCATTTCGAATATGATGTCTTCCATCCCGGCCTACGTGAAGTACGCAGCAGAGAAGCTGGCCCCCGGCTTGCCGGAAGACGCCCTTAAGGAAATCCGCGAGCTGGAAGCCGCCGGTAAGTATACCGATGAGCGCTACCTGGAGTTGGTGGAAACGCACTACTACCCCAAGCACGTCTTGCGAATGCCGCTGGAGGAATGGCCCGAGCCGGTGGTCCGCTCCCTGGGCAACCTGAATTTCGACATCTACCTGATGATGCAGGGCCCGAGCGAGTTTGGCGTGGTCGGCGATGCGACCCTGAAGGAGTGGGACCGCACCGAAGACCTCGCTAAGATTACAGTCTCCACCCTGACTGTAGGTGCTGAATACGACACCATGGATCCGGATTACATGGAGATGATGGCAGGAAAGCTGCCAAATGGCCAGTACCACTATTGCCCGAATGGCGCGCACTGGGCGATGTACGATGATGCCGATAACTACTTCAAAGGCGTTATTGACTTCGTGAATGAGGTTGACGCTGCTGAATAAATGGCGTAGATTTAGGGGGTGTAAAATAAGCCTTCACCCCCTAAAAATTCGCTATGAAACCTTTACTTTCCTTCCTGCTGCTCCTCTTTGGGCTGAGCAGTCTCTATGCTCAACCGGAGCAATCCGTCGATTCCAAAATCGAGCACGTCACCGTCTACCGCAAAGGCGCGCAGGTCACCCGCTCCGCGCAGGTACAGCTGCCGGCCGGGGAGTCTGTGCTCTTATTTGAAGGCCTGCCCCATCAGTTGTGGGAAAATAGCTTATCGCTGCGGGCAAGCGGCACCCTCACCGTGCTTTCGCTTTCTCAGGCTACCGATTACCTTACCGAAAACAAGACCGGCCGCAAAGCTGAGCAATTGCAGCAGCAGCAGCTGGCGATCCGCGACAGTATAGCGCGGCTTGAAAACAGGGCGCAAGTCTACCGGCACGAACGGGAAATGATGCTGGCCAACCGATCAATTGGCGGGCAACAGGGCGTCAGTGCAGCCGAACTGGAGCAGATGGCCGACCTCTTCCGCAACCGGCTGATTGATATTGAAGCCCAACTGCAGACCGTAGGCAACCAATCGAAACTACTCAAAAAGCGCTTGCTGCGCCTCTCACAAGCCTTGCTGGAGCTCAACGTTCAGGCCGATACGCCGCCGTCGGTCACCGTCCGCGTGCGGGTCAGTTCCGACAAAGCTCAGCGTAGTCGGCTGGAATTACAGTATGTAGTCCCCGAGGCTGGCTGGGACCCGTTCTATAACCTGCGCATCGCCGATACGCAGTCGCCCATGGTGCTGGAATACAAAGCCAAAGTCTTTCAGAATACAGGGGAAGCCTGGGATGCGGTGAGCCTGAGCTTATCTACCGGCAACCCCTCAACCAATAATGTGAAGCCGGAACTGAATACCTACTACCTGACTTTCAACAATTATTACCGCCCCCTTAATACTCCTGCCCCACCCACAGCGGCCGGCAGCCAACGTATAGAAGGTGTTGTAATGGACAGTGGGGAACCGCTGATTGGAGCCAGCGTATTCGTTGACGGTACCAGCATCGGCACTGTCACCGGCCTGGACGGGCGGTATTCCCTGGAAGTGCCGCCGGGCAGCCGGGAGTTGACCATTTCTTATGTCGGCTATGCTGATCAACGGGTATATATTCAGGGTGGGTTTCAAACTATACAACTGGAGCAAAGCGAAATGATGCTGGATGAGGTGGTGGTGACCGGGCGCAGATCAGCCAGGCCGGGCCTCCTTAAGTCGGAGAAACGCGAGGAACAGGAAACCGTGCCGCTTGCAGTCAACAAGCAGTTTACCAGCACAAATTTCGACATCGAAGTCCCCTACAGCATCCCTTCGGATGACAAACCCTACGATGTGCATATGATCAGCCATGAGGTCCCGGCAGATTACCACTATGCAGTGGTGCCTAAGCTTTCTGATCAGGCTTATCTGGTAGCAGCTGTCACGGACTGGTCGCAGTACAGCCTGCTCAGCGGGGAGGCCAATCTGTTCCTCAAAGGCACCTATCAGGGCAAAAGCTACCTCGACATGGAAGCCTTCGAAGATACCCTTTCGGTATCTGTCGGGCGCGATGAAGATATTGTGGTAAAACGGGAACAGGTGAAAGACAAATCCAGCACCAGCTTCCTGGGCGGCAACAAAACAGTGGAGCGCAGCTGGAGAACCACCATCCGAAACACTAACGACTACCCCGTAAATTTAGTAGCCGAGGACCAGTACCCTATTTCCAAAGACGACGACATCAAGGTTATACAGCTGGGCCACGACGGCGGGAAGCTCGACGAGGAAACGGGCAAAGTCACCTGGTCTTTCACCCTGCCCGCCGGCCAGACGGCAGAACGGGTGCTGAAGTACGCAGTGCGCTATCCGAAAAAAAGGAGGCTATTGGTGGAATAATAAGTTTTCTCACTTCCCCACCAGAAATATCGCCGGCCGCTTATGCAAATCCGGCACCTTTGTCTTTCGCCATTGCGCAATCGTGAGCGTGCGCACATACTCCGTGGGCAGAGTCAGGTCCGCCGCAATGCAAAACAGCATATCGGGAGAAAGGGTATTGATGGCCGCTTCGATCAGGCCGCGGTTGCGGTAGGGCGTCTCGATGAATATCTGCGTCTGTGCGTGCTTGAAGACGCGCTGCTCCAAAAACTTCAGCTCCTTTTGTAATTCCGGCTTCTTGGGCGGCAGGTAGCCGTGGAAGCAGAAGTTTTGCCCGTTCAGGCCGGAAGCCATCAGCCCGAGCAAAATGGAGGAGGGCCCTACGAGCGGCACCACTTCTATCCCTCGCTGATGCGCGGTCTGCACGACGATAGCGCCGGGGTCCGCCACGCCGGGGCAACCGGCTTCGGAGAGCAAGCCTATGTCTTTACCTTGGTCTGCATCGGCCAAAAACTGCTGCCGTTCCTCCGGCGGCGTATGCTTGGTGATCTCGTAAAAAGTCAGCTCGCTGAAGGGCTTGACCGGACCCGTAGCTTTGATGAAGCGGCGGGCGGTCTTGGCGCGCTCGGCAATGAATACGTCGAGCCGGTGCAGTATATCGATCACCTGCTGCGGCAGCGTATGCACAGCGCCTTCCCCGAGGGGCGCGGGGATGAGATAGAGTTTTCCTTTGTTCGGCATAGCAACGCTAAAGTTGTTACTTTTGTAGAAATTCAAATGTAGGAATAATGCCGCAGCCTAAGAAATACCTGTCCGTCTCTGATTACCTTGCTGCTGAGGAGCAATCTTCGGTAAAGCAGGAATATCACAACGGCCTGCTCGTGGATATGGCAGGTGGCTCCATCGACCATAACCGCATTGCCGGCAATATGTACTTTGAATTGCGAAATCGGCTACACGGGTCCTGCACAGTTTTTAATAGTGATCAAAAGGTTTATCTGGATGCGGTCAATCACTTCGTTTACCCTGATGTAAGCGTAGTTTGCGGCGAGTTGAACGCCCAAAATCAAGCAATCCTGAACCCCATTCTGATTGTGGAAGTGCTCTCAGAGGGCACTTCTGCCTACGATCGGGGCGCAAAGTTCAGGAAGTACCGGACCCTGCCTGCTTTTCAGGAGTACCTGCTTATCGATCAGGATCAACCCATTGTGGATGCCCTTTTTCGCGAAAGCAGAGATTATTGGCGTATGCAGACTATCATAGGACTGGACCGGGACGTTCCCGTACACAGCTTGGATATCCGCATTCCGATGCAGGCGATCTATAGCGGTTTGGATAGCTTAACCGAGCCTCAAATCCCATTTGATATATGAGCGACGCTTCCTACACCATCAAACTGCCTCAGTTTGAGGGGCCATTTGACCTGCTGCTGTTCTTTATTGAGCGGGACGAGCTGGATATCAACGATATCCCGATCGCTAAAATCACGGACGACTTTTTAGCCTTTATCCGGCAGATGGAAGAGATGAATATTGACCTGGCCAGCGAGTTTATCCTGGTTGCCGCCACACTTTGCCGCATCAAGGCAAAGATGCTTATCCCCCGCAAGCCGGTCGACGAAGAGGGGAACGAAATTGACCCGCGGGAAGAACTCGTGCAACGGCTCATGGAGTACAAGCGCGTTAAAAGCGTCCTTGAAGAAATGCGCCAAATGGAAGCCCGGCGTGCCAAACAGTCGTACCGCGGCAACGTGACCAAAGAACTGCAGCAAATTGCCACGAAAGCCCTGGTTGATGCAGAACTGGAATCCGTAACCTTATTTAAGCTGCTGCGCGCTTTCGAACGGGTAGTGGAGCGCTATGAATACGCCCATCCTAAATCGGTGCACCAAATCGTGCAGTTTAGCTACACCGTTGAAGAGCAGCAGGAGCATATCTTTGACCAAATCCGCAATGGCCAGCGCGCTACCTTTACGGATGTGTTCGACGGTTGCCGCAACCGTATTCACGCTATTGTGACTTTTCTGGCGCTCTTGGAATTGCTCAACCTGCAGCGCATCCGCATCACCGTAGGCCTGGGCTACAACAACTTCTGGATCGAAGAGTACGCCTACACCGAAGAAGAAGAATAGACGCTTGACCCGTTTTCGCAAATTGTTTATATTGATCATCAAATACCGAATATGGAAGTCGCCACCACTATACCCACCAAATTAGAAGAGCGCCTCGAGCACGGAACGGAACTACGCATCGCAGCCAGCTGGGAGACCTTTCTATCGGTCTTACCCGAATGCGAATACCGGGTGGAATACTACGGCGGCGAAATCATCTCGATTATGGGGCAAGCTTCGGAAATTCACGAAAAACTAACGCTGAAGATAGGAGCGCTATTACTGTCTATTTTAGCCGAAGAGTCGTTTGGCGTCTACGGCAGCAATCTGCCGCTCTACGCTGAAAATAGCCAAAAGAACTATTATAATGCCGACTGTACCGTAGTGAAAGGAAGGTCAGAAAAAGTGGAAGTCCTGCCCGGCACGCAGGCGGTTACTAATCCGGTGCTGCTCGTTGAGGTGCTTTCTCCAAGTACACAGAAAGAGGATTCACTGACTAAACTGAACCATTATCGCAGTATCCCTTCGGTACAGCAAGTGCTGCTCATTGACAGCAGCTCTATGCGGGTGGTAAGCTACACTCGTCAGCCCGAGCAGGACGGCTGGCTGCTGCGCGATTTCACCCAGGCGTCAGACGAGTGCCCGGTGCTGGAAGAAGGGCATTTCTCGCTGGAGGCACTTTACCGTAAGGTCAACTTCTAAATTACCCTACTCCTGTAGCTGCTCAACCCGCGACAAATCCAAATCACCGTTGGGCTGGGGTATAAGAACTGCTGGATAGCACCCTATTCGGCAGCAGCAGCGTGACCATTCAGAACATATTTCCGGCTATTCAGAACATAAACAGGCCAAAATGCATGAAGCGGATGCATAGGTGGTTTTCTCGTCCAAACCTTCCGGGCACTCTTCGGTTCTTGTCTAAAAAGTATGTTCCGTTCCCTCTACCTGGCGCTGTTGTGCGTCTCAGTGAGCTTGCCGGAATTAGCCGCTCAAGCTGACACACTGCTGGAATCGCGCCTGGATTCCGTTCTGGTAAGCGCGACCCGGTTGCCAATTCCACAAATGCGGGCCCCCTACAGCCTTCAGCAGCTGGATGCAGCGGACTGGGGCGGGGGGCGGCAGCAGCTTTCCCTGGCCCCGGCCTTGAACCAACTCCCCGGCCTGCTCGTGCTCAATCCCACTAACTTCGCTCAGGACCTCCGGCTTTCGGTCAGAGGCTTCGGTGCCCGTTCTGCTTTTGGTATCCGCGGCATTCAGCTATGGGTGGATGGCCTGCCGGAAACTACGCCCGACGGGCAGGGGCAAGTGGATAACCTTGATGGCGGCTTGATACGGGGGGCCACGCTGCTCAGCGGCCCGGCTTCCGGATTGTACGGGAATGCAGCAGGGGGCGTCATTCAGCTGCAGACAGAAGCCCCTCCTGCCTCGGCTATGGCGGCGGCCAGCCTGAGCGCAGGCTCCTACGGCTTCCGGCGCGTACAGCTAAAAGGGGGCAACCGCCATGGCCCTTACCAATGGCTGGCGTACGGCAGCCACACCCGAAACGAGGGATACCGTGACCACAGCCGGATGCAGCAAACCCTGCTCAACGGGCGGGTACGCCGGCAGTTGGGCGGCCGGGGGCAGGTGGAGCTCTTGCTTAATTATGTCAATAGCCCTATTGCAGAAGACCCCGGTGGCCTGACCCGGGAGCTTCTGGAAGCAGACCGGCGGCAGGCCTGGGAACGCAACCTCCTGTTCGATGCGCAGGAATCCGTAACCCAAGGGAAGGCCGGCCTGACACTGGATTACCAGCTGGCCCCCGCCTGTAAACTGGAAGCCTACGTCTTTGGCCTCTTTCGTGATTTTTCCAACCGCCTGCCTTTCGAAAACGGCGGTGCGGTGGATCTTCACCGGCAGTTTGGCGGTGCGGGGGCACGCCTTCGCTACAGCGGGCAGTTTTTGGGCCAGCCCCTTCGTCAGGCATGGGGCTTCGATGGGCAGGCCCAACGCGACCGCCGCAAACGGTTCGACAACCGGCAGGGCGAATTAGGCGACTTGGTTTTTCATCAGGATGAGGTGTTCCGGAGCCTGGGCTTCTACACCGTTCAGGAATGGCAACCCCTAAACGATATTTGGCTGACGGGCACCCTCCGCTACGATGCCAACCGCCTGGCTGCAGAAGATGCTTTCCTGGCTGATGGCGATGACTCCGGGGAGCGCAACTACCAGCGCTGGAGCC
Source organism: uncultured Phaeodactylibacter sp. (assembly GCA_964575505.1). GTDB lineage: Bacteria > Bacteroidota > Bacteroidia > Chitinophagales > Saprospiraceae > Phaeodactylibacter. The sequence continues at coordinate 25,785 of CAZNSK010000057.1, forward strand.
CTTCCCTGGGGGCCAGCTATGCCTATGCCAATGGCCATTACCTTTATGCCAGCTACAGTTTCAGTTTCGAAACGCCTACCCTTAGCGAGCTTTCCGCCAATCCGGAAGGGGGGCAAGGCTTCAATCAGCAACTGCAGCCGCAGGAGGCGCGCAACTACGAGGCCGGGCTGAAAGGGCAATTCGGGGAGGAGCTGGAATACCGGTTGTCTGTATTCTACATTCAGCTGCAGCAGGAGCGCTTGCCCTACGAGCTGAGCAGTAGCCCGGGGCGGGTTTTCTACCGCAATGCCGGCCGCTCCCGCCGGCAGGGGGTGGAGTCCTGGCTGCAGTGGATGCCCGGGGAGCGTTGGAAAGGGCGGTTGTCTTACACTTTTTCCGACTTTACGTACGAAGCTTATGAGGTGAGCGGTACTGTATTCGATGGGAATACCCTGCCCGGCATCCCCCGCCATGCGGTATCCTCAATGGTGCGCTACGCCTATTTGCCGCAGGGCCAAATCATAGCTGAAGGGCGTTATCTGAGCAGCTTATACGCTGATGATGCCAATACGGCAGAGGCGGACGGCTTTTTGGACCTGCAGCTCCGGGCGACCTACCGGTGGGCCCTGGGATGGGGGCAGCTGGAGGTTTTCGGCGGGGTCAATAATTTGCTGAATGCCAGTTACGTTAACAACGTCCGTTTGAATGCTTTCGGAGGGCGGTACTTTGAAGCCGCACCCGGGCGGAATTTCTACGCCGGCGCACGGGTGCAGCTGGGCGGGCGATGACCGCCTTACAGGAAAATACCGTAGAGGACGGTATTGAAAACCGCTAGCAGAATAGCCAGGAAGAAGGCAGACTTGAAATTATCAATGCTGAAACCTTTCAGGAAATAGGCGGCGATCAGCAAAAGCGCAGCATCCACAACGAAGCTAAACAAGCCAAGCGTAAGGTAGCGGAGCGGGGTGGTGATAAAGTCCAGCACATTACCGAGGGTGGCATTGAGCACCGCAAGGACAATGGCAATCATCATCGCCCGCACAAAGTCATCTATGCGCACGCCACTAAGAAAATGTGCCCCAGCCATCAGGGCTAGGGCATTGAGTATGAATTTAAGCGCCCAGTAAACCGGGCCGCTGGCATCGAGGAGCAACAATTCCATTACTGGCAGTTTTTAAGCTGTTCTTGCAAATCCTTGATTGCCCGGTTGCGCTCTTCCAGCTGCCGCTGCAAGCGTTTGTTTTCGGCTTCCAGCGCTGCTGCATCTGTACCCGGACTGGGCTGGCGTTCTGCGGGGACGGTGGTTTCGGCTGGTGCCGGGGCTTCGCGGGGCTGTTCTGTGGCGTCGGTTCCTATGAGCGACTTAAAGTTGGCGATCGGGTCTTCCCCGTTGATGTAAGAAGCGCCGGCGAAGGCCAGAGGGACAATGAGGATCATGGCTAGCAAAAACCGGGCGAAGGGCGTGACTTTTCTTCTTGGCATGGATAATTTTTTGATTGATACCTTACAAAAGTACAGCGCTGGCAGCCGAGTTGCCACATATTTCTACTTAATCCATCAGAAATGCGATGTACGGCCTTTGGTTGGGCTCTAAATTGACAGGGCATATTTAGGCAGGGGGTATTAAAATGATATTTTTGTGAGAAATGGCCGGCAGGCTTACGCTTATGCCTCTGGCCAAAAAAAGACTGCTATGCCAGAAGCCTATATATATGATGCCCTGCGTACGCCCCGGGGGAAAGGTAAAAGCGGAGGCGCGCTTTACGAAATCAAGCCGGTGGGGCTGTTGACGGCCCTCCTGCGGGCCCTGCGCGAGCGTTGCCCCTTAGAAGCCGAACAGATAGACGATACCATTATCGGCTGCGTTACGCCCATCGACGATCAGGGGTATAATGTAGCTCAGGCGGCGCTGCTCCGCAGCGGTTGGGAAAGCTCAGGCGGCAGCATGCAGGTCAACCGTTATTGCGCATCCGGCCTGGAGGCTGTCAACCTGGCTGCCATGAAGATACGCGCTGGCTGGTGCGACCTGGTATTGGCGGGGGGCGTGGAAAGCATGAGCCGCATCCCCATGGGATCGGATGGCGGGGCTTTGTTGTTTGACCCGGAAGTGATGGCAGGGGCGCACTACCTGCCACAGGGTGTGGCTGCCGACCTGATTGCAACCCTGGAAGGGTTTAGCCGGGAAATGCTGGACCAATACGCTTTCCAGTCTCAGCAAAGAGCTGCACAGGCCCTGGAAGCCGGCTACTTTGAAAAATCCCTGGTGCCCATCTATGACCAAAACGGGCTGCTCATCCTTGAGCGGGAAGAAGCTATACGCCCCGAAGTTACCCTGGAGCAGCTTGGCCAGCTCAAACCCGCCTTTGCCGCCCTGGGCGAGCTGGGGTTCGATGCAATGGCCCTTGAAAAGTACCCGGTACTGGAGGAATTGGCGCACCCCCACACTGCGGGCAATTCATCGGGTATCGTTGATGGGGCAGCGCTTGTGCTCGTCGGCAGCGAGGAGGCAGGGCAGGCCATCGATCTTAAGCCCCGCGCCCGGCTCCGAGCAGCCGCTACCGTCAGTGTAGACCCTACACTGATGCTAACCGGGCCCGCGCCTGCTGCTCAGAAGGCCCTGAAAATGGCCGGCATGAAAGTTAAAGATATCGACCTGTGGGAGTGCAACGAGGCTTTTGCATCGGTGGTGCTGAAATTCCAGAAAGTGCTGAAAATCCACGATAGCCAGCTCAATGTCAATGGTGGAGCTATCGCGATGGGGCACCCTCTGGGCGCTACCGGGGCGATGCTGCTGGGCACCTTGCTCGATGAGTTGGAACGGCAAGACAAGGCTACGGGCTGTATCACGCTCTGTGCCGGAGGTGGCATGGGCATCGCTACCATCCTCGAACGTATCTGAATAGGACCGCCAAAACACCTGCACATGATTTACTACCAAAAAGACACAGACCACGTGGTTACGCTGACCCTGGATATGGCGGGCCGTTCCGCTAACGTTATCAACCACGAATTGAGCCGGGCCTTTTTGCCGGTCATCGAACACCTGCAGGCAGAAAAGCGGAAGGGGGCGCTGCGTGGGGTCATCCTTACCTCTTCCAAGAAAACTTTTGCTACAGGAGGGGACCTGGAATACCTCTCCAAAGCAGCCGACCCGGAGGCTATTTTTGAGCTTGCCGAAGAGCTAAAGGCCACCTTCCGGGCGCTGGAGCGGCCCGGGGTGCCGGTAGTTGCCGCGCTGAATGGCAGCGCCCTCGGAGCCGGGTTTGAACTGGCACTGGCTTGTCACCACCGCATTGCTGTAGATCAGGGGGCAGCCCGTTTTGGGTTTCCCGAATCCGGCCTGGGGCTCATCCCGGGCGGGGGCGGCATTACCCGGCTGATGTGGCTGTTGGGCATCGTTAAAGCCCAGCCTATCCTGGCAGATGGCAAGCGGTACAACCCACGGGAAGCTCAGCAGATTGGGCTGATAGATGAATTGGCCAACGACCGGCGGGAAATGCTGGAACGGGCCAAAGCCTGGATACTCGCCACTCAGGAAGGGCGGCGCCCCTGGGACCAATCGGGGGCCGTCATCCCCGGCGGCACTACCCGGCAGCCAGAGGTAGCTACCTTCCTGCGCAACGAAACCGCCCGCTTGTTCGCATCGGGGAAACAGCGCCTGCCCGCGATGCGCGCCATTCTCAATATCCTCTACGAAGGGGCTAAAGTCGATTTTGATACCGCCTGCCGGGTGGAAAGCCGGCATTTTACAGCGCTGCTGCGCAGCCAAGAGACTAAAAATATGATCAAGGCCTTTTGGTCTGACCTCAACTACATTAAGGAAGGGGGCAACCGGCCCAAAGGGTACGGAAAGTTCCGGCCCCGCAAAGTTGGGATCATCGGCGCCGGGCGAATGGGCTCAGGCATTGCCTATGTTTGCCTGGACCACGGCATGGAGGTGGTGCTCAAAGACGTTTCGAAGCCCATCGCCGAACGGGGCCGGGACTACGTCAGCAACCGGCTGGAAACGGAGCAGGGGCAAGGCCGCAAAACGAAAGCGGAGTGCGCAGCTATGCTGGGCCGTATCCATACCACCGAAGCCTCCTCTGATTTTGAAGATTGCGACCTGGTCATCGAAGCGGTATTCGAAAACCGGATGGTCAAGCAAAAGGTTATGCGGGAGGCCGAAGCTTTTATTGACGAATACAGCCTATTTGCCAGCAATACGGTTTCCATTCCCATCACACGCCTGGCGGAAGGGTCCATCCGGCCGGGCAATTATATCGGTTTGCACTTTTTCTCGCCAGCGGAAGAGGTGCCGCTGGTAGAAATCGTCCGGGGCGCTCCCACGTCTGATGAAACGGTAGCCCGCGCCTTTGATTTTGTGCGCGCCATTCAGAAAATACCAATCGTCGTTAAGGATGACTGGGGCTTTTATGCAGCCCGGGTCCAGAATACCTTTATCCTGGAAGGCATCACCATGCTTTCGGAGGGGTACCCCCCGGCTCTGATTGAAAACCTGGGGCTTCAGGCGGGAATGCCCCTTGGCGCTCTGTCGCTGGCCGATAAGCTTGGGCTCAACATGGTCCTGCGTTATGAGAATCAGGCGGCGGAGCACTACGGGACGAAGTACATTCAGCATCCGGCAGTGGGCGTTTTGAAAGCCATGCTGGAGGAGCACCAACGGCCGGGGGAACAGAAGCGGGCGGGCTTCTACACTTACCAGGGCGCCCAACCCACTGGCTTATGGCAGGGGCTGGCTCAGGCTTTCCCACCTGGCAAAAGACGCCCCAACCCTGTAGAACTGATGGAACGCTTCCTGTTCGCGCAAGTGCTGGAGGCCGTGTGGTGCATGCAGGAAAAGGTCATACGGTCGGTTCCAGCTGCTAATCTGGGCAGCATCTACGGTTGGGGCTTTCCTGCCTTTAAAGGGGGGACTATTCAGTACATCAACGATTATGGGGTGGAAGCCTTTGTCAAGCGCTGCGGGGTATTCAAAAAGAAATACGGGCAGCGGTTCAGCGTGCCGAGCAAGTTAAGGGCTATCCTTGAGCGCTGACCGCATCGGTTTCTGCTTCGTATACTTTGGGCAGTACCACTGTAAAGCAGCTTCCTGCTCCTGGTTGCGACTGCAGATGGATGCTCCCGCTCAGTCGGCTGGCTATTTTTTCGCAAATGGCCAGGCCGATGCCGGTGCCGCTGTATTGGTCGGGGGCATGAAGGCGCTGGAACATCTCAAAGACGCGGCTGTGAAATTCTTCCGGAATACCGATCCCATTGTCTTTGAAGAGCAGCTCATAGTGGTGTTCTGTCTCTGTTGCCGAGACGGATAGCAGAGGCTCTTGGTTATCGTTGTACTTGATGCCATTTTCGAGGAGGTTCATTACTAGTGTCCCGAGCAGTTTGGAAGAAGACTGTATGGCCGGAAGGGGGCGTTCGATGTGCATCCGGAAGGGCCGGGGAAAGGCATACCGGAGTTGCTCTGCGCAATTGCTGACCAATTCGTATACATCCACTCGTTGCAGTTCTAATGGTTGTTGGTGGCTAAGCTTCGAAAAGTCAAGGATATCCTCTACCAGCGCATTGATGTGCCGGGCGCCACTTTGGGTAAACTCCAGGTATTCGGGAATATGGTCCATCCGCCCCTTTTTCAGGTCGCGCTCAATAAGCCCAATAAAACTGGTGATGGTCCGCAGCGGGGTTTTCAAATCGTGGGAAGCAATGTAAGCAAACCGCTCGATCTCTTCGTTGGCCTGGCGGAGAGATTGGTTGACCCGCTGCAGGGAGTGCATCAGCTTCTGCTGTTCTTTTTCGTACTTCAGGTTTTCCCGGAGAAAATAGGTGATCATAAGAGCTACCGATACCGAAGTGCCAATAAAAGTAATAATGAGGTCTAAGGGGTCAATCCGGTGCGCAAGAGGAGGGGTGTAGGTGATGAGGTAAAGGCTGGAGGCCGTGAACAGGGTAGTGGTGTAGAGGATTAGGAGGATGCGCGTCAGTTGAGTTTTATGAAAAATGACAGCAGTTGTGATGAACACGAATAAAGTATATCCGGTGCCGATGTCATGGCCGTAGAGCAATAAGACGACCGTCATCAGCAGAGGCAGGACCAGATTCACCAGAAAACGGGCTGTAAGGTGGTAGCCCCGCCGGGAAGCTGCCAGCACCAGCAAAAAGAACAGGATAACCGGAATAATGACCGTGAGCTCCAGTTCCTTAAGCAAAATATCCTTAATTCCAACCAATACGGCGACTACTGCTCCCACTGTAGTCAACTGATTGAGCATAAGGACACGCGCCCTCTCCACGCGGTCCATACCGGGCGTGATGCTGCCGCAGAAAAAATTATTCCAGGGATTAGTCTTTGTTGGCATGCTTCATTTAGGTTTTCCTGCGCAAGATCAGTAAAGATAGGTAGTATCCTGGAATTGAGCCAGTCCCTAATGCCTGGTTTTGAAGCCAGTAGGCAGGGCACCCAAGAGTGGGGTCCCCGAATTTGATGTGTTTTTATAGCAGTTCTACCAAAAAGAATTCGGTTTTATAAACCTTTTTTTGCAGTTTTTGTCTCATTGATTAATTTAGTAACAGATCAAGCCTGAGTAAGGCAGATTGTTCATTTGCATTAGTAAACATGTCAAGACAGTACGATTACATCATAGCTGGTGCCGGGGCAGCTGGGCTAAGCCTTGCCTACTACCTTACCCAGAGCCCCCTGTCCGCCGCCCGTATACTGTTGCTGGACCGCAGCCTCAAAGACAGTAATGACCGGACCTGGTGCTTTTGGGCAGCAGGAGATTCTCCCTTCGAGGAGGTGGTTTGCAAAGAATGGACATCGCTCTATTTCGCAGATGAGCAAGGGCAGTACGGCGGCTCCCTCGGCCCGCTTTCCTACAAGATGATACGGGGGCTCGATTTCTATCAGCACCTATGGCGGGAGCTGGATCGCTGCCCGAATGTAGAATTTCGTCAAGAGAGCGTGTTGGGCTACGCTCAGGAGGGGGCACAGGCCATCGTCACTACCGATAAAGGGCAATACAAAAGCAACTACGCCTTCAACAGCTGCCTGTTGCCGAAACGAGCACACAACGCGCATTTTTTGCTTCAGCATTTTGCCGGCTGGCGGATTAAAACAGCCACCTCTTCATTCGACCCAAAACAAGGGTACCTTATGGATTTCCGGTCGCCTCAGCCCGGGGATACCCGTTTCTTTTATCTCCTTCCCCTGAACGAACGGGAAGCCCTCGTCGAATTCACCCTGTTTTCGCCTACCAAGCTCAAGCCCGCTGATTATCAGGCCGCGCTTAAAGATTATGTTGAACATAAATTGGGTATTCCGCATTATAGCATCTCAGAACACGAAAGTGGCGCGATACCTATGACAGATCAAATCATGCCAGCTGCTATACACCCAAGGGTGATCAATATCGGAACAGCCGGCGGGGCGGTTAAACCAACTACGGGCTATGCATTTGCCAATATTCAGCGGCAAGCGCAGCAGATTGTAAAGCAATTAGCTGCTGGGCAGCCGCCGGACAGCCGTTTGCCACAAAGCGCGCGGTTCCGGTTTTACGACCGGCTGTTGCTCAATATCCTGCAGCACCACGGTGGTGAAGGGAAGAGGATTTTCGCCCGGTTATTCCGGCACAACAGCATGCCGGCGGTCTTCCGTTTCCTGGGTGAGCAAACGCACCCATTGCAAGAAGCACGCATATTCCTGACACTGCCTATACGGACGTTTCTGGCGGCTGTAGCCCGGGTTTATTTCCCAAAGCTGCCGCTGCCGAAACCGCTCAAATTAGCCAGGCATTGGCTGTCTTCGCCCAAAACTTTTTCAGAAAAAGTACAAGCACCATGACCTCCAGGTACCCTATACTTTACAGGAGCATACAGGGATTGGCAATTGGCGCAGTTTTGCTCAGTATTTTATTACCGGGTTTGCTGACGGAAGTGCAGCTAGTCGTGGCGCTTAGCATGATCGTATTAATTGGTATCCCGCATGGGGCTACGGACTATTTAATCTTCCAGCAATTGTCCCGGCCGCTTTGGGGCACCAAGGAAATGCGGCATTTTTACATCAACTATGTTATGCTCATGGCTGCTTACGCTTTGGTGTGGTGGCTGTTGCCAAGCGTCGCGCTGTTGATATTCCTGCTGATTTCCATGTATCACTTTGGGCAGTCCAACTGGAATTACGTTTCCTTCAGCCACCGGGTTGAAGCCTATAGCATTCACTTGATTTGGGGCGCTTTTGTGCTAATGGTGCCCATCTTATGGCACTACGATGCTGCAGCTCCGATCATCAGCGGTATCATTGGGGCACCCGCACCAGCTATCTCGCCCGCCTGGCGGGAAGCCCTTAGTATTCTGCTGTTGGTGGTGAATTTGTGGATTTCCATCTACTGTTTTTTGCAGCAGCGCATCAGCCGGCGAGAATTTACAGATGAGGTTGTTAACCTGTTTGCTCTGTCGCTGTTGTTCATCAACCTGCCCCTTCTGCTTGGGTTTGCGATCTACTTCGTCTGCTGGCATTCGCTGAGTTCTATGATGGATCAGATCCGTTTTTTCCGGCGGCAGGCAGCGGCTTACAATCTGGGTGCCTACATCAAAAATGCACTGCCCCTGAGCCTGGCAGCTGTCGCGAGCCTTGGTGCTTTGGCGTTCGTACAAATGAAAATGTCTATCCCTTTAAATATAGGAATCGTATTTGTATTTATCTCGGTAGTTACCCTGCCGCATATGATCCTCATTGATCAGCTTTATCAGGAATACGAAGCGGATTCCACATATAATTCTACGGGGGTAACCGGCTAACCTATTAGGTTCCGCCGGTTAAAAAGGAACGAAATTTTTAAACCATTTTTAAGGGGTGATGTTACCCCATTATCGTTAACAGTTCTTTAACGTAATTTAGTAATCATGGACGCATTAGTAAACATTCAACCTTTGCTGCTCGCGCAGCTCAAGTCCGGTGACTATGTAGGATTCACCTTCTTCATCGGCTCCATGGCCATGGCAGCAGCCACGGTCTTTTTCTTCTTTCAGTTCAGCCAGGTAAATGGTAAGTGGAAAGATTCCATGCTGGTATCTGGCCTCATTACCTTTATTGCGGCAGTGCACTACTTTTACATGAGAGACTTCTGGGCAACCAATCAAGCGTCGCCAACAGAGTTCCGGTATATTGACTGGATCCTGACTGTGCCGTTGATGTGTGTCGAGTTCTACCTCATCCTGCGTGCATTTGGTGCAAAAGTTGGCCTACTTTGGAAGATGATTTTCTACTCACTGGTAATGTTGGTAGCTGGTTATCTCGGAGAGACAGTATTCCGTGCACAATCACCGCTTTGGGGTTTTATCTCCACAATCGGTTACGCCGGCATCCTGTATGAAGTTTGGTTTGGCTCTGCGAAGCGCCTTTCTTCTAACTCCAATGATCCTAAGCTGCAGAAAGGCTTCAGCGCACTGGCTTGGTTCGTATTTGCTGGTTGGGCAATTTACCCTATCGGCTATATGACTATTGACACCGGCTGGTTAGCGGGAGTCATTCCTGGCGAGTCTATGGACATTATTTACAACATCGGTGACGCCGTGAACAAGATCGGTTTCGGTCTTGTGATCTACACTCTGGCGATTTCCAAGTCAGCTGAAGGTGCTGAAGATACAGTGGGTGCCGGTGCTGGCAAAGCGACAACCAACGCTTAAGGATACAAATTGAGCAGTTATAAAAAAACCTGCACTCTGACAGGAGTCACAGCGCAGGTCAATAATGCACTAGTGCGACTAGTCCGAAATAGCACAGCGTATTTCACGCTTGGGCGCCCTGGTTTTACTGGGTTTCTTCGGTTAGTCATTTCTGAAACACTCCACTAGTAAGCTATAACTGCAAAAGTAAGTTTTTTTCGACTTAACCGAAATCAGCAAATGAGGCGGTAGAGCAAAAACACTTACAATTGTATCTTTACAAAAAGAAAGTAAGGGGCTCAGCCAATTGGCTGTAGCCCCTTTGTGTGCCATGCATGCGTACTACTTATAGGGTTAAAATCCCGAACGGG
>CAZNSK010000058.1:0-35518 GCA_964575505.1 uncultured Phaeodactylibacter sp.
GCTAGGCAGAGGTCTGCAAAACCTCGTACGGCGGTTCGAATCCGCTCCCAACCTCTAAGCACTCCACAGCCTCTTCGCGACAGCGAAGGGGCTTTTTTTATAGCCCATCCCCTTATTTGGTAAATGGCGGGTTGCAAAAAAGCCCTTAGCCGATAGGCGCAGGCGGGGAAGGCTTTGAACCACCGACTCATCACCGCCCAACCTGCCCCCTAGCTCAACTCACAAAATATATAAATCACTGAATAACAATTATTTAACCCCAAAAACCCGGGCAAGCATGGAACTTTTTCCACCCCTATCGTTTTTATAAAGTGTCGTGTCAATGGTGGGCATCGCCATTGACATTTTTTTTGCAGCTTTGTCAGGGCATACTATTTTAGGATGAGATTCCGTTTCCTACTCTTGTGGTGACGCACGGACCAAGCCAGCGTCTCAACCGACAAATCATTAGCATTAGTATGAAAAGCAGCGCTTTGCAACAATTCCTTACCGTTTTCCATCTGTGCTTGGCGGTATGCCTGCACGGGCAGTCCTTCTCTATAGGGGAAAAGGAAGAACTGGAATTGAGCAAGGACTGCACCGAGTTTTGCAGCCCGGGCGTAATCAATAAATCCAGAGGCCGGGGGTTGCTATTGGAGCGTACCGTGGTAGGAGACCAAAACCTGGCCCCTCGGCCCGGCGGCATGGATGGCGCGAATGCCAGCACCGTCGACTACATCGAACAGTTCCGGGCCAAAATAAAAATCCCCCTGGTCAATGCCCCCAGCCTGAAGGTGTTGGCTGGCTACGAGTACGAACAGGAGGCGGTGCACTTCGAGCGCATTGGCTACTTCAACCGGGAGCTTTTTCAAGCCCTGAATGGTAAAACCCTCCGCTCCAACAAATACTCCCTTTACATTACCAAGTCTTTTAATGAAGAAGTCTACGCAGGGCTGCGCCTGCGTACTTCCTACCGGGGCGATTACGAGCAAATGATGAACTTCGACCCCAGGTACACCACCTACAGCGGCTTGGCAGCAGTGGGTTTTAAAAAGCGGGACGACCTGGAATGGGGGCTTGGTGTGATGTTTAGCCGGGGCTTTTTCAATACAACTGTACTGCCCTTTGCAGTATACAATCAGACGTTCAGCGACGAATGGGGCATTGAAACGGTGCTGCCGGCCCGGATCATGGTGCGCTACAACTTTTCGCCGACTAACCTGATGCTATTTGGTGTAGAGTACCAGAGCAATTCATACGCTCTGGACCTGCTGCAGCAAGAGACCCAGGGTATCACGCCCTATCATTTCCGCCACGCTGAAATCGCGCTGAAGGCGACCTACGACCGGCAGATTTATTCCTGGGTATGGTTTACAGCGGAGAGCGGTTATCTTTTCCCCCGCCGGGCGAGATTTGACAACTTACTGGATGAGGACTACGACTTCCGGGCACGCACTTCTCCCCAACCCTTCCTGCGCGTGGGCATCTTCCTGACGCCTCCCCGCAACAGGATCAGGTAGCATTAGCCTGGCTAAGCCAATACAGTAAGCCATAGGCTGCCACCGTAGCAATAATACCGCACATAAAGATAGTGTAGCAAGTGCGCAAAAGCTGATATTTCCTGCCCAGCGAGCGGCCCAGGAAATACAAATCCCGCATAATAGCGCTGTCGAGCTTTTGATCATCCCCTACCACTTCCAGCATGCCCGCTTCGTAAGCATCGAATGACATTTTGAAAAAATTGCCAAAAAAGAAAAGATTGGATTGCCCCTTTTGTACAGCCTCAGCGCTCGTTTCCCCCTCCATACGGATAGGCCGGGTGGCCAGTGTGGCAAAAACCATTGAAGTCAGGCAAGTGATCAGCAATACAATCATCGGAATAATGGTGTATATATTTTCCTTCAGGTAGGAAGCCGCCAATGGCATAATGATGGTGACGATAAGCGCGTTGACGCTTAACATAATATTGGCTTTATTATCTGCCAGCGCACTGAGGTCAAGATGGTTGCGGAGGCTCGTCTTGAACATCGTCTGGGCGCTTTTATTGCTGCTGATCACACTGCTGAGCGGCCGCTTGCCCCTTTCAGGCTCTGAAGTGTTGCCCAATGCCGGGCTGCGGTGTTCGTCGCGGAGTTTTTTGAGCGCCTTGCGGTTCTCATTCCACTGTTTGTCGTAGGCCTCGATAGCCGATTTGGTGTAGAAACGGTGGTTTTTCACAAATTTGTAATTCATCTTGTACCAGGCTTCATCCGTGTACTCCTGATTGAGAAACACTTTCCATTCGTGGCGCAAGGCTTGCAGATAGTCAAAGTAACGGTCGCTTCCCAGATTGCCCAAGTCGGCATCGCAAATGATCTTCTCCAATTTGGCCTGCGGCACCTTGGGCGGATAGGTGACGTCAATTAACTGAAGGACTTGCTCCAGCTTATGCTGCGGGTACTGCTGGCTTTCCAGAAACCCGGCAGCCAACTGCCGGCTGATGGCTTCGTGCCCTTCGTAAGTCTCTGTGAAGCCGAGGTCGTGAAAGATACCGGCCAGCTCCAGAATTTCCAGGTCTTCTTCCGATACCCCCTCTCCTTTCCCAATGCTTAAGACCGCTTCGCAGACGCGCTCTGTGTGGCCTTGGTTGTGGTAGCGGTGGTCGGCAGTCAGCCTTTCCTGGAAAAGCCGCTGAGCGTAGTTTCTAGCCTTAACAATTATAGAATCCGTCGTCGGTTGTTTCATTGAGGAGATTATCCTTTATCCGGGCAATAGCCCGGGAATCATCAATATCATGCCCCCGTTGGGGGTAGCTTCAATACACAAAAGGCCAGGCTGGTGTTTTACGGGCTGCCCAATTCCTGTTAAAACATACAATATTAACGGATTGTGGTCCGCTGCGGAAGCAAAATTGGATTCTTTTCCAAACTATCGCAAAAAGGCCTCCATTTTAGTATCTTCCGGCAGCTACTCAAAGGAATACCTATGACGAACCCGTTATTGCTTATCGGGCAGTTAATTACCTTATTAATGGCGGCGGGGTTGCTGGGGACCCTTTACACGGCGCTACGCCGCGCCATGAAGCGGTTGCGGCAACCCTCTTTACAACAACGGAAAGCAAGCGGGTTTGCTGTGGCGGCCCTGCTGATATGGATGCTAATCAGTGGCGTACTGGCGGAGCTTCCAGTTTTTGGCGGGGCTGGCCGGGCAATGTTGCTCTTTCTGCCACCTGCCCTCATTTCTGCTACGCTGCTGGGTTTTCGGTTTTTCCGGGCGCTGCTGATCGCAATCCCTCCTAATTGGCTGGTCAAGGTCCAAGGGGTACGGATTGTGCTCAACCTGTTGCTTTGGATGGGCTACGAAGGGCGCTACGTGCCCCCACAGCTGACTTTTTTGTGGTTCAATTACGATATTGTGGTAGGCGTCAGCGCGCTGATGGGCAGTTTCGCTTTTTTTGCCGGGAATAGGATGCGCCGGCCCGAGGCGCTGCTCTGGAATGTTTTCGGGCTATTTTCTTTGCTGTATTTGGTACTGATTGGGCTTATTTCATTGCCCGACGCCAACTGGCAACTGTTCAAGACTGTACCGGACAGCAGTTTCCTGCTGCAAACGGCTTTTGTGCCCCTGTTGAGCTTTGTGCTGCCGTTCTGCTTTGCCATGCACCTCTACTCCATTTGGCAGATGCTCCGGCTGCCCAGCCGACGGCGGTTTGTGCTGCGGAGGTAAAACGAAAACGACCAAGGCTGCCTCCGGGCTGTCATTGCTCCTACGCCCCCTAAACGACACAGTGCCGGGCAGGGGCGATTGCCCTGCCCGGCACTGTGAGTAACGATGCCTCAAAGCGTGGCGGTCTTACTAGCGTTTGCCTCGCGCCTCCTCAGCAACGAAGTTAACGCGCAGATTGTACTCTTGCTCTGTGTCGGCAGTTACACTGCTTACCTTGCGGTGGTTCAAGCTCTCCTTTACCGTTTGGCAAAGCTCATCAGAGGCTCCTAATACATTAAGCACAATGATTTCGTTGTTTTCTGTCACTTTGAAGTTGACGAATACGAAGGTTTCCTCCACGCCCATCTTATTCAGGTCAGGCGCATCAATCATACGCGAAACTTCGCGGCGCAGGTTCTTGGCATCGGTGATGCTGTCTGGCGCAGCGGCAAAGGAATAAGTGACCATGGTGGTAAGCAGAATAGCGGAAAAGACAATGCGAAAGGTTTTCATAACAAAACAGAATTTAGGTACAACAATCGGGATAAAAAACTGACAATCAAACACTAAGGTACAGCCCGGCTTTGGTGCTACTGACCATGCCGGCAGGCTATTTCCTGTATTGGTGTTTTATTGTTGTCTTCGTTATCAAAGACGTCTGTATAACGAAGAAGTTGCACCAAATGATCTCTGAGAATGGGTACCTTCTATCAATCCACGCTTTTTTTCGATCAACTTATTGCTTTTCCAGTATAGACAAATAAAATTTGCCTACACAGCGAAACACCCGGGTAATCCATTGATAATCAACTACTTAAACTTTCGCCGTTTCGTCAGGTCAGAAGCGGTAGAAACCTGCCAGGCTAATGTAGTAGTTGCGCAATTGCTGCAGGCCACGGCCTCCGCCTGAGACTACATTATTGGTGCCTTCTTCAGCATCATCTGCATTATAAGCGCGGGTAAGGGAGAAGCTATACCGGAACTTCAAGCCTATGTGTTCCGTAAACTGATACCCTACACCAAGCAAGGTGCTGATCTCGGTATTGTTAAGATCAGGTTCCAAGCCCTCGGTAAACAGGTTGTCTTTCACGACTTCCGGCTCGGTGATTTGGGCATCCACCAACCGGCCAAAAGCGCCTCCAATCTCCAGAAAAGTGCAAGGAAAGGACTCATCAGTATTATAGCGGTAGTAAACCGGCACTTCCACGTAGGTGAAATCAATCTTGCGGTCTTTTTCGGCTACCTGGCTGCGGGGGTTGGTTTCCGTACGGCTGCCTTTGCCCTGGTAAAGTAATTCTACCCCGATTTCCGACCGCCGGTTGATAATCGCGGTGCCTACCAGGCCAAATTGAGGGTTGAACTTGTCAAAGCCATTATAGTTGTCGCCATCTATCTGGGAAAGGTTGAAACCAACCATGGCAGAAGCCCTAAAGCGTTGCTTAATTCGCTTTCGGCGCCCCTGAGCTTCAACATCGGGGAGGTTTAGGGCCATTCCCAGGGTGATTAAAATGGCTATTAGCGGTAGGTTCTGCATGGCTTCATAAGTGTAAATGATCAATAGCCTCAGCACTTTAGGGCTGTCTGGCTGGTAAAATTAGATGAATGCAGGCCGCAGCCCAACTCTGAGCACCGAATGCCAAT
This sequence comes from uncultured Phaeodactylibacter sp., assembly GCA_964575505.1. Lineage (GTDB taxonomy): Bacteria > Bacteroidota > Bacteroidia > Chitinophagales > Saprospiraceae > Phaeodactylibacter. The sequence goes on from CAZNSK010000058.1 coordinate 5,305, forward strand.
TAAAGCCTCCGTTCTTTGATCAACCGGGTATCTAAGATGGAAGTATAACCGGCAAACGCCTGAATATGTTTTCGCTACTGCGGCGCTGCCGGCAAGCTAAATAATTGTGGTGAATCGTCATTGCGTGCAGCCAGCAGCCAGAGCCGGCCTTCCGACGGACGGACCACCGCCAGCCCCCGGCATTCGCCCAGCAGCCCCAACCCGGTAGTGCGGGGCGGCAGCGCTTTCCAGCTACTGCTCTCCTGCCGGTCCAGGAATACGCCCAGACCCGCATCGTAACGGCCGAGGGCAGGCCGTACCCCATGCCAGTTGCCCCCCGCAATAATCTCCGGCTCCCCATCCGCATCCGCATCGGCAGCCAGCAGGGCAAATAGCGGGCTGATTTGCGCCCGGCGGGGGAAAGGGTAAAAGGTAAAGCCCCCGTCTGGCCCCTGAATAGCGTACCCTGATGCCAGGTTAGTGATTTTACGGTAGTAGGCATCTGCCAGGCGCTCGCCATCGAAAAGCTGCTCGAAGGTAGCATTAGCAAATGGCGTATAGTCCAAATAGCGCTTTTTGATACCTACCCACTGAGCGGCGAGTTCGTCCTTGGAAGCTACGCTGTAACGCCGCCCCTGACGGTAATAGGCCATGATGGGGTCGGGCGTGCCATTCTCATCCAAATCTTTAACAAAAAGCTCCAGGGGCGCTTCCGGGCTGGCGTTCAGGTCACTGTTCAGGCCCAGATTACCCAGCAGGAGGTCCAAACGGCCATCTCCGTTCAAGTCAGCGGCCGACAAGGCATTCCACCAGCCTTCAGAATTATCCCAGGCCGGCACAGCACGGCCAGCCGCCAGGTCCACACGCATCACAGGCATCCATGCCCCTACAATGATCAACTGATGCAGGCCCGGCAGGTAGGCAGCCCCGGTAACCATTCCTAAATCCCGGACGAAACTGGCTGCTTCCGAAACCCTGAACTGCCCCTGCCCGTCGTTGAGCAGAACATAGGACCGGCCCGGCAACCCATAACTGCCCGGAAGCGACCGGCCGCCGATGAATAGATCCTGATCGCCATCCCTTTCATAATCAAAGGCGACCACGCAGCCGGCATTGGTGGCTACTGGTTCGGGAAAAGCTTGTGGAAAGAGCTCAAATGCGCCCTCCGGGCCCTGCAGGTACAGGCGTGGTGCCACTCGCTCGCCCGACCCGACTTCTCCGCCTCCGCTCACTACCACCAGGTCTTCCCGGCCATCGGCATTCGCATCAAAAAAAGCGGCATCGGTATCCTCGTACTGCGCATCCATAACAGTTGCCCCGGGGGAGACCTGCCGGAATTGCCCATCCCTTATTTCGTACAGCTCCCCGTTTTGGCCGTAGGACGCGCCAAAGTAAAGCAGTGGCTGCCCATCACGCTCGGTAGCAGCCATTGCCGGGCCCTGTGTGGACAATTGGTGGGGCAGCAGTTTCTCCCGGTCAAAGTCATTGTAGTCGTTCTCCCGGTGCACATAGCTGAGCCCGGCATCCGCAGGATTCAGTTCCTCCAGCCAAGCCTGGGGCAAGGGAGAAGGCCCGGCAGGCCCGGCTCCGGTTGATTTGCGCAGCCGATGGCGGCCGGCTGCCAGCGCTGTCCAAACTTGCCAGGTGCCGTCTGGCCAGCGTACGCGCACCGTGTCGACCTGGCGCAGGGTATCCAGCCCAAAATGTACATCGGCCACGGTTGCGCTTTGAAAACCCCGGCTCCGGAAGACCTCCTGCACCTGCAGCTGGCCGTTGGCAACCACCTCCACCCAACTGCCAATCGCTTTGGCATTGGGGCCCGGCTGCTCCAGGGAAAGTTGGAGGGCTTGCCTATCCTTCGTTTGATTGCGATAAACTCCCGCCGGAGCGTTTAGGTTGTTGGTGACCAGATCCAAGTCGCCGTCTAAATCAAGGTCAACAAAAGCAGCCGCGTTTGTGCAGCTATTGTGCCGAAAGCCCCATTCCCAGTTTTTTGCCTCAAAAGCTAAATCGCCCGTGTTGCGGAAAGCAAAGTTCGGGACTTCCCCCCCGGGCATACGCTGTGCCATCTCCAGGTCGGTAGCTGATGCCTGCACCTGATCGTTGGAAATAAACTTAAGGTAGTCGAGGTCATTGGGCCGGCGGAGGATGCCGTTGCCCACAAAAAGGTCCTTGCGGCCGTCGTTGTCCATATCGGCAAAGAGCGGTGCCCAGCTCCAATCGGTTGCCGCCACACCCGCCAATTGGCCGATCTCGGAAAACCGAAGGCTGTCGCCCACCACCCCCTGATTGAGCTGCAGCATATTGCGGGGGTACTGATAGTGATAGCCGTACCGGAGCTTGAACTGATAAATGTTATACGGGTCGGCCCCTACTGAGGCTTTGAGCACCGACTCTTGCGCTGGCTTCATATCCAAAGACAGAATATCAGTCCAGCCATCGTTATTAAAATCCGCAATATCGCTGCCCATGGAAAAGGTGCTGGTATGCCCCAGCAGGGTAGCAGCTCCTTCCCGGAACGTGCCATCGCCGTTGTTGAGGTACAGGTAGTCATTCTCATGAAAGTCGTTGGAAATGTAGAGGTCGGGCCAGCCATCCTTATTGACATCACTGACCGCCACGCCCAGCCCAAAGCCGATGCGGCTGCTGTAAATACCCACTTCCCGGGACACGTCGGCAAAACGCCCCCCCTCATTGCGGTACAATCGGTCGCCTCCCCGCCGATCAGACTGCTGCCGGACGGTGGCTTTGACGTAGTTCTCGGGAGAATGCACGGAGTGGTTGAGCAGGTAGCAGTCCAGGTCGCCATCGCGGTCATAATCGAAAAAAGCAGCATGAGTGGAAAAACCCTCGAAGTCCAGCCCGTAGGCAGCGGCTTGCTCCGTAAAGGTGCCATCTTGGTTATTGATGAAGAGCTCGTTGCGCCCTTTCCGGTCTTTGTAGGCTCCAACCTGGCAGACGTAGATGTCCTGCCAGCCGTCTGCGTTGACGTCAACCATTACCGCACCAGTCGACCAATTGCCCTGCCCGCTTACACCGGCGGCGGTAGCCTCCTCAAACTGCAAATCGCCCCGGTTGAGGAAAAGCGCATTGGGGCCCATGTTAGCCGTAAAGAAAAGATCGGGCAAGCTATCGTTGTTGACATCGCCTACTGCCAGGCCGCCTCCGTTGTAAAAGTAGAGGTACTCAATAATATTCCAGTCTTCCGTTTCCGTAAGGGTGTTGGCAAATTGGACACCGCTCTCGGCGGGCGCAAGCAACCGGAACCGGGTTTCGTCTGCGGCCTGATCTCCCGTGCACCCGCCAAGGGCCAGCCATAACATTAGTGCGGCAAATCCATATTTCCTGCTCATCCTAAACATTTACTGTGCTAAATCCGATTGCGGCTTTAATTGCAGCACCTGCAGGGGCGCATCGTTGCGGGCCACCCAAAGGTAGCGCCGCCCCTGCACGGGTACGGTGGCAAAGCCCCGGACCTGCCCGTCCAGGCGCAAACCGGCCTGCGCATTTGGCACGGTCGTAAATTGCCCGCTGCCTTGCCCCAGGAGCAGGGTACCAAAATCGGCATCATAACGGCCCAGCTCTGGTTTTACACTATGTAAATTGCCCCCCAGCAGCAGGTCGACCCGGCCGTCGCCGTTAAAATCCTGTACGCTGCATGCATAAGCGTTACTAAATTGCGCTTGCTGCGGCAGGGGCCTCAAACGGAAGGTGCCGTCGCCCTGATTTTCAACAATGACGCTCGCCAGTTCGTAGACGCTGAGTGCCAGGGCGCCCTTTCGCTGCTCCGAAGTGAAAATGTCCTCGTAGGTTTCGTCGCGGTAACTGCTGTATTTCAGGTACTGCTTTTTAAGCCCGGGAATTTGCTTGACCAAATCGTGCCGCAATGCCAGCGGGTAGAGCGTATCCTTATTGTACGAGCATAGGATGTGCTCAATGCCGCCATTCCGGTCGAAATCATTGATGTACAACCGCAGCGGTTTCTCCCTCGAAGCCCGCAACCGGGAGTTCAAGCCGTGGTTGAGGGCCACAAAATCCACATCGCCGTCCTGATCGATATCTGCGGCGCTCAGGGCATTCCACCAGCCATTCGTACTGTCCAGGCCAGCTTCCCGGGTCCGGATTTTCCATTGCCCCCCTTCATTACGGAATACAGTAAGGGGCATGTACTCCCCGCAAAGAAGCAAATCCAGCGCCCCATCCTGATCGTAGTCTGCCCAGCGGGCGTCGGTGATCATACCAATTTCCCGAAGCTCCGGGGCCAGCCGCCCCCCCACACTTTTAAACTTGCCCTGCCCATCATTTTCCAGCAGATAACCGCTCACCGGCACGCCGTAGTAAGCAGGCTGCAGCCGGGCGCCTACAAACAAATCCAAATCGCCATCGCCGTCCATGTCCGCCGGGCGCACGCAACTCGTAACCTGAAAAGTGCCTCCCGGCAACACCTGGCTCTTGTTGCGGCTAAATTTCCCCGTCCCATCGTTGATGTACAGGCGGTCATTCAAATCGGAAGAAGCGGCGGCAAACTCGGAGCTGCCACTGCATACGTAAAGGTCCTGATCGCCATCGCCATCGGCATCGAAAAAGGCGGCATCGGTATCTTCGGAATTGGCGTCCTCTAGAAAGGCAGGGGGCAGCACGGTTTGGAATTGCCCATTGGGGCGCTGCACAGCCAATTGCCCGGCCTGCCCCCGGGCACCGCCCAGGTAAGCATCCTCCAGCCCATCGTTGTTGATATCGCCGATAGCCATAGCTGGGCCTTCAGTGGAGCGCATCTGGTAAATAAGCGGGTCCCGGTCGAAGTCATCGTACCGGCTTTCTTCATGCCGGTAGTCGAGGCCCAGGTCCGCAGGCGTAAATAAAGGGTCCGCAGGTTGCTTAACCCCAAGGGTAGCCCAAATGGCATCGGGCAGGGGCTTGGCATCCGATTGGTGGAGGCGCAATTCAGTATCCGTACCAACGCCCGTCAGCAGGGTGCCGGTGCCGTCTCCCCAGTCTACCATCAGCGTATCGATCTGCTGCATATCCCCCAGGCCAAAATGCATGTCTGTTTCCATCGTAGACTGAAATCCGCGCATCGGCATTTGTTCCTGATATAAGGTGCGCCCGTTAGCCTTTAGCAGTACTTTAGCACCAGTGGCATAGGTGTTTTGCCCGGTGCCCCGCAATTGCAGGCGCAGGAAATGGTGGCCCGGCTGCTTTTGCCGGACTTCGCTGCGGTAGACAAAACAGGGCATATTGACGTTGTTGACTACCAAGTCCAGGTCACCGTCGTTGTCCAGGTCGCCGTAGGCCGCACCATTGGAATGGCTGGGCGTAGCCAATCCCCATTCGGCGGCTTTATTCTCGAACTTCAGGGCAGCTGCCCCCTGATTGACAAACATATAGTTGGGTATGGGCACGGAGGGGATCACCTCGATCAGCTGTGCATAATCTACCCCTTCCTCGGTGATGACCGCGCGCTTGATAGAATCATCGGCAATGTAGTTCAGAAAGTCTTGGTCGGTCAAGTCCCGGTAGATACCATTGGCCACGTAGATGTCGCGCAGGCCATCATTATTGTAGTCGGCAATTAGCGCACCCCAGCTCCAGTCGGTAGCCTCCACACCTGCGTAGCGCCCGATCTCGCTAAAGAAGCCCCCCTGTTGGTTGAGTTGCAGCATATTGCGGGTAAACTGATGGTAGTACCCGTTGGAGACGCTGTACTGATAGCGGTCCCAACTTTCAAATGTCGTTTTTGTCTTAAGGCGGTGGTTGGGCTCGGGCAGCATTTCGGTGACAAATACTTCCGGGTAAGCATCGTTGTTGATGTCGGCCATATCAGCGCCCATAGAAGCAGCAGAAATTGAGCGCATCTGCTCGGTCAGGGCTTCTTCAAAGGTGCCGTCGCCATTATTGAGGTAGAGGTAATCGCGCTCGAAGAAGTCATTGGAAACGTAGATGTCCATCCAGCCATCGAGGTTTACATCGCCTACGGTAACGCCCAGGCCGAAGCCGATCACACTGCCGTAAATCCCTGCCGATTCGCTGACATCGGTGAAGTGCCCCCCGTCATTGCGGTAGAGCTTATCTCCGCCGACCTCATCTCTTTCGCCCCGTTCGTTCTTGCGGAGGTTGAAGCTGCCAATGGCCTGGTAGGAATTGTTGAGCAGGTAGCAGTCGAGGTCGCCGTCCTTGTCGTAATCGAAGAAGGCCGCGTGGGTGGAATAGCCCCGGTCCGCAAGGCCAAATTCGGCGGCTTTCTCCGTGAAGGTCAGATCGCCGTTGTTGATAAAAAGCTCATTCTGTTTGTTGTCGCCCTGTACATCCCCGGAATTGCAAATGTAGATGTCCAGCCATCCATCGCCGTTGACGTCCGCTACGCTTACACCGGTCGACCAGGCGCGGGTGCCCCCCACCCCGGCCGCCTCTGTGCGGTCCTCAAACCGGAAGCCGCCCAGGTTTTTGTACAGTCGGTTGGGGCGCATATTGCCGGTGAAGTAGAGGTCGGGGAGGCTGTCTTGGTCGAAATCAGCGATAGCTACCCCGCCGCCGTTGAAAAAGTTGCGGTAGGTGTATATGTTGAAGTCTTTGTCGTAGTCCAGGGTGTTCTGGAAATCAATGCCCGTCTCATCGGCATTCAGCGCGGTGAACAGCGCATCCCCCCCGCCATTTTGCCGGCTGCCGGCTTGGTTTTCCTCACAGGACAAGAGCCCAAGCGCCAGTATAGCTGCCAGTAAAAGGCTCAGCAGCCTGAGGGCTGCCCGGGTAGCGGCATCAGCCCGCCTCAGGATGGCAAACCCGCCCGTCGTCGGTAAGATCAGCATGCTATTTTTGGTTTTAGTTAAGGATTTTTTCCTGTATTTGCTCCAGGTCGGTCACGGTGAATTTGACCCGCTGTTCATCTTCCATCTCCAGTTTGATTTCGCGGTTGCCATCCACCTTATAATAGGCAGGCTGCCCGTTATCCTCCGGTATCAGCACAAAGCCCGCCCCGTACCAATCCTCCAGCAAGCCCTTTACCTCCAGGATCAGTGCGTCGGCGTGCGTCTCCTTAATCCAGGGCGCCCAGGTGCGGTAACCAATGTAAGTAGGCATAGCCACGATCTTTTTATCTCGGAAGGTGGGGTAAAAATTCATGAAAGCAGGAAAGGGGAGCTCCTCACCCAGTACGTACTGAACGGAAGTATTGCCAGTACCCTGAATGAACTTTCCTTCCTTGTTCATTTTCCAGCAGTGGTTGTAAAAATCATCCATCGGCATCCCCAGGTAGATCCCGAAAAAGATACTATCCTGCCGGTCCCCGCTCGCCAGTTCTTTGCGGACCTGTGCCCGGTAGGCCGACTTGGGGTCTTGCTCGCAACTGCCGAGCAGACCCGCTACTGCCAAAACTGCAATCAACCAAGTGTACTTCATCATTTGCCCAAAATTTTAAATGCCATGACTTGATCATTATTCCTCGAAGATAATAATACCCGTTCGCCCCGGTTGTTAATCACCGCGAAACTCCGGGCTTCTCCCTTGATGCGCATACCGCTCTCCCGGGGCGGCAGGTAATCAAAAGTTTGCCCGGGCTGGCCCAGAAGCACATGGCCGTAAGTCGCATCCTGTATGCCCAGTTCTGGTTTAGCCCGGTAGAAATTACCGCCCATGATCAGGTCCATACGGCCGTCTTCGTTCAGGTCGGCAGCCTCAATGCTACAGACCGGAGCTAACTGTACCGCCCAGGGCAGGGGCTGCGGCTTGAAGCGCCCTCCTTCGTTCCAGAAGATCATGCTTTGCATTTCGTTGATTTCGTAAACGATGGATTGCTGCAACGCCTCGGCGGGGAAAATATCAGCCAGCCGTTCCCCCTGATACTGCTCGTTTTTCAGGTATTTCCGCTTGAGGGCTGGAATTTGCGCCACCAGGTCTTTCTTCAGAGTGATGGGGTAAGCCGTATCGCCCCGGTACTGCTCAATAAACTGCTCGGCCGTGCCGTTGCGGTCAAAATCATTAATATACATCCGCAGGGGTTGTTGCGCATCCGCCTCGAGGCGGGAATTCAGGCCATAATTGCCCGCCACCAGGTCTTGGTCGCCGTCATTGTCCAGGTCGGCGACTTCTACGCAGGACCACCACCCCCGCAGTTCTTCCAGGCCCCATTCGGCGGTAGCCGGCTGGAACTGCCCCTGCTGTTGCAGGAAGACTTCCAATGGCCCCCATTCCCGCGCTACTACAAGGTCGGGCGCGCCGTCTTCGTTTAAATCTGCCCAGCGCACGCTCCGCAGCAGGCCCAGGTTTTGAAAACTGCCGCCTGAGCGCGCCTGCCCGACTTCAGTGAACTGCCCGCTGCCGTCATTTTCCAGCAGGTAAAGGCTGACGGGCACGCCGTACTCAAAGGAGCGCATGCGCTCGGCGACGGCAAGATCGATATCGCCATCCTGATCAAAATCGGCAGCATCGACTGAGGCGGTAGCCGTAAAGCGCCCGTTGGGCAGTATCTGCTCTGCCAGGCGAAAACGGCCATTGTCGTTTAAGTAAAACAGATCTCGCTGCCCTGTAGAGGAGTTGGGCAGTTCGCTGGTGCCGGTGGCCACGTAAAGGTCGGGGTCGCCATCCTTGTCTGCATCGAAGAAGCAGGCTTCCACCTCTTCGGCAATGGCCTGGGCCCGAACCGCCGGCTGATCCGAAGGCTCAAAACCACCGTTTGCCTTACCCAGGAAAAGCTGGCCGGGTTGGCCGCTTGCACCGCATAGGTAGACATCTTCCCGCCCGTCTCCATTGACATCGGCTACAGACAAACGTGCCCCTTCTGCGGAAACCATGTGAAACAGCATGCGGTAGCGGTCAAAGTCAGAATACTGGCTTTCAAGGTGCACCATATCCGCTGTGAAGGAAGGGGGCAGGGGCGTAAGCAGAGGGCTGGCCGAGGGGGCGGGAGCTGAGGCCGGTGCTGCTGAGGCTTCTGACTGGTCAAAAAGCAGGTACTGACCCGCTTCAATGCGCTCCCGGGTGGATCGCTGCCCGCCCAGCCAGTCCACCGTCACCCGGTCAGCTTGAGTAGCTGGCCCCAAGCCGAAGACGAGGCGGCCATCTACTGATGATTGGAAACCCCGGATGGGGTTGACTTCCTGCACCAGGGTATCCTGGCCGGCGATGACGGTCACCCTGGCGCCCAGGCCGTTGCGGTTGCCCTTCTCCCCTTTTAGCTGAATGCCGACCCAATGGCCACGCTCCTGTTCCACACTGCGGTTTTTGTAGAGAAAAGGAGGTGCATTTACGTTATTGACCACCAGTTCCTGGTCGCCGTCATTATCGAGGTCCGCGTAGGCAGCGCCATTGGAGAAGCTGGGCTGCCCTACCCCCCACTCGGCTGCTACATTTCGGAATTGCAGCGCTTCGTGCTGTTCGAAGAAGTAGTTAGGAATGGGCTCGGAAGGCATGGCGTCTACCAATTTGATAATACCCTTGCTGCGGTCCTTCAGCACCTCCCGCACTACTGCCGGGTCGGAATAAAAGTCGATATAGTCTTGGTCAGTCAGGTCTTTGAGAATGCCGTTGGCGACGAAGATATCCTTGCGGCCGTCCAGGTTGGCGTCAAAAATCAGGGCACCCCAGCTCCAGTCCGTGGCCTCCACTCCGGCGTAGCGGCTGATTTCGGAAAAGGTCCCGTCGGCATTATTCAGTTGCAGGGTATTGCGGGTAAACTGATGGTAATACCCCTGCTCCACATTCATGCGGTACTTATCCCAGTTTTCAAAGTTGGTTTTAGTCTTGACCCGCCGCTCGCCCTCGGGCAGCATGTCGGTAACGAAGACTTCCTGCCAGCCATCGTTGTTCAGATCGGCGATATCAGCGCCCATCGCGCCCATGCTGATTTCGCGCATGTGCGCTTCCAGGGCCTCTTCAAAGGTGCCATCTTTTTGGTTGATGTAGAGGTAGTCCCGCTCGAAAAAGTCATTGGAGACGTAAATATCCGGCCAGCCGTCGTTGTTCAAATCGGCAACCGAAACACCCAGGCCGAATCCAATGTTGCTGCCATAGATATTAGCGGCTTCGCTGACATCCGTAAACTGACCGCCATCGTTGCGGTAAAGCTTATTGCCGCCTTCCGGGTCCCGGATCTCCCGCTGCCCTTCGATCAGATCGTACTGGCCAACCGGGCGGATAGAGTTATTGAGCAGGTACATGTCCAGGTCGCCATCCCGGTCGTAATCGAAGAAAGCAGCGTGGGTCGATAAGCCAAGGTCATCAATACCGTATTCCGCAGCCTGCTCTTTGAAGGTCAGGTCTTTTTGGTTGATGAATAGTTCGTTGTGGCGGTTGCGCCCATCGGGTGCACCAGATTTGCAAACATAAATATCGAGCCAGCCATCGCCGTTGACATCGGCTACGGCGACGCCAGATGACCATACGTCCGGGCAGCCTACCCCGGCTTGGGCTGTGATGTCCTTAAAGGTCAAATCCCCTTGATTGAGATAGAGGCGGTTATCCGCCAGATTGCCCGTGAAGTATACATCTACGAGACCGTCGTTATTGAAGTCGCCAAGGCCCACGCCTCCGCCATTGAAATAATTGCGGTAAGTATAGGGGTTGAATGCTGCAGTGTAGGTAAGGGTATTTTCAAAATCAATGCCCCTTGCTTTCACGTCAAGCGGCTCAAAGAGGGCATCTGCTGGTGCCGTTGGGGCCGAATAGGGGCCGGTAGCTGTTTCTGCATCCTCAGAGTGGCAGGCAGACAGCAGCAGTAAGGCGACTCCTAGCCATGAAGCCAACAGTTTTGGATCACGCATAGCGTACTAATTTGAATTTGGTAAGGGCCAATAGAAGTGCGCTTTAATAAAATAGCCGCTTGCTGCAACGAAGCAGCAAGCGACTCATTTATGCTATATCAACGCAGAATTCGGATTAATTGTATCCTGGGTTCTGGCGAAGATTAGGGTTGGCATTGATCTGGCCTTCCGGAATGGGGAAGATATTCTTGGTTGCATCAGATGCAGGCTTCTCCCACCAAGGGTCGTTGTAGCGGCCAAACCGGATCAGGTCGGTACGGCGGTGTGCTTCGAAGCACATCTCGCGGCCCCGCTCTGCCAGCAGGTTATCGGCTGTAAGCTCAGTGAATGGCTCCACGCCAGCCCGCTCGCGGATTTGGTTGACCAGCGCTAAGGCGTTTGCGTCACCACTACTCTGGCGCCATAGGGCTTCTGCTTTCATCAGCAGGACATCTGCGTAACGGAACATGGGGAAGTCGTTGCTGAGGTCAGCAGTTGCGCCCTGAGCGTATTCATACTTCGACAGACGGGCACCCGCCTGACGGAAGCAGTTTGGCTCAAGCTCGTTGATCTCCGGTGTAAACACCAGCTCTTCTCCATCTGGATCGCCATCGAAACCTGAGTCTACGAGTACCGTTCCATCTACAGCACGCTGAGTGCCGGTCAGGAAAACACCGTAGCCACGCGCACCACCATTTAGGCGCTCATCATCTTCTTCAAAGCTGTTATAAAATTCCTGCAGGGAGCAATAGCCATTCCAGGGTTGTTCCTGGAAGTCAAAGGTCTTCTGGCTTTCGTAGTGCAGGGTCATTTGGTGCAGGTTAAAGCCAGTTGCAAATACCTGGTCGTAAGGGATGACGAAGATATTCTCCGTAGAGCCGCTATTTTCAGTTGCGAAGTTGTTGAAGTAGCTGCTCTCCAGGCTGTAAATGTTGGAGTTGATTACCTCATCAGCAGCAGAGATAGCATCATCCAAACGGTCGTTGCCCGTGTATACCCCCGCATTGAGGTACAGCTTAGCCAAAATAGTCTGGGCTACATAGTAGTGAATACGGCCGTAGGTACTCTGATCTACTGTTTTAGGCAGATCGTCGATGACATCAAGAATTTCAGACTCGATGAAATTGAAAACTTCCTGGCGGTCAGCATTCGCCGGGCGGAAATCCTCGGGCACGTCATACGTATCGATGATCGGCACATTGCCGTACAAGTCTAGCAGGAAGTAGTAGTACAGCCCCCGCAGTGCACGAAGCTCGCTTATAAAGGGTTCGAGACCATCGCGGCCTTCCATAACTGAAATAACCCGGTTACAGGCGTTAATACCGCCGTAGCAGGTATTCCATACGCCGTCAACCACCGGCTCACCCGGTGTATATTGATGGCGGTGCACGCGCAACCACTGTCCACCGTCAAACCAGTCTGTACCCCGCTGTGGGATAGCGGCCTCGTCCGAAGGGACTTCCTGAATGGAAAAATAGTTGCCGTGATTCATGAAGGCATAAAGCTTGGTGTAGGCGTCGCCCATTGCGGAGATAATTTCTTCTTCAGTTTCGTAGAAATTATCAGCCAACACCTCACCAAATACTTCAGGCTCAAGGTCTGTACAAGATTGGTTAGCTGCCATTATTAAGGCACCAATCAAGAAGAACTTGGTGTATTTGAAAAGTTTCATACTGATTAGTGTTTAAAATTAAAATTTAACATTTGCACCAAAGGTTATGACCGTGGTGGTGAAATAAGTGTTACGACGATCAATACCCAATACCAGAGGATCTGGGTTGTCCGCAAATTCCGGACGGCCACCGTTGTCCACCGAGCCCGCGTCATTAAGGCGCAGAGAAGGATCAACACCGGAGTAATTTGTTATCGTAAACAGGTTTTGACCTGTTATATACAAACGAAGTGACCGGATATTGCCGCCGTCGGGCAACGGGATCGTATATCCCAATGTAGCATTGTCTAAGCGCAGGAAGGAAGCATCCTCAACATGCTGGCCATTATAGACCGAAGGCTCATTGAGATTCGGATCATAATTCTCAGTTTGCACCACATTATAACGGTCAGCAACAGTCGGGCTTTCGTAGAAGGCACGGTAAAGGTTTACCATATCATGACCGAACACGCCCCGGAAGAACATGTTCAAGTCGAAGTTGCCAAAAGTCAGGGAGTTATTCCATCCTAATGTCAAATTTGGCTGAGCGTTGCCCAAAATCGCGTAATCATCGTTACAAGCGCAGTAAGTACCGTCGCCATTGCCATCCTCGAAAATGTAATTGCCGTCATCATCCAGGCCTTCGTAGACCGGGCCCCATATATTACCGACTGGCTCGCCAGCTTCGACTTTAATCATACCGGAACCTGGTGTGATATTCTGCCCAGGTGCACCCGGGTTACCCCGGTAGTTGATGGACTGGTCTTCGGTAAATTGCTCCAGTATGGACCGAGAGGTCGCCAGGACGACGCCGGTTTCCCAGGACACGCTTTCGTTCGAAACTACTGCGGCGTTCAGAGACAGCTCCACACCCTGTGTGGAGAGCTCACCGATATTCTGCAGGGTTTCGCCTACAAGGTTAGGCGGTACGGCTACCGGAACAGAAATCAGGGCATCCGTCGTGGTAGACTGGAATACATCAAGAGAACCGGTCAGCTTGTAGTCAAACAATGCGAAATCCAATCCGATGTTGATGTCCGTCTTGCTTTCCCAAGCCAGGTTCGGGTTGGGGTTAGACTCCGGTGCGTAGACCGGGATGTAGGTACCGTTGAAGAAAAAGTTGGCCCCAGTTTGGCCAAGGCGGATAAGCGACTCGTAGTCTTGGCGTGGCAAGCCCCCGGTCACGCCGTAGCCAGCGCGCAGCTTCAGGTTGTCGAAAGCACCTAAGTCAGCCAAGCGGGAGATGTCAACGCCGGCAGAGACCGAGGGGAACAAGCCCCAGCGGTTGTCCTCACCAAATTTGGAGGACCCTTCCTGACGAGCGGCAACACTGAAGAAGTAGGTGTCGTCGTAATTCAGGTTAACCCGCGCAAAACCAGCAATCAGCTTGGAGTTGGAACGGTAGGAGGACAGAGAGCCAAGGCCGTCATTGAAGTCCTTGGAAGCCCCCAGGTCGTTGTAAGTAACCAGGTCGGTGATAAAGTTACCGCCTTCCGCCCGGAAACCTTCAAAGGTGAACTCCTGGTAAGAATAACCTAGGAGCCCTTTCAGCTCCAGCTTGCCAAAAGCACGCTGGTAGTTCAGGGTAGACTCAAAGAGCTGGTTCAGGTCATTGTTGGTTTCCCGGATCGCCAGGCCATTGCGGCCATTGCCCCGGTAGAGGGCCGTTTTGCTGTAGTACTCACCCCGCAGCCGGTCAATGCGCTGGGTAGAGTAGAAAGCGCCGATGGTCAAGCCTTCCGTCAGCTCATAATCGGCACGGAAAGAAGCCAGAATGGTATTCTGACGGCCTTCGTTGATGTTCTGCTCAATGATGGAGACCGGGTTAAAGTAGTCAAATCCACCCGGCTCGAAGTAACCGCCCAGGGCTTCGTTGTCTGGGTCCAATACAGGAGCGGTCGGGTTGAAGATAGTACCGTAACGGAAGGCTTCGGAAAACCCGAAGTCAGAGTCCTGAGTGGTCGCCGTTACATTCATCGTCATTGTCAGCCGCTCGTTTAGTGCCTTTTGCGTTAGGGAGAGGTTACCGTTGATCCGCTGAAAGCCGGTTCCGCGGGCCACACCGCCAATATCCCGGAAGTTACCGGATACGCGGTAGGTGGTCAGCTCGGAGCCGCCGGAAAGCGAAAGGTTGTGGACCTGAGAGATGCCGGTTTCCGTCAGCTCGTCGATCCAGTCGGTGCTGGCGCCCTGGTCAACGGCACCGGGGATGCGGCGGAACTCATCCGCGCTCGTGGTCTGTACCGTACGGGCTACATTTTCCGCAGAAACGAAGCCGTTGTAATCAACGGTAGCGGTGCCTTTTTTACCGGTTTTGGTAGTAATCAGGATAACACCGGCAGAAGCCCGGGTACCGTAAATCGCTGCTGCAGAACCATCCTTGAGGACGTCAATAGAAGCGATGTCGTTGGGGTCGATGCTGTTGAGGGAAGCACCGATTACCCCGTCAATAACAACAAGTGGTGATTGGTTAGCGCCGAGGTTGGAGAGGCCACGCAGGCGGATGTTGAAGTCGCCATTGGGGTCACTACCCGGACGGGCAATGGTCAAGCCAGCTACTTTACCTTGCAGCAGCTGGGAGGGGTCGTTCACGTTACCTTTGTTAAAATCCTCGGCTTTAACGCTGGATACAGAACTCGTCACCTCCTTTTTGGTTGTGGTACCATAACCAACGACGACGACCTCCTCCAGTTCCTGACCGGCGGAAAGGGTCATGTCAATCGTGGTTTGATTACCAATTTCTACGCGCTGAGAACCGTATCCCGTGTAGGAGAATTCCAGTTCTTTAGCATCATCGGAAACGTTGAGGGAATAGGTACCGTCGAAGTCTGTAATTGTACCGGTGCTGGAGCCGACGACAAGGACGTTCGCCCCGATTAAAGGCTCGCCCGTCTCAGCATCTGTTACCGTACCGGTGATGGTACGTTGTGCAAAGGTAAAATTGCACAGCAGCATTGCCAAGACAAAGAGCATACTCCTTGTCATGGAGTTGATGTTAAGTTTCATACACTACTTTGGTTTAGTTAGTAAAACTATATCTGATCAAATGATACTTACCTATCGAAAAGCTAGCCAGGACCTGTTTTGCACAGGGCTTAGAGGCCGGCTTGGTTCTTCTTGTTCTCCTTTGGTTGTTAAATTGGGATTACGGTCGGAATGATCAATCAATATTGTTTGTTTTACACTAACTAGTTTGTAAAAGTCTCAATTTAGAAGGAAAAAACAAAGATCGACGAACAGTTTTTTACAATTAGCGCATAAACCAAATTAAATTATGTTGTTAAATTAACATTAAGGGTTTGTTTGTGCAAATAAAACGTTGCCATTTTAAGATACGCTGCTTGTAAATTGCAGTTAAGCCGTCAGAAACCTGCCCGGGGTCCCGTATAGTCGCCTTGGCTGGGCAATGATTAACTTCTGCCTGTAAATGTCACTTATGCAAAGCTTTCACCCTGTCATTTTTCTTTTTGCACTGATCAAAAGAGGGCTGCTGGCCGCTGCTTTAATTGGCCTGGCAAGTAGCAGCGCCGCTGCTCAGTTCAGCGACCTTGAATTCCGGGGCGGGCAGCGCAGGGTAGATATTTCCTTTCAGTATATCAATGGATTTATCGTGGTCCCCGTCACGTTTAACAGCTGGTTCCTGCTAAACTTTATTTTCGACACCGGTGCGGAGCATACCATACTGAACAAGCGGGAAATTACAGACCTGCTGCAGCTAGAGTACAAGCGGCGCTTCACCCTGGTGGGCTCTGACCTCAGCCGGGAGTTCTACGCCTACCTCGTGTCTGGCATCTCCCTTCAGGTGAGCGACATCCTGGCGAAAAACCGCTCTATACTGGTCCTGGAGGAAGATTACCTCAATTTCGACGATTACGCGGGCGTTGAAATACAGGGTATCCTGGGGGCTGACTTCTTTCGCCGGTTTGTGGTTAAGATCAACTACCGCCGGCGGATTATTTCTCTGTATGACCCCCGCCAATTTGGGGGAAAGGAAAAGGGGTTCACCGAAATACCGGCTACCTTCGAGCGGACCAAGCCCTACGTAAATGTTGATGTGGCCCTGCGGCAGGGCGATACCTCCAACCTCAAGCTGCTCATCGATACGGGCGCAGCCTTGCCTTTGTTGATTGATACCGACAGCGACCCTGGCCTGGAGGTGCCCGAGCAGGTCATCCCCAGCAACCTGGGGGCAGGGCTGGGCGGTTTTCTTAAGGGCTACAAGGGGCGGATCCCCCACCTGGACATCCCGCCCTATTCATTTTCCGGGGTGGTTACCAACTATCAGGAGATACCATTTGGCGATATCGACAGCACCCGGCTGGACCGCCGTAATGGCATCATTGGCAATGAAATACTCCGGCGCTTCACGGTGGTCCTCGACTATGTGCAGGAACGCATGTACTGGGAGCCTAATAAAGACTACGACGATGAATTTAAGCATGACCGCAGCGGGCTTTTGATTATCGCTTCCGGCCCTCAACTGCGCGACTACGTCATCTACAGCGTCCTGGAAGGCACCCCCGCCTACGAGGCCGGCCTGGAGCCCGGTGATGAAATCAAACGCATCAACTGGATGCCCGCCAGCTTTACGACCCTGAGCGGTATTACCAAACGCCTGGAAAAGCCAGCCGGCAAGCGGATTCGCATAGTAGTCGAGCGGGATGGCAAGCGCCTGCGCAAAACCTTTACCCTCCGCGACCTGATTTAGCAAATATTCTGTATATTCCCCGCTTTGCCAACCGGCCGCCAGGTTTTTCAGGTGCAGCCCGCGTGGCGCTGCAAATGCTGTATGTGCCGGACTAAATTACATTCATCTCAGCTAAAGCACTTATGAATATTAAGGTTTACACGCCATTCGAACCAGCTACCATATCCCAAAAAGAGCACATCGTAGATTTTCTTTTCAACCACCTCGATCAGTACGGTGACAAACAGGAGGACATCCTTAAGGCTATTCAATACGCCCTCAAGGAAACCGCTTCCCACGGCGGCTTTGTCCTCGCCGGCGAAATCGACGGCAAGATCGTCGGCTCGGTCGTCATCAACCGCACCGGCATGGAAGGCTATATCCCGGAAAACATCCTGGTCTACATCGCAGTGGACGGCAGCCAAAGAGGCAAAGGCATCGGCAAACAACTGATGCGAAAAGCCATCGACCTGGCGCAGGGGGATATTGCCCTGCACGTAGAGCCGGACAACCCTGCCCGTCATCTTTACGAAAAGCTAGGCTTTACCAATAAATACCTGGAAATGCGCCTCAACAATAAATAGCTGGTGCGACTAGACCGAAATATTTGATAGTCTTTTCACGCTTGAGCGCTTACTGCCCCAATGGCTGCCAGAGCGCTTTACGGCTCAATCTGCTAAAGAGGGGGCAACGACTAAGGCTTTAAAAACCACTTATGCATTGGATCGATATTGTTATTTTCATCGTCTATTTCCTGGCGATGCTGGGCATTGGTTTTTTCTTCTTCAGGCAAAATAAGAACTCGGACGACTACTACGTCGGCGGCCGCGACATGGGCAGCCTGCACATCGGCCTTTCGGTAGTCGCTACGGATGTGGGCGGTGGGTTTTCCATCGGGCTCGGCGGCCTGGGTTTCCTGATGGGCATTGCGGGCTCGTGGATGTTGTTCACGGGACTGATCGGCGCCTGGCTCAGTGCCGTTTTCCTCATCCCGAAAGTAAACCGCCTGTCCAAAAAAGTAAATCTGTTGACCTTCCCGCAGCTGTTTGATTTTATGTTCAACTCAAGGGTTGCCCTGCTGGCGGGCATCATTTCCGCCATCGGCTACCTGGGCTTTACCAGCTCGCAGCTGTTGGCGGGCGCCAAACTGGCTTCTGCGACTTTCACAGATTTGAACCTGACTCAGGCATTGGTGATTATGGGCGTCATAGCTGTGGTCTACACCGTAGCCGGTGGCCTCAAAGCCGTTATTTATACGGATACCGTGCAGTGGATCATCCTGATGGCGGGCCTGGTCTTTATTGGCATACCGCTGGGCTTTTTCGCCGTGGGCGGGATGGAAGGCATACGGGCGGAGGTCAGGCCTGAATTCCTGGAATTAAGCAATGTGAGCTGGCCGCAGCTGATCAACTGGGGCGTCACCATTATCCCTATCTGGTTTGTGGGCATGACCCTCTACCAACGTATCTACGCCTGCCGGGATGAAAAGACAGCCAGGCGGGCCTGGTACACAGCAGGCCTTTTCGAATACCCCATCATGGCTTTCATGGGGGTATTGCTTGGCTTGTTCGCCCGGGTGGGTGCCGATCAGGGCATGTTTGCCAGCCTGGGGTACAGCGACCCCGAAGCCATGGATGCCGAAATGGGGCTGCCTTTGCTGCTGCGTACGGTGCTCCCTGCCGGGCTGACCGGACTGATGCTTTCGGCCTATTTCTCCGCCATTATGTCTACGGCAGACAGCTGCCTCATGGCGGCCTCCGGCAACGTAGTAACCGACATCCTGGAACGTTTCCTGCCCATCAAGGGCAATGAGAAGAAAATCCTGCGGTACTCTCAGGTAGCCACCCTGATCATTGGCGGCATCGCGCTCCTTATTGCCATGAGCATGAAAAATGTCCTGGAGCTGATGCTGTTGTCCTACGCGTTCATGGTTTCCGGGCTATTCGTACCCGTTATTGGGGGCATGTACTGGAAGCGCAGCACGCCTACCGCAGCCTTCTGGGCTATGCTGCTGGGCGGGGGTACCACCTTGGTGCTCATCCTGACCCAGTACCAATTGCCCTACGAGCTCGACGCCAACATCGCGGGGATTTCCATTTCTGCGCTCTCCTTTATAATATTGAGCTATCTGACACCGCAGCCGGAGTCTCCGGCCTCCGTTAGATTATCTGACTCAACTCGACTCGTATGACAAAGACGATTCCAAGCTGGATTAAGGACATAGCGCAACTTCGGCAGTACCTACATCAAAACCCGGAGCTAAGCGGGGAAGAGCACGATACGGCCCACTTCCTGGCTAAAGAATTGAGACACCTGAACCCGGCTGAGCTCCATCAGGGTGTTGGTGGCAATGGCCTGGTCGCGGTTTTCGATAGCGGAAAGCCCGGCCCCTCGGTGCTGTTCCGTACCGAGCTGGATGCCCTGCCCATAGCGGAAATCAACGATATGGACTACCGCTCTTCCAAAAAGAACGTGTCGCACAAATGCGGCCACGATGGGCACATGGCAGTGATGATGGGGTTTGCCCGCTACCTGTCGGAAACTCCGCCCCCCCGGGGCCGTGTCCTGCTGTTGTTTCAGCCCGCCGAAGAGATTGGAGCGGGAGCGGAGTGGATGCTGGGAGACGAGACGTTTGAAGACATCCTGCCGGTAGACTACGCGGTGGCCTTCCACAACCTGCCCGGTTTTCCACTGGGTACCATCGTTTGCAAAGAGGGCCCCTTTAGTGCAGCTGTTCAAAGCCTGATTATCCGGTTGAATGGCAAAACGGCCCATGCGGGCGAGCCCGAAAATGGTCGGAACCCTGCAATGGCCATCTCAGAAATTATTAAAGAAGCCTATATTGCCTGCCAGCCCAATATCGCACAGGAGGGCTTTGCTATTCTTACCCCCGTTCACATCCACATGGGAGAAATTGCCTACGGTGTTTCGGCCGGTTACGGCGAAGTCCATCTGACCATACGGACCCGTACCGAAGCGGAGATGGAATCCCTGAGCGAGCGCCTGCTCAATTACGCTGGCCGGGTCGCTGAAAAGTACGAGTTGGAGCTTGACACGGAATGGACCAATGTCTTCCGGACCACCCGCAATGACAGCGACGTGACCGGCCTGATCAAACAAGCAGCTGAAGATAACGGTTTCAATTATCATCAAAAGGATTGGGCGTTCAAATGGGGCGAGGATTTCGGTGCCTTTACCCAAAAGTTTAAGGGTGCGATGTTTGGCATCGGTGCCGGAGAGGGCCACCCTGCTCTCCACAATCCTGATTACGATTTCCCGGATGAGATCACCCCCGTCGGCATCAATATGTACAGGCGGGTCACCGAATTAATTTTAGGATAACTATGCTTGCCACCTCCAGAATTTCGATCAGCCGCAAAGCGCTGAAGAGCAATTACCGCTTTGTGCGCAGTCAAATAGGGCCCAATACCAAAATATCATGGGTCGTCAAAGGTAATGCCTACGGCCATGGCATCGAGATATTCGCTCCTATGGCGGCAGCATGCGGGGCAGACCATTTCTCCGTATTCGATGCGCAGGAAGCTTACCGGGTTAAGAAGAGCCTGGAATCGGATGAGGCTGGGATCATGATCATCGGTATGATCGAGGACCAGCACCTGGAGTGGGCGATCGAAAACGACGTTGAGTTCTATGCTTTCGAGCTGGAGCGCTTAGAAGCCGCCGCCAAAGCTGCCCGGAAGGTCGGCAAACCGGCTTTGGTCCACATTGAGATCGAGACTGGCATGAACCGCATCGGCTACGAAGCCCATGAGCTCGAGGCGGTAGTTGCTTTGCTGAAAAAGCACCCCGAAGCGCTCCATTTTCAGGGGCTTTGCACCCACTTTGCCGGGGCCGAGAGCATCGCCAATTACGTACGGGTGAGGCAGCAACGCAAAGTGTACAAGCGTATCTACAACTGGTTTTCCAATCAGGGCCTGCAACCGGAACTGCGCCACGTGGCCTGCTCCGCCGCTGCGATGCGCTACCCACCGACCCGGCTCGATATGGTGCGCATTGGCATACTACAGTATGGTTTCTGGCCGAGCCGGGAAACCCTTATTGAATACAACAGTAAAGTGAACCGGCAGGACAACCCTCTGGAACGGCTGATTTCCTGGACCAGCCAGGTGATGGATATCAAAACAGTTAAGAAGGGGGAGTACGTGGGCTACGGTACTTCTTACCTTGCTAATGAAGAAATGAAAATTGCGACGGTGCCCATTGGCTACGGGCACGGGTTTACCCGCTCGCTGAGCAATGCCGGCCGGGTGCTTATCCGGGGCAAGCGGGTGGGCGTTATCGGCATGGTCAATATGAATGCAATTACTGTCGACATTTCTCAGGTAGAAAGCGTAGAGCGCGGGGACGAGGTCGTTATCATTGGCAATCAGGGCGACCTGGAGCTGTCCGTGTCCTCTTTCGGAGAGTTTTCCCAACAAGTCAATTATGAATTACTCACCCGCCTGCCGCTCGACATCCCCCGGGAAATCGTTGACTGAGCAGTAAACTTAGTCCCCGTAGAGTTGTTTTGGCAATGAATAATGGATTAGTAGGCTTGTAACCCAATAGAATTCAGGGTCGCATCGTTAGATTCTGGGTTCCTGGCAATTCTTGTTGATTATTTTTCAACAAACTGTTAAATTAATATTGATACGCTAGTTCTTTACGCAAGTAGGTATATAGTTTATTCTGGCATTCTTCCCGCTAAGAGTGTTTGTCTCCCTTATTTCACTTTAAACCGGCAGAGTGCTTCCGGCGCCCTTTACCCCCTGCCCTCCGCCGGTCTGTCCTTAATTGGTTAAATTTCAACTTAATTTTATTGTAGCATGGCCTACCTAACACTCAAGAAAAGCCACCTCCGGCATAATTACGAATATCTGGATAACATCTTCAAAAAGCACAAAATAGATTGGGCGATCGTGACTAAGCTGTTGTGCGGCAATGAAGATTACCTGCGCGAAGTTGTCAATCTTGGCATTAAGGAGGTATGCGACAGCCGCATATTCAACCTGGCCAAGATCAAAAAGGTAGCACCGCATATGCAAACGGTCTACATCAAGCCTCCTGCCATGGGGGAAATTGAGGACGTGATCCGGTACGCCGATGTGAGCTTTAACTCCGAGAGCGCTACCATCAAGAAACTGTCGGAAGAAGCGCAGCGGCAGGGCAAAACCCACCGGGTGACCATCATGATAGAGCTGGGTGACCTGCGGGAAGGCATCATGGGAGAGAATCTGATCGAATTCTACGAGAAAATTTTCAAGCTGCCAAATATTGAAATCGTAGCTATTGGCTCTAACCTAAACTGCCTGCACGGCGTAATGCCTTCCGAAGATAAGCTCATCCAGCTTAGCCTCTACAAACAGTTGGTAGAAGCCAAGTTTAACAAAAAAATACAGTGGATTACCGGAGGCACTTCTGTGGTGCTGCCGCTCCTGTTCCGGCAGCAAATCCCTACCGGCATCAACCATTTCCGCATTGGAGAAACCCTCTACTTCGGTGTAGACCTCTTTGAAGAAAAGCCGATCAAAGCAATGAAGCCGGATGTGCTGCGGCTGTTCACCCAGGTCATAGAACTTACCAAAAAGCCCAAAGTGCCCATCGGCCAGATGGCGACCAACCCCTCCGGTGATATCTTTGAGGTCAAAGAAGAAGATTACGGCAAGGAGTCTTACCGGGCTATTCTGGATATCGGCACGCTCGACATTTCGGTGGATTACCTGATACCGGATGATAAGAGCATTCAGATCGTAAACGCAAGCTCCGACATGCTGGTGGTAGACCTGGGGGATAGGAGCCCCAACTACGAGGTGGGCGATGAGATTTCCTTCCAACTCAAGTATATGGGGGCATTGAGCCTGCTCAATTCCGACTACATTGCCAAAAAAGTCATTGATTAATCAGTCTTATTCTTCATCGTAGGCGATGTGAAAAAGGGCGTCTCCCTGATTCACCACCACGGCATTGCTGTGCCCGATGATGTAGCCGGTATGTGTGGCTTTCACGGGTTTGGCCTCCCCGCCGTAGGGGTCGTTAATCCAACCGATGGCCTCCCCCTTTTCAACTTGTTCGCCGGCGCATTTTTCCCAGAGGAACAATCCGGCACGCGGGGAGCGCACCCAGCTTAGCCGGCTGAAGGACTGCCGCAGATAGGCTTGCCCCTGCCCGTTGGCAGGCACCATTTCCAGGTAGGCCATCAAACGCTCCAGGCCTGCTAATCCGTAGGTTATGGACAGGGCGTCGTAGCGTTGGCTCTCTCCCCCTTCGAAGACCAGCGTGGGTTTGCTTTGCTCCAAGGCGATTTTCCGGAAAGACTTCAGGATCGGTGATTTGGCAATGGTGAAGGGGGCTGCAAATACCCTGGCTAGCTCTTCGCTGCGCGCTTCCCCTTTGCTATAGCGGATTTGGGGATAGTTGTACAAATTCCCGCCACCGGTATGGAAATCCACAATCACATCTGTATTCGGCAGCACCTTGCGCGCCAGGGCATTGGCCAGGCGGGAGGCCAGAGACCCCCGGCTGCTGCCCGGGAAGGAGCGGTTGATGTCTTTGCCATCCGGGACTTCTCTTTCCTGGTTGACAAAACCATAGACATTCACCAACGGGATAGCAATGACTGCCCCCTGGTGCAAGTGATGAAACAAGGGGCCGGCCAGAGCCCGGCGGACGATTTCCACGCCATTGACCTCATCGCCGTGTATGCCGGCCATGACTAACAAATGGGGCCCGGGCCGCTCCGACCGGAAAACGTGGGCTTCGATACGGATGGGGTGGCCTGAAGGCAATTGGCCGACCGGTATTTTGACTACTGCCTGCTCGCCGGGCGCCACCGATGTTTTGTGTATTTCTAAGGGTTGCTGTTCACTCATTGGGGAGCGTTTTTCTTGGCGGATTTGACAACAAAATCGATGATAGCGCTGGCAACGTTGACGCCGGTTACGATTTCGATGCCCTCCAGGCCGGGGGAAGCGTTGACCTCCATGATCAACGGGCCCCGGTTTGAGCGCAGGAAGTCTACACCGCCAATGTGCAGCCCCATAACCTGTACGACCCGCCGGGCCAGGTCGCGTTCAGCAGCCGAAAGCTGTATGCGATGAGCGGAGCCTCCGCGGTGCAAATTCGACCTGAACTCCCCGGGCCGGGCTTTGCGCTCCATCGCGGCAACGACTTTGCCATCCACCACCAAGACCCGGATATCAGCCCCTTTGGCTTCCCGCACAAACTCCTGCAGCATCACGCGCTTATTCAACCGCTGGAAAGCTTCAACGGTGGATTCTACAGTTCGGTAGGACTCGGCCAGAATAACCCCGATGCCGTGGGTGCCTTCCAGCAATTTGACCACAACCGGGAGCCCGCCCAGATTGCTGACCGCAGAGCGGATGTTTTGCCCGGAAGCTACAAATACCGTTTTGGGAATATGAATGCCGTGCTGTGCCAATTGGTGCAAGCAGCGGAGTTTGTCCCGGGCATCAATTAGGGCAGCCGCCCTGGCGGCAACAAATACATTCATATTCTCAAACTGGCTGATGACGGAAGCACCGATGGAAGTAACCGAAGCGCCAATCCGGGGAATGACGGCATCAAACTTTTCCAACCGGTAGCCTTCATAGAGAATACGGGGGCGGTCCCGCTCCAGCACAAGCGAGCAGCGGGTATGGTCGACAATATGCATCTCGTGCCCTTTATTCCTGCCCGCCCTCACCAGGCTTTGGGTGGAATACAGTTGCGGGCCCCGGGAAAGAATCGCGATTTTCATTATTCCGAATTGATATTCGTAATTTGCGCTCCGATCAAAGGTAATTCAATTTTCCTCACCTGTACCACACCTCATGGCTTCATCTTCTACTGACTTCCCGATCAATGACAAGCGGATTATCAATGGCTGGGCTTTTTTTGACTGGGCCAATTCCGCTTTTGCCCTGGTCATTACGGCGGCGATTTTTCCAGCCTACTATGTAGCGGTCACCGATGAGGTGATACGGGTAGCCGGCCTCGAAATGTCAAACAGCACGCTGTACGCCTTTGCGATTTCGGCTTCTTACTTCATTATTGCGCTATTTTCGCCTTTGCTTTCGGGCATTGCAGACTACGGCGGGCGGCGCAAGTTCTTCCTCAAGTTTTTCACAATAATGGGTTCTCTGGCCTGTTTATCGCTTTACTTCTTTAAAGGAATGGCACAGATTGAGCTGGGCACCCTCAGTTTCATGCTCGCCATTATTGGTTTTGCCGGCGGCTTGGTTTTCTATAATGCTTTCCTCCCTGTGATTGTGACGGAAGACCTCTACGACCGGGTAAGCGCTAAGGGCTTTTCCTTTGGCTACATCGGCAGCGTCATTCTGCTGATAGTCAACCTCGCTATGGTCCAATTCTGGGAAGCATTGGGTTTCCCGAATCAGGGGACGGCCACGCGCTTTGCCTTTCTGACCGTCGGCCTATGGTGGCTGGGGTTTGCCCTGATCCCCTTTCGGAGGCTGCCCTCCGATGCCCGGCAGAAACCGACGCCAGACCTGCTCAAACGGGGGTTTCAGGAGCTGAAAAAGGTTTGGGAAGCGGTCAAACAAGAGCAAAATATCCGCTCTTTCCTCTTTTCGTTCTTCTGCTACAGCGCGGGCGTTCAGACGGTGCTTTTCCTGGCGGGCACCTTTGCAGAAAAGGAACTGAACTTTGGCACCTCTGAGCTGATCCTCATCATCTTGTTGCTGCAGATTGTGGCCATCGCCGGGGCCTACAGTTTTGCCCGCCTTTCGGAATGGAAAGGCAACAAATTCTCACTGATCACCATGCTGTGCATCTGGATAGGCATTTGCTTTTTGGGGTACCTGGTGCAGGTGAAAGCCCACTTTTACTTCATCGCTGCCGCCGTTGGCCTGGTGATGGGCGGCATACAGTCCCTGTCGCGCTCCACCTATTCCAAACTTATCCCGGAATCGACGGAGGATACCACCTCCTACTTCAGTTTTTACGATGTACTAGAAAAGGTAGCCATTATCCTGGGCACTTTCACCTTTGGGTTCATTGAGCAGATTACCGGGAGCATGCGGCTAAGCATGCTGGTACTGGGGGGCTTTTTCCTTTTGGGCTTGCTCTTGCTGCTAGGCGTAAAGGTGCGGCAGCGTAGCGCTCAGAGCGAAATTCCGGGCTGATGAGGCCTGCCAATTCGCGCTTTACGGGCGGCTACCCCTTTGCCATTACCGACTTGTACCTTATCTTTGCGCGAAATTCCTCAACTTAATGAGCGATATCCAGCAAGTTCCCGCCGTACTTTTACTAGAAGATGGCACCGTTTTCCACGGGCTTTCGGCCGGCAAAATCGGCACCACCACCGGAGAGATTTGTTTCAATACCGGCATGACTGGCTACCAGGAAATCTTTACAGACCCTTCCTACTACGGCCAGCTCATGGTGATGACCAATGCCCACATCGGCAATTACGGCACCAAACGTACTGAAGCTGAATCTTACAGCATCAAGATCAACGGCCTCATTTGCAAGAACTACACCAATGCTTACCACCGCCCGGTTGGGGATCAGTCCATTCAGGGCTACTTTGAGGAAGAGGGGCTGGTCGGCATCTGCAGCGTGGATACCCGGGCGATCGTCCGCCACATCCGCAGCAAAGGGGCGATGAATGCTATTATTTCCTCAGCAGTCACGGATGTAAAGGAACTGGAACGCCAACTTGCAGAAGTCCCTTCTATGGACGGGCTGGAGCTGGCCTCAGCAGTAAGCACCAAAGAGGTCTATACCTTCGGTGACCCCCACGCCCAGTACAAAGTGGCGGTCTTGGATTACGGTATCAAGCAAAACATACTGAACAGCCTCGCGGAGCGCAATTGCTTTATGAAGATTTTCCCGGCCAAGACCCCCCTGGACGAAATCCGCTCCTGGGGCCCCGACGGCTATTTTATGTCGAACGGGCCCGGCGACCCGGCACCCATGGATTATGCGGTAGCAAGTGCCAAAACCATACTGGAAGAGGACAAACCGCTCTTCGGCATCTGCCTGGGGCATCAGTTACTGGCACTAGCCGTAGACATTCCCACTTACAAAATGCACCACGGCCACCGGGGCATCAACCACCCCGTCAAGAACCTGAAAACGGGCAAATGCGAAATCACTAGCCAAAACCATGGCTTTGGGGTCGCTCCGGAGGCATTGAAGCAACACGAAGACAAAGTGGAAATCACCCATATGAACCTGAACGACGGCACGGTTGAAGGTATGCGCATCCGCGGCAAAAAAGCCTTTTCCGTTCAGTATCACCCGGAAGCCTCCCCTGGCCCCCACGATGCCCGCTACCTTTTCGACGATTTTGTAAAATTAATGGAAAGTTAATCCCACTATTCCTGTGGGATGGCGAACCGCAGCCTACATTTAGGCGCTTATATACTAAATTAAAAACCAACAGGTATGAGTATTATCCTTGATATTGCAGCTCGTGAGATCCTGGACTCTCGCGGCAATCCCACAGTAGAAGCAGAAGTAATTACAGAAGATGGCTTTATGGGGCGGGCCGCAGTGCCTTCCGGTGCCTCTACCGGCAAATATGAGGCCGTAGAGCTGCGCGATGGCGACAGCAAGCGCTTCCTTGGCAAAGGGGTCACCAAGGCTGTGGAGAATATCCGGGATACCATCCTGGAAGAACTGGTGGGCGTAGATGTGACTGACCAACGCTACATCGATTCCCTTATGCTGGAAATCGACGGCACCAAAAACAAGGGCAAACTGGGTGCCAACGCCATTCTCGCCGTTTCTCTGGCTTGTGCGAAGGCAGCCGCTGAAGCTACCGTACAGCCCCTGTACCGCTACCTTGGAGGTGTGAATGCCTACACGCTGCCCGTTCCGATGATGAATATCCTGAACGGCGGTTCTCATGCCGACAACAGCATCGACTTTCAGGAGTTTATGATCATGCCGGTTGGGGCCAGCAGCTTTTCAGAAGGGCTCCGCATGGGCGTTGAAGTTTTCCACCACCTTAAGTCGGTGCTCAAAGGCAAAGGCTACTCCACTAATGTGGGGGACGAAGGCGGGTTTGCGCCTAATATCAAGTCCAACCAGGAAGCTATCGAAACGGTGCTTACGGCCATTGAGAAAGCAGGCTATAAGCCGGGCGAAGAAATCTATATCGCAATGGACGCTGCCGCTTCTGAATTTTATAATGCCGATGAGAAAGTTTACCACTTCCACCAATCCACCGGCGACAAGCTCTCTTCCAGTGAGATGATTGATTACTGGAAAGGATGGGTAGACAAATACCCTATCTTCTCCATTGAAGATGGGCTGGATGAAGACGACTGGCCGGGCTGGCAAGCGCTGAACGCTGCTATTGGAGACCGCACTCAGCTGGTTGGCGACGACCTGTTTGTCACCAATGTGGAGCGCCTGCAGCGCGGCATTGACGAGAAAACCGCTAATTCTATTCTCATCAAGGTCAACCAGATCGGCTCGCTGAGCGAAACGATTGACGCGGTAAGCCTCGCTACCCGCCACTCCATGACAAGCGTGATGAGCCACCGGTCAGGAGAGACGGAGGACACCACTATCGCCGACCTGGCTGTAGCGCTGAATACCGGGCAAATCAAGACCGGGTCCGCTTCCCGCTCCGACCGCATTGCCAAGTATAACCAACTGCTTCGCATTGAGGAAGAGCTGGGTGACCAGGCGTACTATCCGGGCACCTCTATCCTGAAACAGTAAGCGAAAAGCTGGGTCAAGCCCTATTTTTATAAGGATAATTAGCGGGTCTGGCTGCATCTTCGTATGTTCGTCAGGCCCACTTCCATTTAATACTCGTAGTTATGGCTAATCGAAGCAACCCCCTGCAGCCGCTAATTCAACAGCTGCCCCGACCGCTAAGGAATAAGTACTTCATCACTTTTGTGCTGTTCTTTGCCTGGATGGTTTTCTTTGACAGCCATAGCATCCTGACGCAAATCCAGCTGCAGCGTACGGTCAATAAGATGCACCGCGACAAAGACATGTATGAGCAGAAAATAGAAGAAGCCAAACAGGAGCGGCTCGACCTGGAAGTCAATAAAGAGAAATTTGCCCGCGAGCAGTACTTTATGAAGAAGCGGGGAGAGGAGGTCTTTATTATCGAAGAAACAGAGGATTAAATCAACAACAATCGATAAAACCATAGTTATGTCAGTTCTTGTCAATAAGCATTCAAAAATCATCGTTCAGGGCTTTACCGGAAAAGAGGGGTCCTTCCACGCTGAACAGATGATGGAGTACGGCACCAACCTAGTGGGTGGCGTTACACCGGGCAAAGGGGGGCAGGAGCACCTCGGTAAACCGGTTTTTAATACGGTAGCCGATGCGGTCAAACAAGCCGGTGCCGATACCTCGGTCATCTTTGTCCCACCTGCTTTCGCCGGCGATGCCATTATGGAGGCGGCGGATGCGGGCATTAAAGTGATCATCTGCATCACAGAAGGCATCCCCGTTCAGGACATGGTCAAAGTCAAATCTTACCTGAATGACCGGGAAAGCCGGCTCATTGGCCCGAACTGCCCAGGCGTCATCACCCCGGGAGAAGCCAAGTGCGGCATTATGCCGGGCTTTATCCACAACCCGGGCCGTATCGGCATTGTATCCCGCTCGGGTACCTTGACTTACGAAGCCGTAGACCAGGTGACTAAAGCAGGTATGGGGCAATCCACTTGCATCGGCATCGGCGGCGATCCGATCGTGGGCACGACGACCAAGGAAGCGGTGGAACTGCTGATGAATGACCCCGATACAGATGGGATCATCATGATTGGTGAAATCGGTGGAGGTATGGAAGCCGAAGCTGCCCGCTACATTAAAGAGCACGGCACCAAGCCGGTCGTGGGCTTCATCGCTGGCCAGACTGCCCCTAAGGGCCGGACCATGGGGCACGCCGGCGCTATCATTGGTGGTGCCGAAGATACCGCCGAAGCAAAAATGAAAATTATGGAGGAATGCAGCTTGCATGTCGTCAAGTCACCCGCTACAATCGGTGAGACAATGAAGAAAGCGCTGCAAGGATAACTTTGCTAACCCCGAAAGCAAAGGACGCTCATGCTGCCTAAATGGCGGGATGAGCGTTTTTTTTCAGACCGTGCTTGGAGGGGGATTGATGCGGGCCATCCGTCGGGCAAGGTTCTGGATAACGGTTTACAAAGAAGTTTAGTGGAT
>CAZNSK010000059.1:0-35382 GCA_964575505.1 uncultured Phaeodactylibacter sp.
CGTGCAAAAGAACGAGTCTAAATCGGTAAGTTATTGTTGCGCGACCCCTTAGCAGCTTCTTCAAGAAAAAAGCAGGGGTTTCCCCTTCTGCTTTTCGGAACACGAAGGGCACCTGATCCGTAATTTTTACATGACGCCCTTACCTTTATATATCTACCGGCATTGGTAAATCCGGCATCTTTGTAATCAATACACCAAAATAGCCACCCAATGGACCGCAAAAAGTTTATCAAACAATCATTGCTTGGCATGGTGGGCCTGGCTGCAACCGGCAGCACCCTCCGCGCTAAAAATGTAAAGCTCAAACATTCGACCTACGACAAAATGCTCGAACAGGTCGGTTTCAATCATTTGCCAAACCAAGAATTGAAAACGATGAAAACCATAATCCACAAAGCCAATACCCGAGGCCATGCTAACCACGGATGGCTCAACTCTCACCATACGTTCAGTTTCGCCAACTACTACAACCCCGAGCGGACAAACTTCGGCGTGCTCCGGGTTTTGAACGACGATACTGTGAGCGCCGGGCGGGGCTTCGGCACCCACCCGCACGATAATATGGAAATCATCTCCATCCCTCTGGAAGGTGATCTCGAACATAAGGACAGCATGGGCAATACTACCGTTATCAAACAAGGGGATGTGCAGGTCATGAGCGCCGGCACTGGCATTTACCACAGCGAGTACAACAAGAATGCCGACCGGCAGGTGAAGTTCCTGCAAATCTGGATTTTTCCCAACAAGCGGGATGTGGAGCCCCGCTACGGCCAAATCACCCTGGACCCTGGCCAATTGAAAAACAACCTGGCCCAGGTCTTGTCCCCCCATGCCGATGATGAGGGCGTGTGGGTGCACCAAAACGCTTGGTTCCACATGGGGGAACTGGAGGCGGGCTTTGAGACTACCTACACACTTAAGGACCAATCCAATGGGGTATACGCCTTCATTATCGAGGGTGATGTAACCATAGATGGGCAGGCGCTAAACCAGCGCGATGGGTTTGGAGCCTGGGAGACAAGCCAGCTGAAATTGAAAGCGGACAGCAACGCCAAAGTACTTCTGATGGAAGTGCCCATGCGGCAGAATTAAACCTGGGTGCCTGAACAAATTCTGCCCGGCCGGCCGGGCCGTTTTTATTATTCTCTTGCAATCCCTATCTTGGTAGAGCATGCAAAAACGGATCAAAATTAGGCAAGGGCTTTCAGCGTCTTCTGCGTTTCCAATCTTCTGATGAAGACCTGGCATATTCATATACAAGGGCAGGTGCAGGGGGTGGGTTTCCGCCCTTTCATCTATCGTTTAGCCCATGATTTGGGGCTGAAGGGGTGGGTAAACAATACTCTGGACGGCGTGCATATCCGGGTAAATGCGGATGGAGCAGCCATAAGAACGTTCTGCCAGGCAATCGAGTCCCAGGCTCCGCCCCTCGCCCGCCTCCTGCACCTGCGATGCCGGGCAGTCACTGCAGAGCCGTTTTCAGACTTCCGCATCGTACACAGCGATAGCAGCGGCGCACCTGACCTCCTGCTTACGCCAGATGTCGCGCTTTGTGCCGACTGCCGCGCTGAAATCCACAATCCGGATGACCGGCGGGCGGATTATGCATTTACAACCTGCATCAACTGCGGCCCCCGGTATTCCATCCTGCGGTCCGTACCCTACGACCGCCCCAATACCAGTATGGCCCCTTTTGAAATGTGCCTGCCCTGCCAGCGTGAGTACGATGACCCTGCCGACCGCCGCTATTATGCTCAGACCAACTCCTGCGCCGACTGTGGTATCCAAATGGAGCTATGGGCCAAAGGGGAGCGGCTGGGTTTATCCCAGGACGAAGTCCTGCATGGCGTCGTCGACCGCTGGGCCGCAGGGCAGATTATAGCAATTAAAGGTATTGGAGGATATCTGCTCACTTGCGATGCCCGCAACACCGCAGCCGTACAGCGCCTGCGGACCCGCAAACGGCGCCCTTCGAAGCCTTTTGCCCTTATGCTTCCCAGCCTTAAGCACCTCCGGCAAGTGGCGGCCGTGAGCCAGGCTGCAGCGGATGCGCTGACGGGGCCGGTGGCACCTATTGTATTGCTACCGTTGAAGGATGACGCCCGCGGGGCAATAGCTAAGGAAGCGATTGCGCCAGGCCTTGGGCAGGTAGGAGCCATGCTGCCCTACACGCCTTTGTACGAGTTGCTGCTCAGCCGGTATGGCCACCCCGTTGTGGCTACGAGCGGCAATCTCAGCCAGTCGCCTATCGTTTACAAGGATGAGGTTGCTCAGCAATCATTGCATGATATTGCCGATGCCCTGCTGCTCCACAACCGGCCCATTGAGACCCCACAGGACGATAGCGTGCTTGCTTTTACTCCCTATCATCGCCGCCCGGTCTGGATGCGCCGTTCGCGTGGCTTGGCGCCTGGCTTTTGGGTGCCGGATATCCCCTGGCCCAAAGCTACCATTCTTGCAGCCGGCGCTTCCCTGAAGAGCGCGTTTGCCTTATTGCACCAGGGGAAGGTTTTTATCAGCCAGTACCTGGGAGACCTCGAGCAATGGGAGGCACAGCGGCATTATCAAGCTACGTATCAGCATCTGAGCCGCACCCTTAGCGCCAATCCGGAGCTCGTCCTCGTAGATGCTCATCCCGACTATGCTTCGACGCATTTCGCCCGGGAGCTGCAGGAGCGCACGGATCTTGCCTTAGAATCCGTACAGCATCACAAAGCGCACTTTGGGGCTATCGTGGGCGAGCATGGGCTTTGGGGCAGCCAAGAGCCTGTATTGGGGTTTATTTGGGACGGCACCGGCTTGGGAGAGGATGGTCAAATCTGGGGGGGTGAAACTTTTTTGTACCGGGGCGGCCGTATGGAGCGCATGGCACATTTTGAGTACTTCCCCTCCATATTGGGTGACAAAATGCCAAAGGAGCCACGCATTGCTGCTCTTTCCGCTACTTACGGGCTGCCATCGGCAGATCAGCGGCTCCGGCCTCTGTTTACCGATACCGAATGGAGGGTTTACCAACAACTGCTTGCACAGCCTCAGCCACTATTCACCTCTAGCGTCGGGCGGCTGTTTGATGCGGTGGCGGCTCTCACCGGGCTGTGCAGCAAACAAGCTTACGAAGGAGAAGCGGCCATCAAATTGGAACAAGAGGCCCGGAAGCACCTGAAGAACGAAAGCTTGCCAGATGCGTACCATTTTAATTGGGAGGCAGGCCAGCCTCTTCCGGTACAGGCGCTGTTGGCTCAAATTCTAGAAGAAGCTGCCGGTGGCCATCCGGCCGGGTATATTGCTGCCCGTTTTCACCACACGCTGGCACAAATTGTAGCCAGGGTGAGTGCCGTCACTGGCGTGCGCCAACTAGCTTTTTCCGGTGGCGTTTTTCAGAATGGCTTGTTGGTTGACCTCATTACAGACGCGCTGCCGGTGGATTGCCTACCCCATTTTCACGAGCGCCTCTCTCCAAACGATGAAAATATTGCCTTTGGGCAGCTCATTTGCCATCTTATCGGGCAGCGGCACTCCGGTCATTAAGCCCAATCACCTTCAGCTGATAGCCTGCCCGGAAGAATCCGATAAGCTTCAACATTTTGTAGCGAATACGGCGGCCTGGAAGTCGCCCTGCACGGTCTGTATGAAATCTGGGGAACTGCTGCTATGCTGGTACCAGCATCGGTGAGAAAAATCACTGCCGGGGCTCCCAATTTGCAATACTTTAGTAGGTAAACCAAAAGAAACCAGTTATGAAAAACCTGCGATTCAGGCAACTGCCCATTTTACTTTTCGCTGGCGCACTGGTGTCCGCCGTATCCTGCAATACCCAATCCCGTGGTTTTGTGCTGCCACCCGGCGATACGGAAAACGGAAAGCAGTTGTTTACTGAACTTAACTGCGATGACTGCCACAGCATAGCCGATATTCCCTGGAAGGGCAATAAGGATGCTGATGTGCCGCATGTGGCCCTCGGCGGGGCTGTTACTCAAATGAAAGCCTACGGTGAGCTCGTCACTTCCGTGATCAATCCCTCCCACAAAATTTCGAAAGCCTACCGGGAAGAAATAGGGGTTACGTTGCCCGGCGGCCGTTCCCGCATGGAGCAGTACAATTACAACGAGGTGATGTCGGTAGCCGAGCTGATCGATATCGTCGCTTTTTTGCAGTCGGAATACCGGCTAGTGGTGCCAGACAACACCTACCCTTATCCGGGAATGTAGGGTTGTCAGGCTTCGGGAGACGTATTCGGTTACTCCTTAAGGCTCATTGACAAACCTCGATTACCCGCTATCCGCATTGATGGCAACCGGTTTAGTAGAAAGCCGAGTACCGGGCTAACCTTTCGGTAGGTGATGCTGGAAGAAGGCATGAAGCCTTGATATACAGCGTCCGATCCTCGGTTGCTGCCTGGGCTGGCAGTGCCAGGCTGGTTCCTGCGCACTATTGCAACCGGCTGGCAGTGGTGCTGGAATATGAGCCCGGGCAGCCGCAGGCGCAAACCGCTTTTTTATTCTGTTTCGTTTCCGTACCTTGTATACGCAGCAAAAGCGAGCATCATGACATTCCTCAGCGAATACAGTGGCCCGGCAGGCAACCCCAACGCTCTCAAGACGCTGGAAGACACTTTCGATATTACCGATCCTATGTGGCGGGGCATCGGCCTAATCCCCAGTAGGAGGTATCAGCTCAAGGCCAAATACGCGTGCTACAATGCCCGCCTGAAGTTTGAAGTGGCTATCCCGGAAGCAGAGGAAAGTGAAAGCTATCTTGCCGGTGAGATTATGAAGGGGATTAAAAAGCCCTTGGAATGCCCTAATTTTGGCAAAGCCTGCACGTCTGAAAACCCCCTCGGTACCCCAATGGTGAGCTCTGAAGGGGCCTGGCCGCCTATTACCACTTTTCTGGTATGATTGACGAGCTTAATTCCGTTGAACTTTAACTTCCTTATCTATGTCCCTTTCCGACCAAAAGCGCCGCATGCAACTGCAGTGCCCTATGCCTAAGCTCGACTTTGACGTTATCACCCTCGGGCACGGGAGCGGCGGCTTGCTGACCAACCGCTTGCTCGACACCGGCGTGTTCGAAGTACTGAAAAATGATATGCTCGATAAACGGCACGATGGTGCGACGCTCAGCCTCAGTGGGCCTACAGCTTTTACGACCGATAGCTTCGTGGTTTCCCCAATCTTTTTTCCCGGCGGCAACATTGGCGAGCTGGCCGTGAATGGTACCGTCAATGACCTGGCTATGTGTGGAGCCATACCCGAATACCTCTCGCTTAGCTTCATTCTGGAAGAAGGGCTTCCGGTCAAACAATATTGGGAAGTACTGGTGGGCGTGAAAGTGGCTTGTGAGCTGGCGGGCGTGCAGGTAGTAACGGGAGACACCAAAGTGGTGGAGAAGGGAAAAGGAGATAAGGTATTCATCAATACCACCGGCCTGGGCCGCATACATCCGGACGCTCAGATCGACATCGGGCGTGTGCAGGCTGGGGATAAAGTTATCGTGAGCGGCAATTTGGCTACCCACGGCATGGCGATTATGTCGGTACGCAAGGGCCTGGAATTCGAAACTTCTATTGAGAGCGATACTTGCGCGCTCAATTACGCAGTACGGGCAATGCTCGACGAGTTTGGCCCGGCGGTGCACCTGCTGCGCGACCCCACCCGGGGTGGGGTCGCTACGGTCCTTACGGAAATGGCCAGGGATACCGGCTTAGGGGTTGATCTGCAGGAGCGGCAGCTCCCAATTGAAGAGCAGGTAGCCGGAGCCTGCGAAATCCTCGGGCTCGACCCGCTGTACGTCGCTAATGAAGGCTTATTTATTGCTGTAGTAGCTAAGGAGGCGGCGGAGGCTGTACTGGCCCACCTGCGGGAACAGCCTCAGTGCGGGAATGCCGCAATCATTGGCAGCGTTACTGAAGAGCACCCCCACAAAACGGTGCTCACCAGCAGTATTGGCGGTAAACGGGTGGTCAATATGCTGGCCGGAGAACAGCTGCCCCGGATATGTTAAAAAACCTACTGGTCGCTGAACGTGTAGGTGCCCGGCGTGTTTTGTCCTTTCCAAAGTACTTCCTGCCGCGGGACGGGTATCGTGATGCCTGCCTCGTCCAGTGCTTCCTTAACAGCCTCGTACTGCCCCCAGATTACCGGCCAGTAGTCTTGCGGGTGCACCCAGCAGCGGGCCACCATTTTCAGTTCGTACTCCCCGATTTCGTCCAGCCATAGGTCCGGCGCAGGCTGAGCGAGGGCTTTCGGGTGCTTTTTCAGGGCCGCAACCACTACTTCCCGGACCTGCTTGATATCTGTGTCGTATTGAAATTTCAGCTTGAGGTCTACCCGCCGTGTTTCCTGCATTGTGCGGTTATCTACATCGCTGTTCGCCACATTGCCATTCGGCATCGTGATGATGCGGTTGTCAAAAGTGACCAGCCGTGTGTAAAGGATGTCAATCTTGATGACCGTCCCTAGGTTGCCGTTTACGTGGATGAGGTCGCCTACCTTAAAAGGTTTAAAGACGAGGATAAGCACACCGCCGGCGAAATTGGCCAGGCTGCCTTGCAGGGCCAGGCCGATAGCGATACCTGCTGCACCAATCACCGCTACAAAGGAAGAGGTCTTCACCCCCAGAGTCGTCCCAATGCTAATGATCAGCAGGGCGTAAAGCATAAATTTGACCAGGCTCTGCAAAAAGGAGCTGAGAGAAGGTTCCACTTTGTACCGGCGGAAGGTCTTTTTCATCAGTCTGGAAAGCAACCGGATTAAAATCATTCCACCCACCAGCAGGAATACCGCAAGTGCCAGCTTTGGCCCTACTCTGGAGAGAAAACCCCATAACCACGATTGCACTTCTTCCCAATTCACTTCGAACATATAAAGTTTGCCTTTCATCCTCGAACTGGCTGAGCTTCAAGCGCTTTACATTAATGATTTGGACAAAGCCACCGCTTTGCTCAAACGCATGATCGAGTACCCCAACGTCATCAAACCGGAAATAAAGAAGGGCGCCATCATGCAGGGCACGGAAAGCCGTTCCGGTATCTTCAACTTCCAGCCAGGGGGAGGAAAAGTCGCGGAGTGTGGTGGCGGATTGCCAACCAGGAAATAGGTTCGGTGGAGTAGGCACAATTCCTACTCTATAGGTTTTTGTGGGTTGGTGATGGTTCATTTGGGAAAGGTAAGTATTTGCTGACAACACCCCCAAAATTTACTCAAGCAGTGCAAAAGCAAGTTTGAGCCTGGCAGATTAGGTACTATATGAAGTCAGAATAGTTTTTTTTCACTATACTGCTCCACAATTTTCTAACTTCGGCTGTCGCCACAACAATTATAAATAAGATGTCATTTACATTCAAAACCACGAAAGGAAAAACGTATTATCTCAAATCGCGGGCCACGAAGAAAGGCAACACCACGTACTATTTGACCCAGAAGAAAGATGCCGAATGCCTGCAAGAAGTGCCCGTGGGGTACGAGGTATTTGAAAAATACGATTCCGGGCAGGCTTATATCCGCAAAATTAAAGAAAGTCATATTGAAGAAGCGGAGATAGCCGCTATCGGAAAGGAATTACGTCGAAATAAGTCGCTGCATGACTTCAAGCTGGATATCTGCGGTGATGAAATTCGCATATATACCAAAGAAAGAGGAGCCACAACTGAAGGATCAGAACTACTGAGAGGCTTTATGTCTGGTACCTGGGAAAACCCTGGTGCGATGTTGAACAAGTTCGCACGTTACGAGGAAAGAATGCGGATCATTCTTGTTCATCGTAAAGGCGAGCGGGAGTTTATCTTCCAAAGGTATTGCTACCGGGGCTCCATTGACGATTGGATTACTATTGATTCCGGCAGCGATTTGGAAGCGCTGGTCGAGAAGAACTTGTACCACCTTGGGAAGGAATCCTATTACAAGCTGTTTGGTTTTTGAACCGGTCTTTGAGGCCATACCCAGTTCTGCTGTGGTCTAATACAGGCGCTCTTCGCGGCTCCAAGAACAAGTATTTTAATGATTTTATTCGTATATTTGTGAAATACACACAAATAATGCGATTATGGTCATTGAATTTAGCCTCGGTAACTTCTGGTCTTTTCATGAAATTCAGACGCTGCACATGCAGTCGGCGGCCATCAAGTCCAAATTTCCGAAAGTAGATCAGGAGAATCTTTTTCAGATAGGGGAAGATTTCAGCCTACTGAAAAGCAAGGCTATTTTTGGTGCAAACGGAAGCGGCAAGAGCAATTTGATCCGGGGGTTTCGGAGTATGATCAGGATCATTCGTGAATGCATAAAGGATGAGCAGATTCTACAGAAAGAGATCGTCCCATTCTTATTCCAAAAAGAAGCCCACCATGAACCCAGCTTCTTTCAGGTCGCCTTTATTGCCGAGGGCGTACAGTATCGATACGGTTTTGAAGCTGATAAAACACGAATAATTACGGAATGGCTGTTTGGAAAACCCCTCACTTCGGATAAAGCGTCGAAAATAAGAGAACGGTACTATTTTAAAAGAGAGGGCGATGAAATTAAGATCAACGAAAAAGAATTTCGGGAAGGGTTGGCGTTTGTTCCCAAAACTAATCAGGCATCTCCTTTGTATCGCGAAAATGTGCTTTTCCTTTCTCTAGTCAATGCATTTAACGGTCGTATTGCCAAAAGTATACACCACTCTTTCCTAAGAAACATCAATGTTTCGTCTGGCCTTGAAGACCCTTTCAATTGGGTTGTCCTGCTAAATAAACTAGATCAGGATAAAAGTTTTTCAAAGCGATTAACCCATTTTTTAAAATCCATCGACTCCAAAATATCCAGATTGGACATAGTGGATGTTCCAAAAGCGGAAGCAACATCGCGCATATCTATGGTTCAGGAACCCAGTGAAAACCGAAAAGCGGGCTATGTGGTCATTTACAGATTGGCAACAGACAGTCGGGGCAACTTGAAAGAGGTTCCTCTAACCTTACACTCGCAGGAAGCGGAAGGCACAAAAAAACTAGCGACCTTAAGCCCTTTCCTTTTTCACACTTTGGACCATGGGGGGCTGTTTGTCATTGACGAGTTCGATGCCCGGCTGCACCCCAATCTTAGTAGAAAGATCATTGAGCTTTTCCATTCTCCCAATACGAACAAGCGGAATGCTCAGCTCATCTTTGTATCCCACGACTCTAATTTGCTAGACGCCCGATTGCTGAGAAGAGATCAGATCGCCTTCACTAAAAAGGATAGCACGGGTGCTACAGAACTGTACGCTCTGGCAGAATTTAAAGGCGTGCGTAATGACAGTTCGTTTGAGAAAGATTACTTAATGGGTAAGTACAACGCTATTCCGCATAATCTAACCGCCCTGGAAAAAGCTGTTGAAAACTATGTGGGCAATGAGTAGGAAAGTAAAGAAAACAGACCGGGGAAAGGCTTGGAATAGAAAGTTGACTAAGACGAAACCACCTCATATTGGGACGAGGTCTAAGGCCAAATCTTTTTATATCGTGTGCGAAGGCATGAACACCGAACCAGAATATTTCAAATCTTTTCCTCTCGGAAATGCTCAGGTTGAGTCTTTCGGGCTGGGGCAATCGAAAACTAAATTGGTAGAAAGTGTCATTGAGCTTCTGACATCTGATGAATCCCTAAAGGAAAAGGAAGTATGGGTGGTTTTTGATATGGATATCAATCAGGAGCAAGGGAACCAACAAAAAGGAGATTACAATAGGGCTGTAGAGCTGGCTTACAAGAACAGTATCAACGTAGCTTACTCAAACGACACCTTCGAGCTTTGGTTTGTTTTGCATTATCAATACATTGACACTCCCTGGAATAGGGGTCAGTATTTTGAAAGGCTAAGTGAGCTTTGGGGATGCAATTATTCAAAGGATGGAAAAACTAAGGCTTTTTGTGAAAGGATATACCAAATTCTTTTGGAAGATGAGAATGCGAATCAAGAAAAAGCCATTTATCGAGCAAAAAAATTACACGACGAGCAAGCTCATTTGGCTATTTCTGATAAAAACCCCTGTACAACTGTTTTTCAATTGATCCAAGAGTTGAATCAATATTTATAGGTTGGCCCGCTGCTTCGGAGGGTGAGCTTCAGTCATCCACGAGCGGTGAGCGAAGTGGGCAGGGAAATGGATAATATTGCGCTGCCAGACCGCATGGCATCCATAGCCTTAGTCACGAATCTTTGGTTTTGCTTCGCCGACCGAAGGGGGTTGGTAACGGAACCCTGCCCTCCGAGAAAAGCGAAACTTATGGGTTTTGCTTGACCGATACCGTAGCTAAAGGGAAAACCATAATGGCCCTAATAGAAGGTTATAAAACAACCTGGCAATAGCCCTCCAATGCGCTCCACTTCTTCTTCTAGTAAGGGATTATCGCTGAGGTCCAGGTAGATGAGCTCAGTTAACTGTTTGATTTCGGGCGGCAGTTTACTCAATTTGTTGTTACTGAGGTCTAAGCTGCTGAGCTGGGTCAATTTTACGATTTCAGGTGGCAGTTTGGCTAGTTGATTGTGTTCAATCTCTAAGCTACTGAGCTGGACTAATTGTATGATTTCGGGCGGCAGCGCGCTCAATTCATTGAAGTCAAGATACAGACTATGGAGCTGGGCCAATTGCCCGATTTCGGGCGGCAGCGCGCTCAGTTGGTTTTGCGACAGCAATAATATCTCCAGCCCTTGATGCTCGAAGATGGAGTAGGGAAGACTATCCAATCCCCGGTTACGCAGGTCCAGCGCTGTGATCCACGGATTTAGATGGCTCACCTCATTCCCTACTAGATACTCCCGACCAGTAGTATCAATCAGATAGTTTTGATGATTTTTTTTACCCTGGCAAAACCCGTGTAGTCAAAGGGCAAGGCTTCGTCATATTGGAAATCGATTTTGGTATTGAGCTCCTTATCAATGAAACTATATTTTAGGTTGCTATAGCTATCAAGTTCAGAAGCCAGTCCAAAACTACCCGCATAAAAATAGATTTTATCCAGCACCGCCTCCGCCCGTTCCGCCTGTCTTTTAGCCTCCGCTTCGGCAGCAGAGGCGGTTTCCGCCGCTGCAATTGCTTCCGCCTCCTTTTCCTCAGCTTTCTTTTCCGCGGCAGCAGCCTTTTTCGCAGCAGCATTAGCCCTGCGCGCACTTTCCTTTGCTGCTGCTTCAGCCCGTTCCGCCCGGTCGCGTTGTGCTTTTATCGCATCAAATACCCGCTCGTTCCAAGCCTCAATCTCCGCTTCCTTTTCCGGGGCCCAGGCCCGGGCGGCGCGGATATGCAGCAGGGTGGAATCGAATTGCTCTGCGGCGAAAGTGCGTTCTATATTATGGAGAATTACCGTATACTGCTCCTTGGGGTTCTGTGCCAAGGAAGAGGAATAGACGAGGAAGAGGGTTAGGAAAAGAGAAATTGCTTTCATGATGTTCTGGCTTACTACTTGCAATCTTGCAATTTTGTTTGGATGGTATCGGCCTGACCTTTAAAAATCTCTGTTTCGTCGTGCAACTGATACAGCGAATCAGCTTGCTGGTACAGGGCGCAAGCAGCATCAGGATAGAGAGCTTGCAGGTCAGCCGCCCGTTCCAGCAGTTGGTTGTATTTCTGAAAATCTTCGCTGGCTTTAGCCTCCAGCACTGCTTGCAGCCGTTCGTTGGCGATTCGGCTTTGATGTAAGGCCAGATAGACAGCTCCGAGTGCAATCAATAAAAGAGCCATGGAAAGATAAGAAAAGTGTACAGCCTTTTTTCGCCCCTGTTCCGCCTCCAGCTGCAACCGTTCCGCCTCCCTTCTTTTTTTAGCTTCCTCTGCCGCCCGGGCCTCCGCTGCTTGGCTGTTTGCGTTTGTTTTCCAGGCGTTCTTCTTCCGCCCGCCGCTCCTGTCGGGACTGCGCTATGGGCTGGATCAGCGTATCGTGGCTGATCTCGTAGTTGAAGCCGCCAGTGCTGTTGCGCTCGCGCCTCAGCAAAAAAGCATCTACCAGGGCAGCGAGCAGGGATTCCGTCACCCCCTGCTGTCGGTAGCGGTCGATCAGCGCGCCGCCGTCCACGCTCAGGCGGCGGGCTTCGCCGCTGTCTGCGCTCACGAGCAACAGGCCTTCTTCGATCAACCGTTTGGCGGCTTCCTGCTGATCGGCGGGCAGGAGGCTCAGGTTGCGTTTGTAGTATTGGTCGTAGATGTTGGAGATGTCCGGAAGTTCGGCTTGGGTGACGAGAGGCAGGCCGGCTTCACTCTGCTGTTTCACCTGCCGGGTGCGGACAGCGTACTCAATTTCTCTGCAGATCATTTGCAACAGAAAGGATTCGATGCCGCCCCGGTTTCCCTGCTGCCCCTCAGCCAGGTTGTCGATTACCGTGTCTACTGCTTCGGGCGTATAGGCAAAGGGGTCGGTGGAGAAGGGCGGCCCTCCTCCCTGATCGAGGGCGGCGGGCTGCACAATGGCCATCCGCGCCTGCTCCCGCTGCAGAGGCTTCAGCTCATAGCGGATGCGCAGAATGGCGGGCAGGGCATCTTTTAGCTGGTCGAGCAGGCTCAGTTGGTCAGAGCGGATGGCAAAAACGGCTTTGGCTTCCATGCGGGCGACCAGCAAGTCGTATTCTTCTTCCGAGCAATCTTCCGCGCTGTCCCGGATGTGCTGCGGGATGGCTACATAGAGCAATTCCGCCAGTTGCTTTTTAAAGGCATTTTGCTGTTCCGCTGGGTAAGTGAACAATTCTTCAAACTGGTCGAAGATCAGCAAAAAGCGGCTATGCTCTGCGGACTGCCGCTGCTTGAAGGCATTCCACAGAGAAGGGGCGGAGCTAAGGGAATCAATGAAAGCCCTATCTGCGGAAGGTGCCAGCTTTTCAGCCAACCGCTGCCGGACCTGTTCTATCGGTGCTATGGTCCGCTCGCCCGGCACATAGGCCCCAAAGCGGATAGTGAGGGGCAAAAAGTATTCCGTGCTTTCCTTTGATGCGCCTTCAAAACGGGGCAGAATACCTGCATTCAGCAGGGAGCTCTTTCCATAGCCAGATTTTCCGAATAAGGTCACCAGCTTCTCTAGCAGGATAAGCTCATATAACTGCTCAATATCCTGGTCCCGCCCGAAAAAGATGTGCTCTTCCGTCCGCTCAAAGGGTTTGACGCCAGGGTAGCGATTGCGGCTCATGACAGGGTATTAAGGAGCTGGAGAAAATCGGTGGTGATCTGGTTGAGCACCGGCTCTGATTGGCCCGGCGAATACAGCCCGCTGTTGTCTTTGGATTTCCACTGCTGGAAACGGGCCTGTAGGGCGGTCCGTTCTGACTGCTGCGCAAGGGGCAGGGCATAGCGCCCCAATGCGGTCAAAGCTGCTGCCAATTTACCGTTGGCGACCTGTGCCCTCAGGTCCTCAACAGGGATGGGGCCAGATTCTTTCGGAAAGCTCAGCGCACGCAGTTGGTTCTCCTTCCCCAGGGCTTCGTGCAGCCTATCGAAAAAGTACGCATCATCCGCCAGGAATTGCACCTGGAACTGATGGATCAGGAAGTCTTTGGCGTGGGTATCCTGAAGCTGCGCTTTGACAGCAAACTTTGACCTTCCCTTCTGCTCGTAGGTCAATAACTGCAGGAGCAACTGCGAGTACCACTTTTCAAAATCGAAGCCCAGGAACAGGAAGGATTCGGACCGGCGCAGGTGTATGCGGATTTTGTTGGGCAGTCCATCCGGCAAAACCGCTTTGAGCAATTTGAAAAGGTCTTCGTAATCCAATACTAGGGACTCTTCCTCGCTGAGACAGCCGGAGAGGTTGTAAAA
This sequence comes from uncultured Phaeodactylibacter sp., assembly GCA_964575505.1. Taxonomy (GTDB): domain Bacteria; phylum Bacteroidota; class Bacteroidia; order Chitinophagales; family Saprospiraceae; genus Phaeodactylibacter. The sequence continues at coordinate 13,748 of CAZNSK010000059.1, forward strand.
CAAAGGCCGGTCTTTGCTCGGGGCGGCTACCTCTTCGGCGGCTTCTCCGGAGTAGCGGAAGTGCTTGAAATCGTGCTGCACACCCAGCTCCTGCGCCACCTGTCTGAGGTGGGTATCCGGATTGAGGGAGATGATGAGGGGGATAGGCAGCTCCAGTATCTTTTTGTACTCCGCTTTGGGCACCTCCATATTCCGGTACAAGCGCTTCAGCCGCCGAATGGCCCGGTTTTTATGCGACTCTTCTTTGAATAGAAACAGGCTGTCGTTGGGGTAGTAATAAGCAATGTGCTGCGCCTCCCGCTCCAGCAGCTGCTCGTGGATGAAGCTGGTCTGCGACTTTCCTGCTTGCACATGGAGTTCCGGGCCGATGACCAGCACACATTTCTCCTCCTCAATGTCAAAGAGGAGGTCGTCAATAATTTTCTTGCTTTCTACCGCTTCTGGCACGGGGTTTAGGTTATCTCTGGTAATTTCATCAAATATAAGAAATTGAGATAAAATGGACGGGGTTGGAAGTGTTGGGTTGCTCCAAACCTTCACCTTCAGAACATCAATAAAGAAGCACCTACAGAAGCATTGAATCCAGACTCCAAGAACCGTATCTTGCGCCTATATTTAAAAAATAAGCCCATGAGCGCCTATTTTTCGACAGCTGCGCCTGATTTTAAAGCCCTGGCACTTCCGGATAAGGTGGATGTGGTCGGGTATGCGGCTATTATTTAACAACTTCAGCTCACCCCCACTTCCCGCGCCCCCTTCCGGATAATCTTTTTTGCATCCTTACCTTTCTCCGCCTGCCCGTCCGCATTCCACCAGACAATAGCGCCGGTGGGGCAGCGCTGAATGGCGTCCTTGCTTTCTGCCGCCGCACCGTGGTGGATAACGGGCAGGTTGTAGGCCATCTCAATCAGCCCGCCGGGCGCATCCATGGCGCAGCGCCCGCAGGCGGTACAGGCCACCTCGCAATCTTCCAGAATTTCGTTGCCCTGATCCAGGTTTTTGCAGGCTACCCAGAGGTGGTTCTGTAGGGGCTCCAGGGAGAACAAGCCCTTAGGGCAGGCTTCCACGCAGTCGCCACAGGCCGTGCACTTATCGGTATCGACCACCGGCAGCCCCTGTTCGTCCATCTGTATGGCATCAAAGTCGCAGACCACCTCGCAGTCGCCGTAGCCCAGGCAGCCCCAGGAACAACCCTTGCCGCCGCCGCTGACCAAGGCCGCCGCCTGACAGCTTTGCAAGCCCTCATACTGCGCCCGTACCCGCGCCACATTTGCGCCGCCGGCACAGGCGAGACGCGCTACTTTTCGGTCTTCGTTACCCAAAGCCACGCCCAGGTACCCGGCGATACGTTCCCGCCCTTCTTCAGTGCTTACCGTACACTTGCCCGGCAGGGCTTCCCCATTGACCAGCGCTTCTGCAAAGGGCCGGCAACCGGGATACCCGCAGGCACCACAGTTGGCGTGCGGCAGCATATCCTCTACCTTATCAATACGTGGATCTTCGTACACGTACAGCTTTTTGTTAGCCAGTACGAGCATGAGGGCGAGCAGGAAAGTCAGGCCTCCGAGGGCAGCTATGGCGGTCAGGATGGTCATGGCAACAGTTTTTCTAATAAATCACTTCAGCCCACTTGCCGCCGGCAATCAGCTCGGCTTTGCGCTGCGCCCATTTTTCCTTTGAGCCCAGTACTTTGGCAAAGGCCTTGTCCAGGTTTTCTTTCACCTTGGCGTAGCCGGCCACGTAGATATAGGTATTCACCTGATTCAGCATCTCGAGCAGCTCTGCTGCGCGGTCTTCGATGGCTTTGTCCAGCTCAATCGGGTCCAGCCACTTCGGCCGTGGGCTGAGGGCGCGGAAGGCCCGGAAGGTGTCCTCGTCGTAGTAGTTCATGAGGTCGCCGTCCTTGTCATTGAGGTAGAGCAGCTCCAGGCCAGAGCGGGCACCGTAGAACAGGCGGATTTTGCCTTTCCAGTCCTTCTCATCCGTAAAAATGTGCTTGACAAAGGCGCGGAAGGGCGCGATGCCAGTGCCCATGCCGATAAGGATGAGGTTGGCGGTTTTGTCTTCCGGTACCGAGAAGGGCAGCCCGAATGGGCCAGTAATGGTAATTTCATCTCCGGCTTTACGGTCGCAGAGGTAGTTGGAGGCCACCCCCTGATAACGCTCCCCACTGAAATCATCGATATAGGCACAGCGCTTCACCAGCATTGTGAGCAGGGTATGCCCGTTCTCCTGCTGAGGCAGGTCGGCTACACTGTACAGGCGGTGGTGCTTTGTATTGCCAAATTCGTCTTTGTGGTCCAGTAGTACCCCAAAGCTTTGGTCAACGGCACAGTTGAAGCCAGGCTCTAGTACTTCCAGCTGAATTTCCCGTACCTCATCGGTATCCATTGGCGTAAGGCGCTCTGTTTTGCGCACGGCAGCCCGGTAATGGGGCTCGGTCTGATAATCTGCTAAGTATGCCATGGTTGTTGTTTTTTATTTACTTCATAGACTTGACAAGGTCTTTGGTGTGGCATGGGGAAACTTGTCAAGTCAGGTCTATTTTCGAATTCCCAATTTTACATACGCCTCCCCCGCAGCCACAGTCGCCACAGCTGCGCCGCTCGGCCAGCACATCCTCATCCGTAATCTGATCGGCGAACGTCTGCCGCCATACGGTTTGAATGAGCAGCCAGTATACCATCAGGGCTACTACGCCAACGAGTCCGATAATTAAGGAAGAGGTCATAACTTTTACTTTTGCGGAGTTTCCCCCGATTTCAAATCCAGGTCAAGGCTCAGGTTGAGGTTGAGGCATACACAGCATGTACTCCAGGGGCGGCAGCGAGCTGCCTTCTTCCTCAGAGGCAATAGGTAGCTCGCTGCCACGGCGGGCGAACACGTCCCTGCTCGCCTCAACCTTAACCTCAGCCTCAGCCTCGACCTCAGCCTCAGCCTCGACCTCAGCCTAGCTTACTACCCGCCAAGCCCCGCAAACCCCATAAACGACAGCGATAAAATACCCGCTATCAACAAGGTCAGCGCCGTGCCTTTTACCGTACCGGGCACCTCCGCAAAGTCGAGCCGCTCCCGCAGCCCGGCAATCAGCACCAGCGCCAGCGTGAAGCCGGCACCTGCCCCCAGGGCGTACACCAGGCTTTCCACCAGCCCGTACCCCTTTTGAGTTTGGAAAAGCGCCAGGCCCAGAATCGCGCAGTTGGTCGTGATAAGCGGCAGGAAGATGCCCAGTGCGCGGAACAGCGCCGGGCTTATCTTGCGCACAAACATTTCCACCAGTTGCACCGTGGAGGCAATCACCACGATAAAGCTGATGAGTTGCAGGAAGGGCGCGCCGATGGCCGTCAAAAAGGCGTTGATGCCGTAAGCACAAACCGAGCTGATGAGCATCACGAAGGTCACCGCACCGCCCATCTTAGTAGCCGTTTCCAGCTTGCCCGACACGCCCAGGAACGGACAGATGCCCAGAAAATACGCCAGCACAAAATTATTGATTAGGCTCGCATTGATAAAGATGTACCACAGGGATTCCTCTTTCATGTCGTCGCTCGTTTTTGCTTGATGATGTTAAATAGCAATAGCCAAATCGCCAGGGTGAAAAAGCCACCCGCCGGCAAAATCATCACAATCCACTTCTGAAAAGTATCCGGGAAAAGCGCAAGGCCGAAAATGCTGCCGTTGCCCAATACTTCCCGCACCACCCCCAGGCACAATAAGGCGAAGATGAAACCCACGCCCATACCCAGTGCATCCAATACCGATTTGCCAATCGTATTCTTGGAGGCAAATGCTTCCGCCCGGCTCAAAATCAGGCAGTTCACCACGATGAGCGAAATGAAGGCGCCGAGGCTTTTGTGCAGCTCCACGCTGATGGCCAGTATGGCATAATCTGTAATCGTCACAAAGGTGGCGATGATGAGAATGTAGGAGGCAATACGTACCTGCTTCGGAATGAAATTCCGCAGGGAAGACACCAGTACATTCGACATTAGCAGTACAAAGGCCGTCGCCAGCCCCATCGCCAGCGCATTCATTGAGGTGTTAGTCACCGCCAGCACCGGGCACATGCCCAGCACCTGTACAAAGACCGGATTATCCTTCCACAAACCGCGCAGGAAGGTATCCGCTGAAGGGCTACCCTCCAGTGCCGTGAAAAATCCCGGTTTGTCAATGTGTTTATTCATGGCGTTGCGATTGTGGTTCAAATTGACCCTTACTGCCGTAAAGCTTAGGCACCCATTCGGCGGTGCTCGTGCTCAGGGCCTTTGTCACAGCCTCCGAGGAGATCGTTGCGCCCGTAATGCCGTCCACTTCCCAGGCGTTCTGCTTTTCGCCGCTCTTGGTGTAAGCTATCTCTTGTTTTAGCTGATCGCCATCGGGCGTCAGCGCTACTGAAAGCGCCTCGAAATTGGCGAGGAAGGTGGGGTCTTTTTCGATCTTATCGCCCAGCCCGGGCGTCTCTTTGCTTTCGAGCACGTAAAAGCCGACAATGGCCTCCTGCGCCGGGTCATAGCCGTACAGCACACGAATTTCTCCGGCGTACCCCAGCCCAACAGCGGGCAGGGCGAAGCCAGTAAGTGCTCCGCTTTCGCTAAAACCGGCGTAGACGCGCTGCCCTTTGGCTTCAGCGCCATTCAGGGGCGTGAAGGCGTTGCCGTCCCAGTAGTAGCCCGCGGTAGTCACCGTGCCAGAGAGTACTTTAAAAATCGCCTGCTCCAGCGCAGCGGCTTTATTTTTGGCAATGATGGGCTTGGTGCCCTCGTAGGTCAGTACGATGAGCAGCGCGCACATCAGCCCGATACCGACCATGGCGAACAGCATCTTGCTGCTGTTGCCGGTGGCGGCTTGCTTTTCGGGTGCTATGGTTATCGTCTCGCTCATGCGGCTTTGGCTTTTTTGACGGTTCCGTAAACGCGGTTTTGCAAGGCACTGTCAATGTGGGGCGATACGGCATTGGCTAGCAGAATGGCGTACATCACGCCTTCCGGTAAACCGCCCCAGAGCCGGATGACCACCACCAGCAGCCCGATTAGTACACCGTACACCACCACACCCTTTGCGGTAAGCGGAGAAGCCACCATGTCGGTAGCCATAAAGACTGCCCCCAGCATCAGTCCGCCGGAAAACAGCATGAATACCGGCGAAGGGTAAGCTTCGGCATCTACCCAGTGCATGATCCCGCTCAGTACGTATACGGTTAGCAGGATAGAGACGGGGATGCGCCAATTCATCATATTGCGGGCGATGAGGTAAATACCCCCCAGTACGATAAGCAGCGCACAGGTCTCTCCCGCTGAGCCACTGACCAGCCCCATGGCCAGGTCTGCAGAATCCGCAGTAACCCCATCAAATTTGAAGGCCGACAGCGGTGTCGCTCCGGATACTGCATCGTAGGTAGGCTCCATAAATGGCAGTGCCAAAGTCGAGCTTGCGATATCTGTGAAGCGCCCTTCCAGAAAAGCGGGGTGCCAGGTGGTAATAGCTGCCGGAAAAGCCGCCTGCAGTACTGCCCGGCCTACCAGTGCCGGATTGAAGGCATTATACCCCAGTCCGCCAAAGGCAAACTTGCCGAGTGCAATGGCGATCACGCTGCCCACAAAAGCCATCCACAATGGAAAAGCCGGAGGGAGGGTCAGGCCCAGCAATAAGCCGGTGATAACTGCTGACCAGTCGTTGACGGTGCTCTCCTTATCCGACCAGCGGCAGAGCAGATGCTCCGTCAGGACCGCCGCCACCACAGAAGTGACGAGCAGCAGAAAGACACTCAGCCCGAAAGCGAACACCGCAAATGCTGAGGCCGGCAGCATCGCCCAGACCACATTGCGCATAATGTCGTCGGTGCTGACCCCAAGCTTCAGGTGGGGAGAAGTACTGATATGTAAGGTCTGCTTAAACATTCGCCGATTTCTTTTTAGCTGCCTCCCGCTTGCGGACTACGCCCTTCGACATTCTGAAATACTGTACCAGCGGGATATTGGACGGGCAGACATAGGAGCAGGAGCCACACTCGAAACAGTCCATCAGATTGTGATCAGCAGCCATCTCGTCGTAGGCTTCAAACTTCGCCAGTATGCCCAGCTGTGACGGATTGAGAGACAGCGGGCAGGCGTCCAGGCAAGCCCCGCACTTAATACAGGGATAGACCTTATCTGCCCGGTGCACTTCCTTGTCCGTAAAAGCCAAAATGCCCGAGGTTCCCTTGGTAATGGAAATATCCAGATTGGATACGGCCATGCCCATCATCGGCCCGCCGAGGTAGACCTCACTCAGGGTATCGGCTACACCTACGGTTTCGAGTACGAAGCGTAGCGGTGTCCCTATTGGGATGAGGTAGTTGCCCTTCTTCTTCACGCCAGGCCCGGTGATGGTTACTACCCGTTCCTGTATGCCGCGCCCGTGGGGCAATAGCCGGCCGATTTCGGCAACGGTAGCGACATTCACGACTACTGCGCCGACATCAATTGGCAGCCCGCCCGAAGGCACTTCTTTGCCCAGCACCGAAGTGATGAGCATTTTTTCGGAGCCCTGCGGGTATTTGACCGGCACCACTTCCACCGTTACTGGCATATCCTTCGGGATGCACCGGGAGAGGTGCTCCGCCGCATCCTCTTTATTGGCTTCTATACCAATGATGGCGCGGGGCGCTCCGGTTGACCGAAGCAGGTAGCGGATACCCGTAAAGATATCTTCTGCCTGCTCCAGCATGACGCGGTGGTCGGTGGTAAGATAAGGCTCGCACTCAATACCATTGAGCATCAGTACGTCGCACTGCTTGCCTTCCGGTACTTTCAGTTTGACATGGGTGGGAAAAGCTGCCCCACCGAGGCCGACAATACCAGCATTTTGGACGCCCTGCAGGATCGCTTCGGGCGTAGCGGTCTTCCAATCAATACCTTCCCCTTCCAGCACTTCCTGCCCCGAGGCCGGGAAAGCTTCCAGGTAAATCCCCATAGACATTTCGCCCTTCGCGGTGGGCACGTTTGCAATCTTGCGCACCCGGCCCGAGACCGGTGCATGCAGGGGTACAGAAACGTACCCATCGGCTTCTGCCAGCAGCTGCCCGCGCATCACCTCCTGCCCTTCCCGGACAAGAATCTTTGAGGGGGCTCCGATGTGCTGCGCAACGGGCAGCACCAAAAGGGGCGCAAAAGCGAACTGCCGAATGGGCAACCCATTGGTCTCGCTCTTGTGCTCCGGCGGGTGGATGCCGTGGCGAAAGGTTTTATGTCCGAAATTAAATAACCCCATTAGTTATACTTTTCACCTCGCTTGATCCATTTTTCCTGGCCTTCGGAGTTGGCGGGCAGGCCGGGGTGAATGACCTGTGCGGTGCATTTCTCGGCTGCCTTCACCAAATCCTCGTAGGGGCCAGCATTGGGATCTATAATCTCGGCTCGATTGTTGCTGTTGTAAGCAAACATCTTCGAGTTGATCTTAATGCATTCGTCGCAGGCCGTACACTCCTCGGATTCTATCCATGGGGCTTGCCCTGCTGCGGTAGCCACGGCGGTTTCCGCGTCAGGCGAAGTGCCATTGGTTGCAGGTGTAGTGCTAAAGTCGAGGGCAGAGGCATCTACGCCTAGCTCATCGAAATTACCACCGGCAGCCATCTTCATCAGGCCCTTGGCGATGTTGCTGACCACCTCATTGCGGATCTTGCCTTCCAGGTCTTCCGGCGCCGCTTCCGGTTCTTCCTTCACTCCGGCGATCGCACGGAGCATGATCCAGAAGTCGCGGCGCTCTTCGCAGGATTCCACGATAGTCTCGGCGACGAGCACCCGGTTAAGGTGCTGCTTTTGGTCGACCGCCCAGATGAATGGGAATTTACCTTCGCGCGCTTCGGTGCTCATTTCAAGGAAATCGGTCAGGACCACCATATTGTCGTTCCAGGCTTCGCGCGGTACTTTGCGGAAGTGCTTGCGGAAGCGTGCCTCGGTGAGGGCAAAGTCGGCAAAGGTCATTGCCACTTCCATGCGCTGCTCGCGGTTATTCTCCAGGTATTTCAGTTTGTACGTTGGCCAGTTGCGGTGCATGTCCGGATTGCCGCTAAGGTCAAAAGCCGCTTCGGGCGTGACACCCATATCCGGATTGTACTTGAAGAGCGGATAAGCACGGGACTCCACCGCAAGTTTTGCCTGATGTGCACCGAGGTCATCGGCTACACCGTGTTCCGGTTGGCAAGTGGTATAGAGGTTGAATAAAGCCGGTCGCTTCGCCATTAGGCCGTCGATAAAGCCTTCGATCATGTGGCTCGTATTGGCCAGCGTGGCTTGCATCACGTAAGTATTGCGGTGCGCCATAGCGATCAGGCCGATTTCCTTACGCGGCTCGGGCTTGCCTTTCCAAACCTTACCGTACTGCGCCATATCGGATACCTGGCCGATAAAGCCGGAAGTGCAGGCTTGCCCGCCGGTATTGGAGTACACCTGTGTATCCACTACGATGACTTTGATCGGCTTGCCGGAAGCCATCAGTCGGGAGAGGTTTTGGAAACCGATGTCGTACATCGCACCATCACCGCCCAGGGTCACTACCGGTGGGCACAACAGCCATTCCTCATCCGTAAACTGTTGCCAGTTGAAGTAGGTGAGGAAGGAATCGTGCTCGCTCGGGTCGTATTTTCCATCGAGCATCAGCTCCGCTTTGCGGATGGATTTGAAGCCCTCTGCCATTTTGGCCATATGCCCTTCGAAGACCCCCATCGCCATAGATGGAGAGTCCTGGAAAAGGTGGTTGGCCCATGGGAATGGGTAGGGGTTATACGGGTAAGTACTGCCCCAAACGGAAGTACAGCCGGTAGAGTTGAGCATCCCCATGGAGGTACGCCCTTTGCCGGTCAGGCCATCCGTATATTTCCATTTGAGGTTCTTTAGTTTGGCCAGCAGCTGGGACACTTCACGCAGCCATTCCTGGTCGATTGGCTGTATGCCTTTTTCCGACTCAAACCGACTGGCAATGCCGGATACCGTCAGGTCGCCACTGCTCATTTCGGAGACGATCTTCGTCATCATATCGGCATCGCTCACATTCACCGTGCTAAACAGCTTTTGTTGAATGTGCTGCTCCAAGCGGTTGATGAGCTCCGTCAGGCGGGTCACATGCTGCTTAATACGCGGCTGCATGAGCGACTCTACGGTAGCGGTGAAGAGGTGCACGACTGATTTTTCAGAACAGCCCAGGCAGGCACCATCGCCACTTGCGAAGCTTTGGTAAGATTCCTTGTTGAGCAGGAGGGTCTCCAGCGGGCCGATCTTTTCTTCGAGATCGTCGATACGGTTGTATTCTTCCGGTGTGTTGGGCAGGTCAGTCCACAGATCCCAATCCTGCCGTAGGGTAGCGATTGAATCTTCAGTCTGTGTGATGGGGCGCAGAGCGTCGTCATCGCAGACTTCGATACATTCCATACAGCCTTTGCAGGTGGTCGGGTTGAGCGTAATGCTGAACAGGCCACCGCTGCCGGGTTGTTGCTTTTCTTTCAGATCGTAGTACGGGCGGGTAAGCGCAAACTGGAAGTCGCCCAGCTCTTCGAGGAACCAGTCGAATTCCTGGGCCATACCATTGGTATTGCTGCTTTCGCGAACCGTCTTTTCCGCTACCTCGCGGATCATGGTGTTGACCTTGGCCTGATCATCGCCTTCGTTGAACAGCGCGCGGATTTCCGGCTCCATTTGGCGGATGGCTTTCGGCAGGTAGTTGAGCTTGCCGTGGTTGTTTTTCACGCGCTGCACTACGGTGTCGAGCACATCCGACAGCTTGGAAACCAAGCCAGGCAGCGCGGTATCCGGACAGATGGTGTAGCATTTGCCACAAGCCGTGCAATTCTCTGCGATCCATTCTGGGTGGTTGAATCGGATACCGGTCATATCGCGGAACAGGGAAGAAGCGGCAGGCATTACACTCAGCCCAATGAAGGGGTCGGTGATATTGTCATTACCACTGCCTTGCTGATAAAAGCTACCCGTTTGTTCCCAGAAGCGGTGGACATCGCTGAGCTTAGATTCACTTTGAGGCGTATCCTTAAGCATGGCAGGAAGCGGAATCGGCTTCACGGCATTGGCTTTGGCATCGTGGCCGACACCCACTTCTTTGTCGGTCACCTCGCCTACCTCGTCAAAGCCACGGCGTACAACACGCATGTTGTCATCGACAACGCGCTGCCCTTTGCTACCGAATTTTGACTGTAGCTGATCTTCAATAGCCTTTAGCAGGCTCTCGTCGGTCAAGTTGGCTTTCTCCATCAAAGGGGAAGCGGCGAAGAAAGCCCCCTGGAAAGCAATACCCTGCATACGGAGCTGTAGTTCGGGATCGGTTGCTTCCTCGCGGGCAATCTTGAAGCCGTCGATGTAGAACAGGCGGATGTCGTTGTCGACGATAATTTTTTGATACGGCTTTGGGATGTCCGCCCAGACTTCTGCCGGGCTGTTCTTGTCGCTCTGTATAATAAAGGTACCGCCCTTCTTCAGGCCCGCCAACGCATTGGTATGCTTGAAGACGTTGGGGTCCGGGGAAAGCACCACATCCACAAAGACGTACTCGCAGTTGACGCGGATGGGTTCCGGTGCAGCCGACAGGTAGTAAGTCGTCGGCTGGCCTTTCTTTTCAGAACCGTACTTAGGGTTCGCCTTGATGTCGTACCCGAGCAGGTCGAACAAGGTCATCGCCAGGTTCTTACCGGTAGTAATAGCCCCCCACCCGCCTATGGAGTGGAAGCGGACCGTCACGGCACCCTTAGGCATCAGGTTCGGGTTTTCAGAACCCCGCACCGACAGCTCTTTGACGTGTGGGTAGGCTTCCTGAATGGACTCTTGATAAGCCCGCTGCTTAGGCGTGAAGGGCACGTCGCGGATGAAGTCGATCGACAGGTAAAACAGCTTTTTCTTTTTGCCGGTAGGCAGCATATTCTCTACCGCGCCGATAATGCCTTCCGGTTGCAAGTCACGGCTGCCCATTCCGAAGGAACCAGAGTACAGGGGCGGCATATCGCCCGGTTGGTACGCTTCCAGTTCCGGATAGGGCCGGTTGTCTTTATAATTGCCATTCTCCAGGCACTTGGTCAGGCTGGCGCGCACTTCCCGCATGAGCGGCAGGTCGGCGGCCATCGGCTGATCGAGGCGCTCGAGGATAGCAACGCCCTTCTTGCCTTTGAGTATCTTGCCCAGCAAGTCGGCCGGGAAGGGGCGGAACATAACGAGGTCGACCACGCCTACCTTCAGCCCGCGGCTCTCGCGCAGGTAGTCGGCGACCACTTCAGCGCTTGGCACCACGCTGCCCTGCCCGAGGATAAGGTAGTCGGCATCTTCCACCTTATACGTCATCACGCGCTCGTAGCGGCGGCCGGTGAGTTCATAATACTCATCCATCGCCTGCTCGGTAAGCTGCTTCACGTGGTCGAAGAAGAAGGGGCGTTGTGCGGCTACAGATTGCATGTAGGAGTCCTGATTCTGCACGATGCCCGCCATAACGGGATTGTCCACATCCCAAAGCTCGGGTATGCGGCGGCGGGTGTCCCCGTAAATGACGCGCTGTGCTTCGGTCGGTGTTTTGATGATATCATCGGGCCGGCCGAGGTATGCTTTGATGAGCTCGCGCTCTGGCAAGGTCATGGACTCAATGAGGTGGGTGGTCAGGAAGCCGTCCTGCGCTACGATGCCCGGTGTGAGTGCCAATTCCGCAATGCGGTGCGCGATAATATTGAGGTCGGCCACGTGCTGTGCCTTTTTGGCAAACAGCTGGAAGAAGCCGGTATCGTCTACCGCGTGGTAATCGTCGTGGCCGGCGTGAACGTTAAGCGTGGATTTGGTCATGGCCCGTGCGCCGATGTTCAGCACGTAGGTTAAGCGCTTGCCCACTGCAGCGTAGAGGGACTCGTGCATGTAGGCGATGCCCTGGCCGGAGGAGAAATTGGCCGCGCGGAGGCCGGTCATAGAAAGGCCGGCAGTTACTGCCGCAGCAGCGTGTTCGCCTTCCGGTTCGATAAAAATGAGGGGGCGGCCGGAGATGTTGAGGTGGCCCTTAGCGGCCGCATCGGCCCAGTATTCCCCCATTTGAGTAGAGGGCGTAATCGGATAGGCACCGGCAGCGTCAGAGGACTCCCGCTCACACATAATGGCAGCGGTATTCCCGTCCATTGCTACCCGAGTGCCCGGATATTTAGCGGGCTCGGTTCGCTTCTTCATGGTGGAAAGGTTTTTTAGTACGCGGGCGCTTCATCAATAGCGATAGCGCGGGTTTGTTTGGCAATACGCAAGCAGTCGGTTACTTTTTCGACATCCAGGCAGTATGCCTCGTGCTCTTCATCGTGGCGGCAGCCAATATTGGAGATGTCTATTAGGTTGAACCGGCCGTCGATGTCCCGGCATTTTTCCAGGAGGCCCTCCATAGTGGCGGGCTCCGGGAGCGCGGCACCGTGTTTTTGGAGGTAGGAAGACAAGTAATTGATAATGGACTGGCGGGAATTGAAGCAGACGGCGTGGGTGGCAACGTCCTCCTCTGCCCGTTCGATTTCGTGGCTGGCAAATTCCAGGAGCTTGTCAGCTTCACGGATAAGTAGATCGGCATTTTGCTGGCGCATGGCACTAGGTTTTAATTAAATTGGTGCCCTAAAATTCCTGATTTACAGCTGGTTTTTAAATGAAGATTGTCAGTGGGTGTGAGTGATCATTGTCACTTTGCACGAATCCGCAACCAGTGTTGTAGCTTTATTGCCCATTAAAAAGCCACCGCATCATGGAAGTCATTTTAAACGCAATAGAACAGTACCACCCCGTCACACAAGCCTTATGCGCCACCTTATTTACCTGGGGCGTTACGGCCCTAGGCGCTGCGGTGGTGTTCTTTTTCCGTGAAATCCGGCAGGAGGTACTGGATGCCATGTTAGGTTTTGCGGCGGGGGTAATGATTGCCGCCAGTTTTTGGTCTTTGCTGGCACCAGCCATCGACCTTAGCGAGCGCATTGGCTCTCTGCCCGCCTGGTTGCCCGCCGCTCTGGGTTTCATGGGGGGCGGGTTGTTTATGGCGGGTATAGACAAGGTGTTGCCTCATCTCCACCCCGGCTTAAAGCTAGAGGAGGCCGAAGGCGTACCCACCAATTGGCGGCGGAGCGTGCTGCTGGTACTGGCGATCACCCTTCACAATATACCCGAAGGGCTGGCGGTAGGGGTGGCTTTCGGGGCGGTGGCGCATGGCTTGCCGGCGGCTTCTATTGGGTCAGCAGTGGCGCTGGCCATCGGCATCGGGTTGCAGAATTTCCCCGAAGGCACCGCCGTTTCGGTGCCCTTGCGGCGAGAGGGGTATACCCGCCGGAGGTCCTTTTTGTACGGGCAGATGTCTGGCGCTGTAGAGCCGCTGGCGGGCGTGCTGGGTGCCGTAGCCGTTTTGGCCATGCAGCCTATTCTGCCCTACGCATTGAGTTTTGCTGCCGGCGCCATGATATTTGTCGTAGTAGAAGAGCTTATTCCGGAGTCCCAGCTGGCCGGCAATACGGATTTGGCCACGGTTGCTACGCTGGCGGGTTTTACGCTGATGATGGTGCTGGATGTGGCTTTGGGTTGATTGTGCTGATGATTTGTTGCCGGGCCGGCTTTAAGCAAAGCATTCAATCGTAAGTATATAACAACGACCGCCTACCAAAAAGCTGCACAGAACAGGTAGGTATGAGGCCTTTATTGGCGTTTCGTCGTTTGCGGGGCGTAAACATGGCGGGGCCCAGGATCAAAAAATTGTCTGGGCCTGCTTACCGCATGTATTGCCTCATTTCTTCCGGTGCAAGGGATGCCGCCATTATTGCCACCGTGGCTCTACAACCGTATACTCCACAGCGGCCGCTCACACTGATTGGCCAAACGCTCGGCAATGCTCGGTGAGAATAACCGCTGCAGGCCTTTTCGCCCGTGGGTGCAGATGGCGATCAGGTCGACTGGCTTTTTGGCGAGTTGAATCGCAAAATCGGTAGCAGCCTCAGCGCAGTCTGAAAAATCGGTGGGGACGAGTATCTTTTTCATAGCTGGTGCTGTTTGGTTTCGGTTTGGCTAATCGTTGTTGCCCTCAGGCCGGTGCTTTGCGCCAGCGCTCCAGTTTTGGAATAGGTAAAGTGTATAACCACCGCTTCCACCCCGGAAAACCCTGTTCCCTGAGCTGCTCTTTGACAAAAGCCATCATCTCTGCGGGCGATTGGAAGTCGTCGGTAAAAGCACCGTTTTGGTAGCAGTAGCTGCAGTATTTTGCACTTTTGGAGCCATCAGCATGGGTTCCACCCCGGTCGGGGTCCATTCCGATGGGCATGCCGCAGCTTTGGCAGAATTTATGCTGTATTGCCATGGCTTTTGGTTTTGTGGGGTCAGGCACTAACCACAGAAGGTTGCCCAACCCGCGGTTGATCAGGACTATTCCTTCACTTTTAACTTCTGATTCTTTCGGGAATAAAGCAATGACAAGCGTCAGTTCAGAGAGGGGAAATAGGGGGTGGGGCTGTAATGGATTGGGGTATTTTTCTAAGTTTTGGGGTTACACTTTCTGCCCGATTGGCATCTACGTTGGGAAGTGGCTTGCGCTTGCCCTGACAAGCTGCGCTTCGTCATGGACCGATGCCGCAAGCCACCTCGCAAACCTTACCTACGCCCTGTCTCCCTAAGCACCAGAAGGTTGGCATATTTCCACTTTAACTTCATTGAAAAACACGTTCAGGTAAGCATCACCAGTAGCCCCAGTGGCTTGGAAAGCAGTCTTCGTCAAAGGTACTACATAGTTAGGTGGTAAATCTACTTGTTGGCCCTGGTATCGGATATGCCCTTCCCCCAGAAGAACGCTATCCCGGAAGATAACTGCGGGGGCGCAAAGGGTACATGCTGCCCGCCCTCACTTTCTAAAAAAAGATAGGTGGAAACGAATGGCTGCAGGGCTTTTGCCGGTGCTATGGACTGCAGGTGTGGCATAGTCTGCTTAGGCTTGGAACAAGACTAGCTTAGGCATAGCCTGCATATTTTGCAATGATGATTATCAACCTTTGCACCACTATAAATAGCTAGTGGATTGAGCCGTAAATATTTGACAGTTAAAGACCAGGCACTACAGAAGGCTTGAGCATGAAAAGACTATCAAATAATTCGGTCTAGTCGCACTAGTGCGACTAGTCCGAAATAGCACAGCGTATTTCACGCTTGGGCGCCCTGGTTTTACTGGGTTTCTTCGGTTAGTCATTTCTGAAACACTCCACTAGTGATTGTACGGAACGGACATCCTCTCAGGGTACCAATTGACGGAGCGGAGTGATTTTCTTTCCTGCTTTAATAAGATTGGGGTGGCGATGGGCTTGCTCGGCAGTACGCCTGCTATCAGGTAATACCCTATGTTTATTCCCAAAACTTCCACCAGGCTCCACCTTTGACCTCGGCCTGTGCGTCTTCCGGCAACATCGGGCGCAGCCGCTTAAGGATAGCCCCTTTGGACATCACACCGGTGCTGCGGCCCACCAATTTGCCATCCTTGAAGTAAAGGAGGGTAGGCAGGCTGCGGACCTGGTATTGTTTGACCAGTTTCTGGTTCTTCTCGGCATCCAACTTGACGAAGCGGGCGTTGTCGCCAGCCTCTTCGGCAGCGGCCGCAAAGTTAGGGGCCAGAGCATGGCAGGGGCCGCACCAATCGGCCCAGACATCAACAACGACCGGCATTTTAGCATTCAGTACAAGGGGGCGGAAGGTTTTACGGTTGATTTGTCGTGGCATAATCGTATGGCGTTTTGAGCAAAGGTAAAGGTGCTGCAAAGGAGTTTCAGTGATAAAGCGCACGCCCGTTTCGGAGACTAAGAACTGTTGCTTAAATTGGGGGCAAAACCGAATAGATGCCCAGGCAAAAGCTATCCGACGAACTCAAAGCGGCAATTTCCAAAATGCCCGGCAAGGAAAAGGACAAGCTGCTCTTCCGCCTTATCGCCAAGGAGGAGGCGCTAATCAATCGGCTGGCCTTCGAGCTCCTGGAGGGGGTCGGCAGCCGGGAGGAGCGCCGTAGCGAGCTGGTCACCAATATTGAACAGGAGGTAGCCTACGCCATCCGTTCTTTCTATTCGCCGGGTTATCTGTTGCTCGATCTGCGTGCCATTAGCGGGGACATCAACCGGCATGTGAAAGCCACGAAAGACAAATACGGGGAGGTGGAGCTCAACCTGCTGATGCTCAACCTGGCGCTCGAAGGTATAGACGGGCTGCTCGATCAGTTCCCGGCGGCCAAAGCACGTACGTTTTCCAACTACGTGGTCAAACGGGCTCGGAAGCTGCAAAAACTGCTATCGAAAATGCACGATGACATCCGCCTGGATTTTGAAGAGGAAATGGAGCGCCTGGGGCAGTTCATCCGCAGCAGCACCCACCTGAAACGAACTGCGGAGCGGGAGGGGCTGGAATGGCGGGAGTTGTGAACTTACTCGAAGCCCTACTTCATTTTACTGGCGGTAATCGGCACCAGCTGTACCTGGTACCGCATTGCCGATTTCGGCTCGCTCCAGTTGATTCTGGCCTGCACTGCGTTTGCCGGATAGGGGAAACAAGTCCTCTTGAATGGCTCTGGCTAGTGTCTCGCCAAGCTTAACTGGTACTGCGTTGCCAATCATTTTATAACCAGCGGCGACATTTTTATATTGAAAGACGAAGGGGTCTGGAAAAGTCTGTACCCTTGCACATTCCCTTACACTTAGTCTGCGATAAAGATTCTCAAATCCAGGGACAAACCTCCTGACATCTTTTTTGACCAGCTCCATCTTAGGGGCTTGCGGGTGCAGGGGCGCATGCCGCCCGCTTGCCTGAATGGTAAAGGACACCTCATCCCAATTACGCACCCGGTTTCTGGACATATATATACTAGAGAAGCCTCCTGTAAAATATTCGTGATTCGGCACTTGGCAATTTTCATTCCTGTAGTTACCATCTCTAGCGGGTACTACACTGTCTTTCAAGTCCCAAATTGTATCTTCTAGTGTCAATTGGTCTTCTTGGGGGTCTGGAAACTCGAACTTTTTATTGAGGTCCCGCCTGTAACCGACAAAAAACACGCGTTTTCTATCCTGTGGGACGGAATAGTCGGAAGCATTCAGCATCTTAAAGCTCAATTCATACCCAATGCCTGTTTCACGAAACATCTCCTTTATATTTTCGAGCGCTTTTTGATGACGGGGGACTAACATACCCGCAACATTTTCGGCGAGAAAAAATTTCGGCTGTTTAGCTTCTAGTATCCGGATGAAATCAAAAAATAGCTGCCCCCGCTTGTCTTCTATTCCTCTCAATGCCCCCGCCGCGCTCCAGCTTTGGCAGGGCGGGCCACCGATAATCCCATCACATGCCGGCACTTCGCCCTCCTTAATAGCCGTAATGCTTCTCCTGTCTAGTTTGGTGTTAGGGTGGTTCTTTTCATAAGTTTCCCAAACTTCCTTATCGTGTTCATTGGCCCATATCACATCGAATCCCGCGTTTGCGAAACCTAAGTCCAATCCGCCTGCTCCTGCAAAAAAAGAAACCAGTTTCATATTGTAGTTGAGGTTAGTGTTTTCAAACAAAACATTAAGATAGCTTTCCTAATGAAACAATTGCAGGCCTGCTTGGTAAAAGTTGTGGATATTGGGCAGGGCAACCTCGGGGCAAAATTGAAAACTCAACATGTTTTCCACATTTATATGTGGAAAACTATTTTTATAATCTCTTGCTGCCAGGGGTTTACAGGAGTTTTCCACATTATGTTGGTAATTATATCCACGGTTTGCTTGAAAGCCTACCGGGACCTGCGTATCTTGCCGTAATCAACGGTTTTATGTTTTATTCATTGAACTGAATAGCGGCTGCAAGCAACTACCTAATGCTCAGAATAAACAGGGAACCGGGTGAAAATCCCGGACAGTACCCGCTGCTGTGAGCCCCCAACACTCAGGCTTTGCCACTCAGCCACTGCCCCCGGGCGGGAAGGCGGCGAAGCCAGGGCGAGTCAGAAGACCTGCCGTTGCAAAAATAAATTTATTAACTGCGAGTTTTCGGGAGTTAAGACAGCGCAGTGCCACCGTTTGTGCCCGGGTTTTGCCCGGATGCAGCCTGCCGGTGCGCGCTCCTGACCTCCCCTATGGCTCGGAAATGCATTAGCCACATGAGCGCGATTTTTAAACCCAGACTAGCGTACAAACCTTTTGAGTACCCGGAAGTGCTCGACTTTATCAACACCATTAACCAGACCTTTTGGGTACACTCTGAGGTGGATTTTACAGGGGATATACAGGATTTTAGAGTGGAGCTAAACGAGTCGGAGCGCAATGCCATCAAGCGCACCCTCCTGGCCATCGCCCAGGTGGAGGTGGATGTGAAGTCCTTTTGGGGCAACCTGTACCAGCACTTGCCAAAGCCGGAGTTCAACGGCCTGGGCAGCACTTTCGCGGAGTGCGAGTTCCGCCATTCTGAGGCCTATGCTCAATTACTAACTGTACTTGGGTTAGCAGATGAATTCGAGTCGGCGCTACAGTCTTCTGTCCTCAGCGACCGCATCGCCTTTCTGCGGGACCGCCGGGCAGCCGCACAGCTGGACTCTCCGGAGCAGTCCTTCGGGCTTAACCTCATCCTCTTTTCCATTTTGGTAGAAAATGTATCGCTCTTCAGTCAGTTTGCCACCGTGCTGTCTTTCACCCACTTTAAAGGCCTGCTGAAGAATACGAGCAACATCATCGCCTGGACGAGCAAGGACGAGCAGCTCCACGCCAATGCCGGCATTTACATTTTCAATAAAATCGTGGAGGAAAACCCGGGCTGGCTCACCGATAAATATCAGGCGGTGATTTACGAGACCGCCCACGCCGCCATCCAACAGGAGGAGCGCATTCTCAACTGGATTTTCGAGATGGGCGAACTGGAACACGTCTCCAAATCCGACCTGCTCAACTTCATGAAGCACCGCATCAATACGAGCCTGAAGCAGATCGGGCTGCAGGACATTTTCGATATCAACGAACCTCAACTCCGCCGCATGAGCTGGTTTGAAGAGGAAATCTACGCCAACACCCTGGACGATTTTTTCGCCAAACGGCCGGTAGAGTATTCCAAGCATAATCAGTCGTTCACCGCCGACGACCTTTTCTAAATACCCAAAAAACACGCATTGACCATGACCAAGACCATTTATAACAATACCAAGCCTTACCACTGGGTAACGCCCGAAACCGAGACCGTACTGCAGCGCGGCTACCTCCTGCCCGGCGAAACGCCACAGGACGCCGTGCGCCGCGTCACCACCGCTGCTGCCGACCGCCTCGACCGCCCCGACCTGCAGCCAAAATTCGAAGCCCTTGTGGCCAACGGCTGGATGTCGCTTTCTTCGCCCGTTTGGGCCAATATGGGCACCGACCGCGGCTTGCCGATCAGCTGCTTTGGCTCCTACGTGGAGGATAGCATGGGCGGCATTACCAAGACCCTCTCCGAGTGCATTATGATGACCAAATTCGGAGGCGGCACCTCGGCTTACTTCGGCCACCTGCGCGAGCGGGGCGCGAGCATCCGCAACAACGGCAAGTCCTCCGGGCCGGTTTCCTTCCTGAAGATGTTTGATGCGATGATCGATACCGTGAGCCAGGGCAACGTACGCCGGGGCGCTTTTGCGGCTTACCTCGATATTGAGCATCCGGATGTGAACGAGTTCCTCAAGATCAAAGACATCGGCAACGCCATTCAGAATATCTTTTTCGGCGTGACCGTGACCAACCAATGGATGGAAGAAATGGTGGCCGGCGACACGGAAAAGCGTGCCACCTGGGCCAAGGTGCTGCACAGCCGTCAGGAGAAAGGTCTGCCGTACATCATGTTCAGCGACAACGTCAACGACAACGCGGCGGATGTCTACCGCGACAAAGGCATGCGCATCTACAACTCCAACCTCTGCTCGGAGATCGCCCTGCCGGTCAAGGAGGATGAGAGCTTCGTCTGCTGCCTGTCGTCCATGAACCTGGAGTACTACGAAGACTGGAAAGATACCGATGCCGTACAGACGGCCATTTGGTTCCTTGATGCCGTGATGGAAGAGTTCGTGCAAAAGTCCGCCAATCAGCCCTACATGGAGCGCACGCACAACTTTGCCAAGCGCCACCGCGCCCTTGGGCTGGGGGTCATGGGCTACCACGCTTACCTGCAAAAGAACAACATCCCGTTTGAAAGCATGGAGGCCAAGCAGTTTAACAGCAGCGCCCACGCCCACATCCGCAAGGAAGCGGAGCAAGGCAGTCAGGGCCTGGCCGAAGCCTACGGGGAGCCGGAACTGCTCAAAGGCTACGGTCGCCGCAACACCACACTGATGGCAGTAGCGCCTACGACCTCTTCCTCCTCTATTATGGGGCAGACTTCGCCGGGCATCGAGCCGTACAGCAGCAACTACTATAAGGTGGGCTTGTCCAAGGGCAACTTCATGCGCAAGAACAAGTTCCTGAAAGCCCTGCTACAGGAAAAAGATATGGACCGGGAAGAAATCTGGCAGTCCATCCTCCTCAAAAACGGCTCTGTGCAGCACCTCGACGGGCTGACCGAGCACGAAAAAGCCGTCTTCAAGACCTTCCGGGAAATCAACCCGCGGGAGATCATCATTCAGGCGGCCGCCCGCCAGAAATTCATTGATCAGTCGCAGTCGCTCAACCTCAACATCCCGCCACAGGTGCCGGTGAAGGAGGTCAATGCGCTCCTGATCGAAGCCTGGAAGCTGGGCGTGAAGAGCCTTTACTACCAGCGTTCTTCCAGCGTGGCGCAGGAGATGGCGAATAAATTTAAGGAGTGTGTGAGCTGCGCTTCGTAACTTTGCTGATACAACAGAATGGCCCTGCAAGCGAATGCTGCGGGGCTGTTTTGTTTACGGCTTCACCACCTTCCCTACTTGCAGCACGCGCCCTTGCAGCCTGTCGGAGAGGCACTCAATGGTCTGCGAACGGCAAATATTGTGGGCGCAGTTGCCGTTTGTCCCGCTCTCTTAGAGCAGCAACAAGTGGAAAGATGAGACTATGAATTAAACACTGCTAACGTCCAGTATTCAAGGTGTGTTTTGGGATTTCGAAGCAGTGTTTTTATTTTGGTACATTGACCAAATTGTTTGTTCTTCGAACCCGTTGAAAGCTGGGAGGTATATGTAGGGTTGGCGCTCCAACCCTGACATGTGCTTTTACACTTTCAACGGGCCTGCCCTGACATGCCTCAGCACTTTCAACGGGCCGGCCCTGGTATGGCTCTTCATTGGCAACGGGCCGGCCCTGTTCCACCTCTTCACGTTCAACGAGCCCGAAGGATCAAAACTCCTACTGCGCTGACCATTCCTGCGCTTGAACGCAAATGCTTTTGCGAAAAAATGGTCAGAAAAGGAAAATCCTCCTCCGGCCTGCGGCCACCTCCTCCAGAGGAGGACAGCCCCCGGCAGCACAGCTTGGGCTGCCACCGCTCTGACTGCCCTTACGACCGGCACCGCTTGCTGTCCCCCGCACAAAACAATAACTCAATGAAAATCCATTCTCTATCTTGGCGGGGGTCGGGGGTGGAGTTTCAATATTTTCAAAATAAAGCTGCCCCACCGACTGGCACCGCTTGATGTCCTAGTGGAGTGTTTCAGAAATGATTAACCTTAGAAGCCCAGGAAAACCAAGGCTC
>CAZNSK010000060.1:0-33258 GCA_964575505.1 uncultured Phaeodactylibacter sp.
GGGCGCCCAAGCGTGAAATACGCTGTGCTATTTCGGACTAGTCGCACTAGTGATGCACAATCGCGGCTTCCACCTCGCCCTGAGCAGGCAGCTGTTTGGTTTCCCCGTATAACTTGATTTCCAGTGGCTTATCGCTGTGGTTGATGATGCGCGTCAGGCCATCCTCCACACTCACCTCCAGGTAGTAGCCCCGGAAGCGTACCTTGAAAGCGTAGGATTCCCAGCTGCTTGTGATGAATGGGCTGAACTGTACCGTATCGTCAAAGACCCGCATGCCGCCAAACCCTTTGACAAAGGCCATCCACGTGCCCGCCATACTTGTAATATGGCAGCCATCCTCTGTGTCATTGTTGTAATCATCCAGGTCCAGGCGTGCCGTCCGCAAGTACATCTCGTAAGCCTTTTCCTCCCGGCCAAGCAGTGCCGCCAGAATCACGTGCACACAGGGCGAAAGGGAGGATTCGTGTACCGTTCTGGGTTCGTAAAAATCGAAGTTCTTCCGGATAGTGCCTTCATCAAAGTGGTCCTCGAAGAAGTACAGCCCCTGCAATACGTCTGCCTGCTTGATAAAAACCGACCGCAGAATCCGGTCCCAGGACCAGTTTTGATTGATCGGCCGCTCTTCCGGTTTGAGGTCAGCTACGGTTAGCAGCTCTTTATCCAGGAACCCATCGTGCTGCACAAAGATGCCGAGCGCCTCGTCCTGCGGCAGGTAGAGGTTGCCGGCAATAGCTTTCCAGACCTTGGTTTCTGAGTGGCGGTAGAACTTCAGTTTATCCTCAATCGCCTTGTAGCGTTCCGGTGCAGCTTGCTCTACGTACTCAATCGCCTTCATGGCGTATTCCAGGCACCACTTGGCGATGTAGTTGGTGTACCAGTTGTTGTTAATGTTATTTTCGTACTCATTAGGCCCGGTTACGCCGTGCATCATGTATTGCCCATTACGCTCGGAAAAATGCACGCGCTGTGCCCAGAACCGGGCAATGCTGATCAGTACTTCCAGGCCATACTCGCTCAGGTATTCCTTTTCGCCCGTGTACCGGATATAGTCGTAAATAGCGTAGGCAATGGCGCCATTACGGTGGATTTCCTCGAAGGTGATTTCCCATTCGTTGTGCGACTCTTCTCCGTTCATCGTTACCATAGGGTACAGGGCTGCGCCGCCGGAGAAGCCAAGTTTTTCGGCATTTTCAATGGCTTTTTGCAGGTGCTTGTAGCGATAGACCAGCAAGTTTCGGGCCACCGATTGGTCGGCTGTAGCCAGGTAGAAGGGAAAACAGTAAGCCTCCGTATCCCAGTAGGTGCTGCCGCCGTACTTTTCACCGGTAAACCCTTTAGGGCCGATATTAAGGCGCTCATCTTCACCGGTATAGGTTTGGTACAACTGGAAGATGTTGAAGCGGATGCCCTGCTGTGCGGCCACATCGCCTTCAATGGTGATGTCGGCTTCCTCCCATTTATTGCCCCAGGCCTTTGCCTGCTCCTGCAGCAAAGTTTGAAAACCCGCCTCGAAAGCCTCCTGCACAGCTGCCTGGCAGCGCTCCGCCAAGGCTTCTTTTGGGTAGTTCAGAGAAGTCACATTAGCGGCGTATTTGCGAATGACCGTCTCTTTTCCTTCAGCGCACTGCAGGTCTACAGAGCAAGCCACGTACTTCTCCCGCTGCTGCCGGTAGGTATCAAAATCGACTGCCTGTCCATTTTGCTCAATAGAAAACTTCATACCGGTGCAGGCTTGAAATCGGGTCTTCTTGGTCTCGGCGGTTACATAGCCTTCCTGCCGGCCCACGGCTTTGTCGACCTCCACCCAGAATTTTTCGTCGTAGTTGGCATCTTCATTCATGACGTCAAAGTCGATATAGGGCGTTACATTCAGCGGGCCGGAAAAATCAACTGGTGTAATGCGGTATTCCAGGGCAGCCAATTCATCACGCACAATGCTGCAAAAGCGCTTGGCTTCAACCTTTACGCGCCGGCCACTTTTCATTTTTGCCGTAAACGTCCGGAGCAGATACCCTTCTTTCATGTTGAGCTCCCGGCGGAAGTTTTCCACTTCGCAGTGCGCCAGGTCCAGGGCTTCCCCATCAAATTCAATGAGGATGCCCGCCCAGTCGGCAGCGTTGAGCACTTTAGCGAAGTACTCCGGGTAGCCAATTTTCCACCAGCCGACCTTTGTTTTATCCGGGTAGTAGATACCGGCCAGATAGTTGCCCTGCAGGGAGTCGCCGGAGTACTGTTCTTCAAAGTTGGCACGCTGCCCGAAACGGCCATTGCCGATGCTGAAAATGCTTTCGGAAATGCGGTTGTATTCAGGGATGAAGCCTTCCTCAATGATGCTCCATTCGTCGTGTTTCAGGTATTCTTTCATAATTATTGATTGGCTTTTAATGCGGTGTTTATCGGGTTGCTTCGGCGGGGAGCGCCTGAAGAATATCAGCTACGGACTGCCCTTTGAAGTCGGGGACGACATGATGGGCGTGGCGCAGATTGCCCCCCCCTACGCCTACGGCGTAAAAATCGCCGGCCAGTGCGGCATCCACGCCTTTTTCGGCATCTTCAAAGACAACGCACTCTTCGGGTTGAAAGCCCATCGCCTTTGCACCCAGCTGAAAAACCTGTGGGTCCGGTTTGCTCCGGGTAAGCTTATTGCCGTCAATGATGGTTTCAAAACGGGCTTTCAAGCCGATCTGTTCGAGGATGGTCGTAGCGTTTTTGCTGCTGGAACCTACAGCCAGCTTCAGCCCTTCCGCTTCAGCGGCGTCCAAGAAAGGCAGGACGCCTTCCAGGATTTCCGATTCGTCCATCTTGAGGATAAATTCGCGGTACCATTCGTTTTTTTGTTTGGCCAGGGCTTCTTTTTCCGCTTCAGTACGCTCCACCCCACCCCATTTCAGAATCAGATTAAGGGAGTCCATGCGGCTTACACCCTTGAGCTGTTCATTTTTCTCCTCCGAAAAATCAAACCCCAATTCGTTGGCCATCCGCCTCCAGGCGATGAAATGATATTTGGCAGTATCTACAATGACACCGTCTAAGTCAAAAATAAAAGCTTTGATCATACGTAGTCTCCAATATTTGCGGGCAAAGATAAAGGATTTTTCTACCGCCTGAAAGTAATCACCCAAGCAATAGATGACGGCGCCCCTCTACCTGGGCCAGACTAATCTGAAGACTACCGCTGCTGCCTCTGAGGAAATTGTCCTTGCGCCACTTTCCAACAGGCTGGATAAATTCCTGGCCTTCCTGCCTAAACAACTTCCGGATCGGGAAAAGGTACGGCCAGACAGTTAAAATTAGCAAGGCCCGCCCCGGAAACCGGAGCAGGCCTGCACTTTATTCAATTGTGGTCCTGACGCGGAAGTTACTTCTTCTTGTCTTCGTCCACTTCTTCAAATTCAACATCTGTGACATCCTCGGCATCGTCACCACCGGCGTTGGGGTCGGCTTGAGCTTGCTCAGCTCCGCCTTCTGCGCCACCGGCCTGCTGCGTTGCGTTGTAGATGTCTTGGCTGGCTTCCTGCCAGGCTGCATTGAGGGCTTCGGTAGCCTGATCCAGGCGGTCGAGGTCTTCTGCCTTGTGCGCCTCCCGGACTTCGGCAACTGCCTTTTCAATCTTCTCTTTCTTATCGGCAGGCAGCTTGTCGCCGTACTCCTTCAACTGCTTTTCGGTCTGGAAGGCCAGGTTGTCCGCTGCATTGAGTTTCTCGATGCGCTCGCGGGCTTTCTTGTCCTCATCAGCGTTGGCTTCTGCTTCTGCCTTCATACGGGCGATTTCTTCCTGTGACAAGCCGGTAGAAGCTTCAATCCGGATGGACTGTTCTTTGCCTGTGCCTTTGTCTTTGGAGTAAACCGTC
The DNA here is from genome assembly GCA_964575505.1 of uncultured Phaeodactylibacter sp. GTDB lineage: Bacteria > Bacteroidota > Bacteroidia > Chitinophagales > Saprospiraceae > Phaeodactylibacter. The sequence goes on from CAZNSK010000060.1 coordinate 3,852, forward strand.
AGAATACCGTTTGCATCCATATCGAAAGTCACTTCGATCTGAGGCACGCCCCGTGGAGCAGGTGGAATACCGTCGAGGATAAACCGGCCGACAGTACGGTTGTCCTTAGCCATCGGGCGCTCACCCTGCAGCACATGGATTTCCACGCTAGGCTGGTTATCGGCTGCGGTGGAGTAGATTTTGGACTTCTTGGTCGGGATGGTGCTGTTGGCTTCGATGACAACATCGTAAACTCCGCCCATGGTCTCAATACCGAGGGAAAGCGGCGTAACATCAAGCAGCAGTACGTCCTGTACATCACCGCTCAGCACTCCACCCTGAATGGAAGCACCAATGGCTACCACTTCATCCGGGTTCACCCCTTTATTCGGCTTCTTATTGAAGAACTCTTCGACTGCTTCCTGAATCCGTGGAATCCGTGTGGAACCACCGACCAGAATAACTTCGTCAATATCGCTTTTGGAAAGGCCAGCATCTTCCAGCGCTTTCTTGCAGGGAGCGAGTGTACGCTGTACCAGCTCATCGGCAAGCTGCTCAAATTTGCTGCGCGTCAGCTTAAGCACCAGGTGCTTAGGCACGCCATCTACTGCTGTAATGTAGGGCAGGTTTACTTCCGTCTCTGAAGAAGAGGATAGTTCAATTTTCGCCTTTTCCGCTGCGTCCTTCAAGCGCTGTAGTGCCATCGGGTCTTTGCGCAAGTCGATGCTCTCCTGCTCTTTGAAACTTTCGGCCAGGTGGTCAATGATAACGCGGTCGAAATCATCTCCGCCCAGGTGCGTATCACCGTTGGTGGATTTCACTTCGAAAACGCCTTCGCCCAGCTCGAGGATAGAGATATCGAAGGTACCTCCGCCCAAATCATAAACGGCGATGGTAGCATCTTGGTCCCGCTTGTCCAAACCGTAAGCCAGGGCTGCGGCGGTAGGCTCGTTAATAATCCGGCTTACCTTGAGTCCTGCAATTTCACCTGCTTCTTTGGTCGCCTGCCGCTGTGAGTCATTAAAGTAAGCGGGTACCGTAACTACGGCTTCCGTAACTTCACTGCCCAGAAAATCTTCTGCGACTTTCTTCATTTTCTGAAGAACCATTGCGGAAATTTCCTGTGCGGTATATTGCCGGCCATCGATATCTACTCGTATGGTATCGTTGTCTCCTTTAACGACTTTGTAGGAAGAGCGGTCTACTTCGTTTTTCACTTCACTGAACCGCTGCCCCATAAAGCGCTTGATGGAAGAGATGGTACGCTCTGGGTTCGTAATGGCTTGCCGCTTGGCGGGGTCACCAATTTTACGCTCTCCGTTGTCCATGAACGCCACTACCGAAGGTGTTGTACGGCGCCCTTCATCGTTAGGAATAACGACGGGCTCGTTACCTTCCATAACCGCCACGCAGGAGTTGGTCGTACCTAAATCAATCCCTATAATTTTACCCATATTGTGCGTTTTTAATTTTTTCTTTTGGTTTCGCCATATAGCGTATCAAGGCACATGCCAACCCCAATTAACTGACAGTTTCGCGCAAAATGGTGGGCATATCCTGACAGGGATGCGCCTTACAGCTACGGCCTGTCAGGTACAGGTGACAAAACGGCAGAGCTTATCGGTCTTCTTCCACGATGGAGGTCCCGGAAGAACGGTCGCCGTTCAGCCAGGACCAGGATTCGCGCAAGCGCAACCGCCCGTCGGGTAAGTACTCGGGCTGGCTGTTGCAATGCCCGATGCGAATATTGTTGGCTGAGTCTACATGCTGGTAATGGAAGGTAAGCCGGCCATCCTCCCGGACCAGCCCCGTCAGAGTGCCCATCCGGATACTACCGCCTTTATAAGTGCCCCAAAGCAAATCCCCCTCCTGCCGGTAGTGAAAAAGGGTTTGGCCGCTCACCTGGCCATTGGCTGCGTTGAGCACTCCTCTAAAATGCTTATCATTGTAATTGATTTTCATCATTCCTTTGAGTATTAGTAAACGAATCAGAATATGCGGACTTCTTTATCTTTCGCAATAGCACTGCTGCTCGCCGCCGGATGGGCACAGCCAGTACCGGGCCAGGGGCTACAAGGGCTGAAAGGTAAGACATTCCGGCTGTATAACGGAGAGGCCTTGCAGCCGGCTAGTGTAGATATAGTGCGCCGGGAGGGGCAACACACCACCCTTTTGCTCGATGGGCAGGAACGGTCTATCCTCGAGGTCAAATACATAGAAGAAGGCCAGGAGCGGCTCCGGGTGGAAGCAGCCCCCACCACCAGAAATGACTTTCAGCTATACCAAAGGGTACTGAACGGAAGACGCATCGACCTTTACACCTCCTCCACCTATGTACCTGATCAGTACCCTAAGCGCTCCCTGACTGAAATCAAGCGGTTGTTATTCGAAAAAGAGGAAAGGGCGCTCGCCCCGATCAAATACCGGCCGCTTAAGCTCGCCATGCGAGACGATGGCCGCAGCCTGGAGGTGCTCCAAAAGGCCAACCGCTGGCGGATGCTCGATTTCCTATGCATTGCCATCGGCTTGGGCGGGGCAGCAGTACTGGCCAACCAATCCTTTTCCACCAACAGTGCCCCTTCTTCACTGTTTATCCCCTTAACGGCCATTACAATGGTCCCACTGGCCACCCGTGCCTATAAGCAGAAAATCTACCAGGAAGCGATAGAAGTGTACAACCGGTGACGATTCTCATCCTAACTGCCGGCTGGCACGACTACCTTTACGGTGCCTTGGGCCGGCACCCCGCCGCCCCGGTAAGATGGAAAGAATTATGCTGATATTCAAAGCGTTTACATTCGATGCTGCCCACTACCTGCCCGCTGTACCCGAGGGGCATAAGTGCCGGAACCTGCACGGGCACACCTATCGCATCAAACTGTTTTTGGAGGGCCCCGTCGATGAAGAAATGGGCTGGGTGCTTGATTTTGGTGAAGTCAAAAAAGCCTGGAAACAGGTGGCACGGCAAATCGACCACCGCTACCTCAACGAAATCCCTGGGCTGGAAAACCCAACCGTCGAAAATATCGCCCCCTGGATTTGGCAGCAGCTCAAGCCAGCACTGCCCCAACTTGTAAAAATGGAACTATGGGAGACCCCTACCGCAAGAGTATTCTACGAAGGCCAGGGATAACCCACGCTTTACCCGCCGGATACGAGGCCATAAACGGCCAATAATACCACCGTGTAACCCAGGAACCAGGGCACCGGTGTATAAGCGCCTGGCCGGATGCCAAAGCGGTAATACAAGTAAGCGCACAGCATGGCTTTGTCTGCCGTATAGGCCAACACCGTTGCCCAGGCAACCCCCGACAAGCCAAAGGGGCTAACCAGCAGGAAGCCCAGCGCAATATTCAACCCGAGCTCGACGAGCGAAAAATAAAAAACAGCCTGGCTGGCATCCAGCCCAATGAGCACCGTACGCGGAAAAAGCATACGGCTGATGACCACCAGCAAAAAGATATTGAACACTGGCACGCTATCCCGAAACGCTTCGCTAAATACCCAGGGAAACCAGTGCGCACTGCTTGCCAGCAACACAATCGACAAGGGGAACAATAAATGGTACAACCGCAGCGACTTCCGCTTCATGAGCGCCAGGGCGGGCTTCAAGCCAGCAGCCACCTCGGGCAGCATGGCGGTGCCAAATGCCGCAGCCAGCGCCAGCGCAAGGGGCAGCTCTCTGGCACCATACCGGAATAATGCAAAAATGTCCTGATCGCCATTGTAGTGATGGTTGACCAGCCAGCTGTCGAAGGAAACACTAATCGTGCTCACTACTGCGTAAAGCATAAGCGGAATAGCGGTAGCTAACCATGCTTTCAAAGCCGTGCCCGCCCAGCCAGCCTGCGTAAACCGCAGCAGCCCTGCCAACAGCCACAGCATCCGCAGCCCCCCTACCCCAACCAAGGCCCAAATGGCCCCTTGCAGCCCGTAGCCCTGCCATACCGGCCACAGCACGGCCAGCACTTGCAAGGCGTGCGACAGCCCACCCAGCAGCAGCAGCTCCATTGGCCGTTGCCAGAGCAGGTAAAAGTTGTCCAGCAAAAAGCTGGAGAGGTTAAGCCCCAAAAACAGTAAAAAAGGGAGCAGGTAGGGCAATTCGGCCATGCCGGTCAGGGCAGGCACTACCCAATGCCGCCCCCACCATAGCCCAAGGAGCAGCGTACCGCCCAATCCCGAAAAAACAAGGAATACGCTAAAGAGGAAATGCGCCTGCTGCTGCGGCTCTACCTGGGCGTACTTCGACAGCAAGGCCTGCATCAGCCCCGTTACCCAGAATGAAGTTACCGTAAACCCCAGGTAAAGCAACTGCTCATAATGCCCGATGCTGTCCTTGGAGAGGCTGCTGTGCGCCAGCAACAAAGACACTAAAATCGCCCCTCCCTGCCGAAACAGGGTAACGGTCTGGAAAGCCCGGACGTTATCAATGCGGATGCGCCGAATCAAAAGCCCCGGTTATAGCTCACGGACCTCGTCCTCGAAGACCACCCCGTACTGTTCCAATTCATCGAGCACTGGCTCGTATACCTCGGGGATGACCGGGATATTGACCCCTTTCGACTTAATGCGCCCTTCCATCACCAGCTTAACGAAAATACCCAATGGCAGCCCCACCAATTTGGACATGGCGGTATCATCCGCGTTGTTGCCTTTCATCACCAGGGTGGAAATGACTTCCTGCTTCTTGCCATCCAGCTTATACTCAAACTCGTGCTGCATGATGATCATATCCTTGTCATTATTGCCCAGCTTCCACTTGTCCATCAGCAAATTTTCCAGGATGAGCGCTGGCGTAGCGTTCGCCAGGCCGATCTTTTTCTTACGGAACAAGCCCAGCCAATCCAGCTTATGCATGACCTCGTCCTCAGGGTCGATCTTCAGCAGGTCGGCCACGCGGTCCTTAACCGAGCCATTCTTATTCAGGGGGCTCAGATACCCTTCCATCAATTCGTGGTAACTGATCTTTTCGCTTTCCAGAATCGGGTAAGAGCCATCAGTGAGGCCGATCTTGACCAAGGCGTGCCAAGCATCACAGAACCCCCGGTGGCGGATGGTCCCCCGTAGTATATTTGGAATATTGGAGAGCCCGTACACATCGCGGTAAAGCAAAGAGTCCCGGTTGGCGTATACCTCGTATTCCCCCATGCCCGGCACATCGATCAGGCGGTACTCTTTGAACAGCCGGTCGTAAGGGATATATTTATATTTGCCATTTTCAAGGTACTGCGCCGTACCCTGCCCGGCCAGCACGACGTTGCGGGGGTTCCAGGTAAATTTGTAGTGCCAGGGGTTGGTGTCGCTTTCAGGGGCAATCAGCCCGCCGGTGTAGGAGCGGAAAGCCGTCAGTTCCCCGCCCTGTGCTTTGATCTCGTCGATTTGCCGCATAGCTGACATGTGGTCAATACCGGGGTCCAGCCCCATTTCCCCCATGAAAATCAGCTCCCGGTTGCGGGCTTCATCGCCCAGCCGGTAGAGCTCCTGAGAAACATAGGAGGCTGTGATCAAGTGCTTTTTTAATTTGATGCAGTCGTGGGCGACTTCCAGATGTAGATGAGCGGGGAGGAGCGAAACAACAACGTCTGCCCGGCCAATCAAGTCCCGGCGGTCATTGGTTTTCATGACATCCAGCCAGGCGGGCCGGCCATTGGGGTGCCCTTTCACCCTGGCTTGTGCCAACTGCGGGTCTGCATCCGCCACCGTGACGAACCAATTGCTGATCTTTGCTTGTTCTAAAACGTAGTTGATACAAGCGCTGGAAGAGCGTCCTGCGCCAATAATCAATATATTGGTCATGGTTGGTTTTTTCTGTTTATTGAGGTAATTTGCCGATGGGCTCAATATAAAACTTTGTATACAACTCCCTATTCAAGGCCGTGTAAATTAATTCCAGATTTTCCAACTCAAAAAATGAAGCATAAGACATTTCAGACCCGCATCAATATATACGAACGTCCTGAGGAGTTGCCAGGGCCAGACCAGCAATTGCTGGCAGCGGCATGGGAAGCCCTGGAGCTAGCCTACGCGCCCTACTCACACTTCAACGTCGGGGCAGCTGCCCGGTTGAAGAGCGGTGCAATCGCCACGGGCGCTAACCAGGAGAACGCCGCTTACCCCATGTGCCTGTGCGCCGAGCGCGTGGCCCTGGGTAATGCGACGCTCAACCATCCAGAAGCAACCATCACTGCTCTGGCTGTAGTCGTGCGCAACGCCCGGAAGGCCATCCGGCAGCCGGCAGCGCCCTGCGGGTCTTGCCGCCAGGCTATTTCCGAGATGGAAGAGCGGCAACAACACCCTATCCGGCTGTTACTGCAGGGGGACGGGGAGGAGGTTTACGAAATCCCGAGCGGGCGCGACCTGCTCCCCCTGGGCTTTAATAGTGAGTTCCTCTGAATTCAGGAGGCTTTGGGATAGTCCATCTGGCCGAGGTGGAGTTCGTGCTGGCCCCGCTGCCGGTCGGCGAAGTAGTGCCGGAGCGTAAACAGGGATGAAGTGAATGCAATATCACCCCAGGGGATTTCAGACTCGGCAAACAGGCGGACCTCCAGGCTTTCTTCCCCTACACCAAATGCTTCCGGCCCTTCGAGATCCCCGAGGAAGTGCATGTACACCTGGTTGATATGAGGGATGCTAAAAATGGCATGCAGGCCGGTGAGCTGCACCCTGGCCCGGGTCTCTTCCAGCACTTCCCGCAGCGCCCCTTCCTCTACTGTTTCTCCATTCTCCATATACCCGCTGGGGACATTCCAATACCCACGCCTGGGGGCAATGGAGCGCTTGGCCAGCAAAACTTTGTCTTCCCATACCGGCAGGCATCCTGCGACAATCTTGGGGTTAGAATAGTGGATTGCTCCGCATTGGTTGCAGACATACCGCTGCCGGTTATCGCCCTGAGGCACTTTGAAGGCAAGGTCATCTGAACCACAATTGCTGCAAAAATTCATGCTGATTCCTCTTTTTCCAGGGCGCTTTCGTACCGCGACCGTTGCAGTATAGCGTCCCCAAATATACTGAGCCCGCTATTGAAAACGACCAGGGCCAGGGTCCCGTATAGCACCCATTGCCAGGTGGGGGCCCCTTCGAATTTATCCATGGCAGCCTCGGCAATCAGGCAGGCTCCGAACCCGATTAATACCAGGCCAACCGGGGCGCGTAACAACCAGCGGCGATAGTAAGTTTTGCGGTCCATAATCATTGGTTATGGGCGATTGCCCGAATGGCTTTTTCCAAATCTTGGGGGGTATCTATGCCTATCGTCTCCTGAGTAGTTTCGCCAACCTGAATGGCATAGCCAGCTTCCAGCCAGCGCAGTTGCTCCAGGTGCTCCAATTGCTCGTACCGGCCGGGCGGCAGGCTGGCAATCGCCAGCAAAACTTGCCTCCGGAAACCATAAATCCCCAAATGCTTGAAGAAAACACCGTGCTCAACCCATTGTTCGCGGGGCACTCCCCGGAGGAACGGGATGGGCGAACGGCTGAAGTACAGCGCCTGGCCGGCGGTATTTGTTACGACTTTAACAATATTCGGGTTAGCTATGGCATCGGCATCAGTAAGGCGGCGGGCCAGTGTGCTGACCCCAGCATCCTCCTGTTGGCGTAGCAGCTGGCTAACCTGGTCAATTTGCCGAGGGTCGATAAAGGGCTCATCCCCCTGAATATTGACGACCAGGAAATCGCCAGGCAGGCCATTGGCCACTTCGGCGCATCGGTCGGTACCGCTGCGGTGGGCAGGGTCTGTCATGACTACCGTTGCCCCAAACGCCCGGGCCCGTTCTTCAATGCGTCGATCGTCCGTGGCGATGTACACTTCACTAATGCTTTGCGCCCGCTCGGCCCGCTCGTAAACATGCTGAATAATTGGCTTGCCGGCAAGCTCAGCTAAAGGTTTGCCTGGGAAACGCGTGCTGCCGTAACGGGCTGGAATGATCGCAATAGATTTCATACATTTGTTTATATTTCGCACCGCATTCAACAAAAAGGTGGGGCCGCCTCCCCCCTTCGCACCGCAATGAACTATGAGACTTAAACTACTCTTGGCGCTTCTTTCCTTATACAGCTGGGCCTTTGCAACGGGAGACAGCCTCAACTACCTGACGGCCAAAGATACCATATTTCTGAGTGTCGGCCAGTTTCAGGAAAAATTCTTCGAGCACCGCATTGAGCCCAAACAAACCCTCTTTTCCCTGGCGCAATTCTACGGCCTTAGCCTGCAGGAACTCTACTTCTACAATCCCGGGCTTAGCCCGGCAACAATGAAAGTCGGCATGCCGGTACGCATCCCTATCCCCAACCGCGCCATCCACCGCTACTGGACACAGGACATGGTGCCCGGGCAATACGCTCCGGTTTTTTACGTCGTCAGAAAAGGCGATACGCTATACCGGATTTCGAAGCATTATTTCAGCGTACCCCTGGAAGAAATGATGGCGCGCAATGGGCTGCTCGACCATACCCTCAAACAAAACCAAATGCTGCACGTCGGCTGGCTGAGCCTGGAGGGCATTCCGGACAGCTTGCGCGGCTACGCCGGCGGGGCCCTTGGCAAACGAAATGCAGCCTACCAGAAACTGTATCAATATACGCAGCCCGACCACCGGGAGCGCGATCATCAGGGCGTAGCTTATTGGCCCAAAGACCTGAAAACCGAAAGCGACCTGTTGGCTATGCACCGGCGGGCGGAAGTGGGCTCCATTATTTCCATTTACAACCCTATGAGCCGCCGCACCGTTTATGCTAAAGTGGTAGGCCGCATCCCCGATACTGTGTACCGGGATGATGTCATTGTGGTGGTCTCTCCCCTGACGGCAAAATTATTGGGCGCGATTGACCCCCGATTCTTTGTAAAGGTCAAATACCTTCGATGAATTCCCTACCTTTGCGGCAAAATTAGATAAAACCCATGGAGTATTACGAAAATATCCTAAAAACGATTGGTAACACACCACTCGTCAAATTGCATAAGGTGGTCAGGGAAATCCCGGCTACTGTACTCATGAAGGTCGAAACCTTCAACCCGGGGCACTCCATCAAGGACCGCATGGCGCTCAAAATGCTGGAAGATGCCGAGGCCCGGGGGGACATCAAACCGGGCGGCACCATTATAGAGTGCACCTCTGGCAATACAGGCATGGGCCTGGCGCTGGGCGCAGCGGTTAAAGGCTACAAGTGCATCTTCACCACTACCGATAAGCAATCCAAGGAAAAGATTGACCTGCTCAGGGCGGTCGGCGGCGAAGTCATCGTTTGCCCAACCAACGTAGAAGCCGATGACCCGCGCTCTTACTACAGCGTCGCCCGCCGCCTCAGCGAAGAAATTCCAAACAGCTATTGGTGCAATCAGTACGATAACCTTTCCAACCGGCAGGCGCACTACGAGTCCACGGGCCCGGAAATCTGGCAACAAACGGATGGGAAGATCACGCATATGGTAGTCGGCGTGGGTACGGGAGGCACCATCTCCGGCACCGGCCGCTACCTGAAGGAACAAAATCCCGATGTCAAAATCTGGGGCATTGATACCTACGGCTCGGTCTTCAAAAAATACCACGAAACCGGAGAGTTCGACAATAAGGAAATTTACCCCTATATCACGGAAGGCATCGGGGAGGACATTATCCCGAAGAATGTCGACTTCGAAGTCATCGACCTTTTCGAGAAAGTCACCGATAAAGACGGTGCCCTGATGGCCCGGCGGCTGGCACGGGAGGAAGGCCTGTTGCTCGGTTATTCCGCGGGTTCGGCAGTCGCAGGCTTACTGCAATTGAAAGATCAACTGACCGCCGATGATGTAGTTGTGGTAGTCATTCACGACCACGGCAGCCGGTACGTCGGCAAAATCTACAATGACGATTGGATGCGGGAACGGGGCTTTCTCGAGCGGGAGCTTTGCGTCAGGGACCTCCTCCACATAAAGCCCGAAAACCGCTTTATGTCAGTGAGCGAGGAGGATACGGTGCAGGCCGCCTTTAAAATGATGAAAGAAAACGACATTTCTCAAATGCCGGTTATGCGGGATAAGCAGATGGTAGGCTCCATTACAGAGACGGCTGTGCTTGCCTATCTGCTGGAAAACCCGATGAACCACGCTGAGCAGAAGGTAGCTGCCGTAATGGGAGCGCCCTTTCCGCTGGTGGAAGAAGATTTGCCTTTTACCAAACTGAGCAAATACGTCGACCGCACTATTCCAGCGGTCATTGCGAAGGACAAAGCCGGCACTTTGCATATTCTGACGCAGTACGATATCATACAGGCCGTTTAAAACAACTCTACCTGGTTGGGGACGTTGGCGCTGAGCTGCTGCTTGGATTTTTTGGGTGCCGCCTCCCCAACTAACATTCGTTTTACAACCCGCAACCGGTGGGTATAGCGCTTGGCGTTGCGGTCGAAAATACCGTAGTGGTCTATTTTGTCAATGCGCACACTGCCAAAGGCGTGGATAATCTCTGCATCGGGGAGAATAATGCCGCAGTGGGTAATCCGCCCGGTCCGGTTCTCAAAGAAGGCCACGTCCCCCGGCGAGCTCTGTTCCACAAAGTCAACTGCGGTCCCGATATAGACCTGCTGAGCCGCCTCCCGGGGCAGGGCTACATTGGCGATTTTGAATACCATCTGCACAAATCCCGCCGCATCGATGCCCATAGGCGAGCGCCCCCCGTGCAAAAACGGGGCATGCAGGTAGCGCCGGGCAATTTTCAGGATAAAATCGGCAGACGGCTTGATGTGCTCCGGAAAAACCGCTTGCCCACTGAAAGTATACACCACATTATCAAGGGTAAACCGCATGCCGTCAAAGTTGGGCAGGCGGGCCCCAAGAACGACCGGTATAACCTCGTTGTCGGCCATCAGAGGCTGGAAGAGCTCCAGGCTATACGCAAACTGGGACTTGAACAATTCCAGCTCGCTGGGGGTGATGGCTTTAATCTGATTGGCGGCCACCCAGCCCACGTAGTTGTCCCAGATGCAGCGGATTTTAGCCCACTGCCGCCCTTTGGTTTCCAGCACCTCCGCCAGTTCGCCAAACAGCAGCTGGGAGACAATTTCGCTCTTATCAGACGAATTGCTCCGGATGGGGACGTTGCTCAGTGGGCAAATGGCGTAGGAAGGCATGCTAGCTGGCGTTTTAAGGCTGCCTCTCGGGTTGATAATAAAGGGCAGGAGGCAGTCATCCAAAAATAATAAATATCAACCAATTCCGTTCGTATTTCTGACCAAACAATCGTTTTAGTGCAGTCACCTCTTTAACTTTAGCCGAAAATCACAAGAACCGATCCTATGAAGAAGCCTATCTTTTGCGCCCTGTGCCTAGCACTCTTAGCCGCAACTGCTGTGCAGGCGCAAGACCAGCATTTTACGCAATTCTTCGCCGCGCCTCTCACCCTTAATCCTGCACTCAGTGGCACCTTTAATGGCAAGTACCGCGTTGCGCTCGTGTACCGGGACCAGGATCCGTTCCAGACGTACGCTGGCGCAGTCGACCTCCGGTTCGGCCTCAACAGCGTCGGCAAGCGCTATAAAGATGCATTTGGCGTTGGCGTGGTGTTTTACAATGACCGGGTGCCTGAGCTCGGTTTTTCCAATAACCAGATTAACGTTGCGGGCGCTTTCCATAAAAGCCTGAGCAAGTCCAATGACCAGTTTTTGAGCGCAGGTTTTCAAATCGGCATCGCGCAGCGTAACTTCGGTTACGAACGCTTCCGGTTTGAAGACCAGTTTGCGGGAGACGACGGCTACACCAACCCTACCGCTGAAATCCTGCCCGCCAACAACTTTGCGTACAGCGATATCGCGGCGGGGATCAACTATACCTACACGCCGAAGCGGGGCGTTGCTGTGTTTGCCGGTGCTGCCATGCACCATATCCTGGAGCCGCAAATCAGCTTCTTTTATGATGAAGAGGATCCGGAACTGGGCAATTCGGATTTTTTGCACCGTAAGTACAGTGCTTACTTGAATGTCACCATCCCCCTCGGCCTGGCTATTCAACTGCAGCCCCGGGCTTTAGTATATGCGCAAGGGCCACATTTGGCTGCTAATGCGGGGGCTAACTTCCGGTTCTTGCTCGATGATATCTCCGGTGTCGCCCTGCATACCGGCGGCTGGGTGCGGCCCGTCCGGGATGAGCTGGATGATTTTATGCTGGATGCCGTGGTTGGTATGGTCGGCATTGAGTACAGCAACTTCCTGCTTGGCTTCAGCTACGATGCCCGAATGGATGCCTTGGGCTCGCAGCGCAAACAGCAGGGCGCATTTGAGCTTTCTCTCGCCTACCTTGGAGAGTACGAAGATGAAGTGGTGCTGTGCCCCAAATTCTAACCGTACGCCAAATTGATACCTGTCACGTACTTGGAGTTTTTGCTTAGCCGGAAGGGCAAATGCTGCAGTACAAATTCCGTATCGGAGTCAGCTGGCGCATCGTATTTGACTTCCAGGACCACCGCTTCGTCCCGTAGCGTTAGCCGGGGCACTGCTCCGGCAGTGTACCGGCCAAAGCGAAGTACACTGTCAATGGTTAACCGAAAGGGTAAGGCCGGAGCGCTCCAGTACGACCGTTGATAAGTATTCAGCAGCACCGGTTGCATATCCGGGCCCTTCCCTGCCAACTGACGGCAACGCGCTACCAAATCTGGGAAATCGCGGTAAGCGTACCGGCCCTTTTCCAGGGGCAGATGCTTTTTCCAGCCCAGTAAGTTGTCTTTCACTTTAACCTCCAGGACGGGGTCAGTAATTTCGCCAAAGTGCTCGCCGTACCAACGCAAGCGGTACTTCAGCCGTTTAGGGGCACCCGTTACATTATCTTGGAAAGCAGCAAAGTCCGGCGTATCAAAATACAGGTTGTTCACGCGGCGGGGCGGGAAAAGCAGGCGGAAACCAGCGGGGTGCAGGCGGATAACTTGCTCAACCACCCGGGGGTGTACCTGCTCGACTTTATACTTTCGCTCGTAGCGCATCCCGGGGCAGGTTAAAGCGTTATATTTTCAACCACTTCCAGGCCATAGCCAATCAAGCCTACGCGTTTGCGGGGCGTATTGGAAATCAGGCGCAATTTAGTCACATTCAGGTCGTGCAGGATTTGAGCGCCTACGCCGAAGTCCCGCTGTGTCATATCCGATTTCTTTTCCAGCCGGGGTTTTTCCCCATTGTACTGCCGTTTCTGGTAGTCTTCCAGGTGGTGGAGGATGGCATCAAATTTTTCACTGTGCCGCATGTAGAGCAGCAGCCCTTGCTCTTCTTCTGCAATCATTTCGATGGCTTTCTGCAGCTGCTCGCCGTAGTTGTTGAACAAGACCCCAAGCACCTCCCCCGTTTCCGTGGAAGAGTGCACCCGCACCAGCACCGGCTGATCCGCTTTCCACTCCCCGCGCTTGATCGCCAGGTGGATATCATCCGTAGTCAGTTGCCGGAAGGCAATCACTTCAAAGGGGCCAAACTGGGAATCCACCTTTACGCTGAGTTCCCGCTTGATGAGGCGTTCGTTGCGCATGCGGTAAGCCACCAGGTCTTTGATGGCGATGACCTTGAGGTCAAAGCGCTCAGCAATCTCCATCAACTGGGGCAGGCGGGCCATCGTACCATCTTCATTGAGGATTTCGACGAGGACGCCCGCTGGGTGGAAACCTGCCAGGCGGGCCAGGTCAATAGCGGCTTCAGTATGCCCGGTCCGGCGCAGCACCCCGCCAGTTTTGGCCCGCAGCGGGAAAATGTGGCCAGGGCGGGCATAGTCTTCCGGGCGGGTTTTGGGGTCCACCAATTTGCGGATGCCCGTTGCACGGTCGTAGGCCGAAATGCCAGTTGTACAGCCATGCCCGATCAGGTCGATAGAAACGGTAAAGGCCGTTTCATGCAGGGCCGTATTAGAAGAGACCATCATTTCCAGCCCGAGCTCATCGGCTCTTTTTTCATCTATAGGCGAGCAAATGAGCCCCCGCCCGTGCATGGCCATGAAGTTAATGATTTCGGGGGTGACGCACTCTGCTGCACAGATAAAATCGCCTTCGTTTTCGCGGTCTTCATCATCAACCACAATGATGACTTTACCCGCTTTGATATCCCGAATAGCCTCCTCAATGGTATTGAGCTGGAAGCCTTGCTGTTTAGTTACGTTTGGTTGGTTGCCAGACATTTGAGCGTACTCCTTTAATGTATTTGAAAAAACCGGCGAGCAGGGCCAGGTTCATGACCAGAAAGTACCGGGCACCCCGCAGCGGCAGCCAATGCAAGCCAGCATACCGCAGCAGCTGATCCAGAACCGGCACCAGGATCATGCCCCCTGTCATAATCGCGAACAACCACTGCTGCAATAAGTTGCCCGAAAAGGCCATTGCACCACTGCTGAGCAGGATCAAGAGCAGGAAAAAAGGCCCGAGCCAACGCAATGCCTTATGCGAAAAAAAGGCAAAGCGCAGTTGGCCCACCGGGGGCCACCAAAGGTGGGGAAAAGTGAACAGATTTTGAAAATTGCCCGCTGAAATCCGGGCTTTGCGGCGGTATTCCACACCGATGTCATGAGAGACGGCTTCGTAGCACACCGCCTTGGGGTCGTTTATGGCTCGCCCGCCCTGTTCGAACATCCGGAGGGTAATGTAAAAGTCATCGACCAGGTAATTGGGCGGCACTTTGCTGAAATAACGGGCCCGGATAGCGTAAAAGCCACCGAACGGGCCCATCATACACCCCCAGGCCAGGCCTTCGTGGTACTTAAGCTCCACTTCACCGGAGATGTAGGTGTTCTCAGCCTTAGAAATCCCCTGCCTCGCCATGCCGGTATGTATAATGTGCGCATCAACCAGCCCGATGCGGGGGTTGCGGAAATGCCGCACCATCCACTTTGCCGCATCCGGCTGTGGCATGACACTGGCATCGGTAATAATAAAGACGGCCTGCCCGGCTTGCCCGGCCGGAAATAAGGCCCGGGCCCGGCCAGCTAATTCGTTTACCACCTCCGGCTTGCCTCTTCTTTGCGAAAAGGAAAAAAAGTGAATATGATTGTACCGTTGGGCAAAGGCAGTGGCGATGGCGTTAGTTTGGTCATTTGAGCAATCAGAACCGACAAGCACTTGCAAAGGGCCGGGGTATTCCAAGGCGGCCAGCTTTTCCATTTTCTCGCTAATTACTGCTGCTTCGTTGTAGACCGACATGATGATGGCAACCGGCGGCCATTGGCTGCCCTCCGAAAAAACATTGGCATTAAGCGGCTGCCCCGCAGCCAGCCATCGCATCAAGCGGGGGTACAACACATAGGTATGCAGCAACCCCAGCACGCTAATCCCCCAAATGGTATAAAGCAGCAGTTCTCCCATAATCAGAGGGCTTCTACACTGAGTTCGGCGTAGGACTGCAAAAGGCGGCGGGCGGTCTCCCGGCTGTCGTAGCGGTCCAGCACAAAGGCCCGGGCTTTGCAGCCCAGTGCTTTCAATGCCCCTTTTTCCTGCTGTTCCAATGCGTACCCGATCTGGGCCGCAAAGGCTTCCGGGCTGTCCGCAATCAAAGCTTCCTGCCGGTGCGCCGCCCCAATGCCCTCCATCCCGACCGTCGTGCTCAGCACTGCTTTGCCCAGCACCATGCCCTCCAGGATTTTAGCGCGCATGCCACTGCCCGATAGCAGTGGCACGACCATCAAAGAATGCTGATTGATGAAATCTGAGGCATCGGGCACTTCTCCTTCCACGACGATGCCCGGCCGGTTGAGCCGCAGGAGCCAGGAGGGTGTATTGCGCCCGGCGATATGCAGCTGAAGCTTGGGGTGCCGGGACTGCAC
Source organism: uncultured Phaeodactylibacter sp. (assembly GCA_964575505.1). Classification (GTDB taxonomy): domain Bacteria; phylum Bacteroidota; class Bacteroidia; order Chitinophagales; family Saprospiraceae; genus Phaeodactylibacter. Next base: position 19,584 of record CAZNSK010000060.1, read on the forward strand.
TATCGGCCAAACCCGGTCCAGCAGCCACTGCAACCCCTCCACATTCGGCATCCAATCCAGAGAACCGATAAACGAGAGGGAAAGCGGCCGGCTATAGCTGCGGTAATCCGGTTGGTAAAAGCGGCTGTCTACCCCGATTGGTGTTACCGTGGCGGGCCCAGCAAACCCCAATTGCCGGAACCGGTCTAAGTCGCGCCGGGTAATGGCAGCCAGGTGGTCATATTCCCGGAGCTGCCGGATTTCATATTGCCGGAGGCGCTGCGTCAGGTGGCGCAAGTACCAACGCTTGGGCCAAAACCGGGTATGGCTGATGATGCGCTCCCAGATTTCGAATTCCACATTGTGCGCGCGCATGCCGATGGCAGCCTTGGAATGCTTGCGTATGGCTGGGATGTAAGGGGCAAGATAGGGGGTTTCCAGCTGCACCACATCAAAGGGTTGACTACGGAGCTTGTCCACCAATTGCGCTTCAAAACCGGAAGAGATAAACCGGGAGATGTGGTAAGAACCCCGGCGGCCCAGATGCCGGATGGCATCAAGGGGCTTGATGCGGTTGTCAACTTCAACTGCCCGGACATCTTCGTAGTGTTTCAGCGCTGCCGGCAGCTCCTGCAAAGGGTAGTAGTGCTTGAGCGTATTCATAGCCAACAGGTGGACTTCGTGCCCAAGCTCCTGCATAGCCCGGCTCAGGGCCGTCACGGCGATGGACTCTCCATCCTTCAGGGGAAAAGGGAATTTTTTACAAAGCTGAAGTATTCTCATGCATCCTTTTTTTCCGGGCATGGCACCATTTTCGGCCCGCAGCGGCATCCGCCGGGCGCCGGCTTTGGCAACAGCCGGGCGAAGGTCTGCAAAAATAACGGTTTTTCACAACATGGCCAGCTATTCCACCACTTCGGTTTCGGCCGACCAGGGCGGGCAGACGACACACCAGAACTTCAGTGCGCCAGGCCCTGTATTTTCAATAAACTGATCCGCTCCGGGTGGGATATAAATGACGCTGCCAGGCCGCGCAGCTATGGTTTGTCCGGCTACTTGCGCCTGCCCCTCCCCTTCGGCTACGATGTAGGTTTCTGACCGCCCCTGAAGCACATGGGGTTTGGAAGCCTCACCGGGCTGCAAAGTGGCGTGTGCCAGGCTAAAGCCAAAATCGACCTGGTCATTTTTGGGGTGGAGGACTTCCCGGATTTCGGTATTATCGCCGGCTGTAAATGCTTTCAGCGCCTCGAGTTGCTTGTGTAAAGGATGCATACGGGCTGTTTATTTATCGCTATTCAGTTCTAGCTCATTATTGTCCCGGTCGACGTCCGCCAGGTCGAAGTCGGGGTCAATAATAACCTTGCGTATATTTTTGGCTTTTTCGCCCAGGTCCAACTCGTAGGTCGGGTGCGTCCATGGCCAGTCTTCTGCCAGTTCGGCATCCCCCAACGGTTTATGGCCCCGCATAATCCGCAGCGGGATATTGAAGCGCTTGACAGAACCATCAGTGAGCTCAACTGCGATATCCAAAGGCATGGGCATAACCCCTACCTTTTCCAGAATGGCAACAGCGCTCCGCCCGTCTGACTCTACCTTCTGTATGCCGTAGTCAATCGTATGAGTTGTGTTGATCCAGTATTCGCGGTACCAGTCCAGCTCAATCGCCGACTGCTTTTCCATGATCCGGATAAAATCATTGGAGTTGGGGTGCTTGAACTTCCAGGTGTCGAAGTAGCGCAGCATACCCTCATCAAAAGCTTCTTCTCCAATGATGTATTTGAGCTGCTCCAGGAAAACGGCCCCCTTCACATAAGAGGCGACGCCGTAGGCTGAGTTGGTCGTAAAGTGGTCGGCGTGCACGATAAGCGGTTCTTCCAGGCCGCTTTGGGAGAAATTGGCGTAGCCTATATAAGACCCCCGGTGCGGGTTATCTGCAGGATTGCCAGGCAGTACGCCTTGCTCGCGCAAGTGGTTCATTACATTACTGGAAGCCCAACTGGTAAACCCTTCGTCCATCCAGGCATAGAGGGCTTCGTTAGTCCCGAGCAGCATCTGGTACCAGCTGTGCATCAGTTCGTGGACGGATACGCCCACCAGGCTGGGCAGGCTGCGCTCCCCGGTAATCAGGGTAGCCATGGGGTATTCCATGCCGCCATCGCCTCCTTGTATGAAGGAATACTGTTCGTACGGATACTGGCCATAGTTTGTGTTGATGAACTCAAAGGCGGCATCCATGATTTTGGGCAGGGCTTCCCAATTTTCTTGAGTGCGTTCGTTTTCCTGGTAGAAGAAGTGCATGACCATGCCATCCGCCCGCTCGTAGGTCGTATGCGTGTAATCCGGGTCTGCCCCCCAGACAAAGTCATGGACGTTAGGGGCTTTGAAATGCCAGGACAGCTTCTCCTTGCCGGAGTGCTTCACCGGATTTTTGGTGTACCCATACCCGATTTCTTTCGGGTTCTGCAAATAACCCGTCGCACCGATGATATACGAAGGGTCCATATGGATGGTGACGTCAAAGTCCCCCCATATGCCGTAGAACTCGCGGCCCACGTAGGGGTTGGCGTGCCAGCCCTGGTAATCGTATTCGCACATTTTAGGGTACCACTGTGCCATTGAGTAGGCAATGCCTTCTTCGTTATTGCGGCCAGAGCGGCGGATTTGCACAGGTACCTGAGACTCAAACTCCATCTCAAATACCACCTTGGACTCAGGCAGGATGGGCTCGGGCAGCTCAACCTCCAGGATGGTCCCCACCACTTCGTACTTCACCTTTTTGCCGTCCATCGTCAGGCTGTTGACCCGGTGGTAGCCGATCTCGTCTGCGGACAAATTGCCGATGCGCTCCCCCACCCTTGGGTCAGCATCCGGCAAGGATGAAGAACGGACATCCATCATGCTGTTGGGCTGAAAAGCATTGAAATAGAGGTGGTAAAACACCTGCCGCAGGGTGTCTGGGGAATTATTGATGTAGACCAAAGTCTGTTGCCCCTTAAATTGGTGGCGCTCTACATCAAAATCAATATCCATCTCGTACTGCGCCCCCTGTTGCCAGCGGCCGGGTTGTGCCGACAGCATGCTCAAAGGCAAAATCAATAGCAATAAAGCATTCCAATTCTTCATGTATCTCAATTTTCTGTTTTTGCTAAATGGCAGGTAGGCCCTGCACAGGCCAAATTCTGGTTTTCCTGCCGGATAGAAGGGTGCAAAAGTTGGGGATCACTCCTGGCTTTGCTCCTCCTCCGGATATTCGATGCGTACGTGGTGCACGCTCTTCATCAGCTGGCGGAATACCTTTTTACAGTCTTCCAATTCGGAAAACGTGAGTTGGGAGTCTTCAAATTGCCCCATCGCCAACTTGCCCGCTATAATCTTTTCGATCAGCTCCATCAAGGACTGCTCCGTAGGGTTCTTGAGGCTCTTGCAAGCAGCCTCAATACTGTCGGCCATCATCAGGATCGTTTCCTCCTTGGTGACCGGTTTAGGACCCGGATAGCGGAACTCCTGCTCGTCTACAGCCTCCTCCGGGTGGTCTTTAAGGTAGTTGCGATAGAAATACTCTACCCGGGTCGTACCATGGTGCGATTTGATAAAATCAATCAATATGGCTGGGAGCCGAGCTTTTTTAGCCATTTTCACCCCCTCTTCCACATGTCTGATGATCACTTCGGCGCTTTTCTTGTCCGAAATGTCCAGGTGAGGGCTTTTGCCGCTTTGGTTTTCGATAAAGAAGCTGGGCTGTACGGTTTTACCAATATCGTGGTAGAGGGCTGCCACCTTTACCAGCAGGTGGTTCGCCCCAATGGCGCGCGCGGCCTCTTCTGATAAGTTAGCCACCTGCAAAGAGTGCTGTAAGGTACCTGGGGCTTTATTAGCCAACTGCCGCAGCAAAGGCCGGTTCATATCGGATAGCTCCACCAGTGAAATAGAGGAGGTGAAACCGAAGAAACGCTCCAGCAAAGGGATTAATGGATAGGCCAATAAGGTCATAAAGGCGCTAATGGCCAGCCAGGTGAAGACCACCCAATCGATATCGCGGTAGTTCCCTTCCTGGATCAGCGATAAGCCCACGTAGCCCAGAGCGTAGACTAGGAAGATAAAGAAAATGGAGTAAAAGAAACGCGACCAGTCGCGCGTGTCCACATCGCTCAGCAGGACTACGATGCCCGCCAGGATTTGCAGAAATGCGAATTCGTACCCCAAGGAAGACAGGAAGCTGGCCAGCAGGATAACCACGAGGTGGGTAAACAGGGCTAGATGCTCGTCGTAAAAGTTTTTGATCACAATCGGGACGATGCAGAAAGGGATCATGTAGGTGCTCAGCAGGTTGACCTGTTCCACAGCGTAGACCAGATAGCTAAAGGCGACCAGCCACAGCATGACAAACACCAGCTTGTTGAAGCGGGAAAATACGGCCTGGGCGAACAGCCGCACATAGAGCAGGAAAATCCCGATGATCAGTGTAGAAAGCAGGGCGTAGCCAGCCAGGACCCCGCTATACGACTGTTCTTCGGTCACCTCTTCCCGGTACTTGGCTTTAAATGACTGTAGCCTCAGGTATATTTCTTCTGTGATGTATCCATTTTCGGTAACGATGAGATCGCCCTTAGAGACCCGCCCCCGGTACAGGCCGATTTGACTGAGGTCTTCTTCCAGCAGCCGCTTGCTCAGGCTGTCGTTGTAGGTGATATTAGGCGTAATCGCGGATTCAAGGATGGAGTACAGGAAGTCTGATTCCGCCAGGCGGCTGTAGGGCAGAGAATCAGTTAGCATAGCCTCCGCCTCCGCCACTGTAGTCAGGTTCTCAAGCGTCTGCGGGTGGGTAGTGTTCCCCTTCAGGACATTCACGACAAAATCCTTGGGCTTGTTTTGATGAGCGGGAGCGATCTTGGCCACGCCCCGTTCGTACATCCGCTCCAACAGCTGCCGCCCAAAGTCGAGGTAGGATACGGGTTTGGCTTTGACCGCCGGGAACTGCTCTTCGGAAACCTGGCTGTACTGCTGCTGAAATTCAGCTTCGAATTTTTGCAGTTGGTCGCTCTTCACCGATGGCAGGTACTCGTAAATAGGCGAAAAGTTATCCTTCACCTCTGCGCGCGCCTGCTCAATCTCTGCCTCTGGTTTGAGAATGGCAAAATCGAAGGGTGCCCGCAGGTCCTCGTACCGCCAGCGCTGCCCTTTGTCAAATTCGTACTTGAACTTGACATTATTGGGGAACAGGAAGCTGATAAAAGCAACAACCCCTGCCACCATCAGGTATTTGACAAGTGTTGGCAGCCCCTCAATTGTCGTTTTCCATGCACTCATAGGGTCAAATATACGGTTTTACAGCACAGCCAAAACTAGGCCTGAGTACGTGGTGCCCAAACCACTTCTTCTATGCCTTTGGAATACCCGATAAACCGGGCCAGGACAAAGAGGTAATCAGAAAGGCGGTTGAGGTACCGTATAATGACGGGCTCTACTTTGGAAGACTGCGATAAGCCCACCACCTGCCGCTCGGCGCGGCGGCATACGCAACGGGCAATGTGCGCACTGGATACAGCGGGATGGCCACCGGGCAGGATGAAGTTTTTCAGCTCCGGCAGCACTTCGTCCATTTCGTCCATCGCTTTTTCCAGCGCTTCGATGTCGGCGGCTTTGATATCAGGCACCGGCATTTCTTTGTCAGGGTCTGAAGCCAGGTTAGAACCGATCGTAAAGAGGCGGTCCTGGATTGCTTTGAGCAGCTTGCGCACGGAGGCTTCCGCAACCTGGTCGCGCACCATGCCGATATGCGCATTCAGCTCATCGACAGTGCCGTAAGTTTCGATACGGAGATGATTTTTGGGCAGGCGTTTGCCGCCAAACAGGCCGGTTACGCCCTGGTCCCCGGTCTTCGTGTAGATTTTAAATGCCATAGAAGCGTTGACGTTTATGCACATCAACAAACGGCAGGGGGCAGAGGTTCTGAGGGGCTAATCTTGATTGTACCGGTGGGTAGGGTCGCCGGCCTTTACGATGCTTTCGTTGCGTTGGTCCACCTCCACCTGTCCGTCCCGCAGCCGGACCATGCGGTGGCAGTGCTCGGCAATGTCAGGCTCATGGGTAACCAGGATGACGGTATTGCCCATCTCGTGGATGCGCTCAAAAATCCCCATGATTTCCACCGAGGTCTTGGTGTCAAGGTTGCCGGTGGGCTCATCAGCCAGGATAATAGAAGGTTTATTGACCAGGGCCCGGGCGATCGCCACCCGCTGCCGCTGCCCACCGGAAAGCTCGTTGGGCTTGTGGTCCACCCGGTCGCCCAGCCCTACTTCGGTGAGCACCTCCCGGGCGCGCTTCAGGCGGTCCGCTTTGCGCTGCCCGGCATAAACCAGGGGCAGGGCTACATTTTCCAAAGCAGAAAGCCGCGGCAACAGGTTGAAGGTCTGGAAGACAAACCCAATTTCTTTGTTGCGGACGTCGGCCAGCTCATCATCATCCATAGTAGAAACATTGATGCTGTTGAGCCAGTATTCGCCATTAGTAGGCGTATCCAGGCAGCCGATCAGGTTCATCAACGTAGACTTCCCGGAGCCGGAAGGCCCCATTAATGCCAGGTATTCGTTGGCTTGGATGTCTAAATCCACGCCCCGCAGGGCGTGCACCTTGGCCGTACCCATGATGTAAGTCTTCGTAAGCTCCCGTACGGAGATAATTGGCTGCATGTTATTATTTTTTAGTCGGTATCACCTGAGGGGCCAGGAAGTAAGCCCCATCTTGCTGAGGCGCGTTGCGCAATGCGGCATCCCGCCCGGACGCTCCCTTTACCTGGTCTTCCCGCAGGACATTCACATCTTCATTGACGTAGACCAGGGGCTCCACATTTGCGGTGTCCAGGCCATCCATCTTTTCGACCATCTCCAGAATCCGGTTGAGGTCCTGCTGCAAACGTTCCCGCTCCGATGGCTGAAGCTCCAGCCGGGCCAGATGCTCGAGGCGTAATATTAGGGCTTCTTCAATTTTCATAACAATAAATTAGATGTTTGGCGCTAAATCATCGGTAAACAAGCGGTTATAGCAGAAGGGGAAATTTTCACCCCGCTTTTTCGGCATTCTTTACTATTTTCGCAGGAAATAGACTTCCTGTCATGAGCGAAACTAGCGCAAAGTCCCCGCCAAATATAAAACATATTGCTATAGCGGGTAACATCGGTGCCGGCAAAACCACGCTTTCTGAAAAATTGAGCCACCACTTCGGGTGGGACGTGCATTACGAGTCTGCTAATGACAACCCCTACCTCAGCGATTTCTACGAAGATATGCAGCGGTGGTCCTTCAACCTGCAAGTCTTCTTCCTCAACAACCGCTATCAGCAAGTCCTTAAGATCCTTTCAGGTGACCGCACAGTGGTACAGGACCGGACCATTTACGAGGATGCCTACATCTTTGCGCCCAACCTCCACGATATGGGGCTGATGTCTACCCGAGACTTTCAGAACTACTTCGAGCTGTTCAAAACCATGTCTTCCCAGATACAGCCACCGGACTTGCTGATCTACCTGAGGGCCAGTATCCCTACTTTGGTGGAGCACATTCAGGAACGGGGGCGGGACTACGAAGGCAATATGAGCCTCGACTACCTCAAGCGCCTCAACGAGCGGTACGAAAACTGGATCAGCGGCTATAAAGAAGGCAATTTGCTGATCATCAACGCTGATGATGTAGACTTCATGCGCAACCCGGAGGATCTCGGCGATATTGTCAACCAGGTAAATGGCGAGCTACACGGTTTATTCTGAGCAATTCCTTACCTTTGCGGCCTCAATTTGATCATTAACAACTTCAAATACAGCATATGGCACTGAAGTGTGGTATTGTGGGGCTTCCCAATGTCGGAAAATCCACCCTTTTCAACGCGCTGACCTCCGCCAAGGCCCTGGCGGCCAACTATCCCTTTGCCACCAAAGACCCCAATGTGGGCATCATCACGGTGCCGGACCCCCGACTGGACAAACTGGCGGCCCTGGTCAACCCGCAAAAGGTGCTGCCAACGACTATTGAAATCGTAGATATTGCAGGATTGATCAAGGGGGCGAGTCAGGGAGAGGGCCTCGGCAACCAATTCCTGGCCAACATCCGGGAGGTAGACGCCATCATCCACGTGGTGCGCTGCTTTGAAGAGGGCAATGTGGTGCACGTAGACGGCGATGTGGACCCGGTCCGCGATAAAGAGACCATTGATATGGAGCTGCTGCTCAAAGACCTGGAAACGGTGGGAAAGCAGGTGGAGCGGTTAAAACGCCAAGCGAAGAGCAATAATAAGGAGGACCTGAAAAACCTGGCCATAGCCGAGAAGATCCTGGCCCATCTGGAGGAAGAAAAACCAGCCCGTTCCCTGCAGCTCGATGAAGCCGGGCAAGCTTTGCTTAAAGAGATGTTCCTGCTAACTGCCAAGCCGATACTCTATGTCTGCAATGTAGAAGAAGAAGCTGTAAATACCGGCAATGCCCATACCGAACGCTTTAAAGAAGCCGTGGCTGATGAACCGGCAGAGGTCATCCTGGTCAGTGCTGCTATTGAGGCCGATATCGCCGAGCTGGAAACGAAGGAAGAACGGCTGGAATTCCTCAACGAAATGGGGCTCGAAGAGCCGGGTGTCAACCGGGTAATCCGTGCCGGGTACAAACTCCTGAACCTGATCACCTACTTTACCGCAGGGGAAAAAGAAGTAAAGGCCTGGACCATACAGGAAGGCTGGAAAGCCCCGCAGGCTGCGGGTGTCATCCATACGGATTTCGAAAAAGGCTTTATCCGGGCAGAAGTCATCAAATACAATGACTATGTGAGCCTGGGCTCCGAACAGGCGGTAAAAGAAGCTGGCAAAATGGCAGTGGAAGGCAAGGAGTACGTGGTAACCGATGGGGATGTCATGCACTTCCGCTTCAACGTATAATGGCAGGCCTGCGCTACTTCCTGCTTTACAAACCCTATGGGGTGCTCAGCCAGTTCACCCGCGAGCACCCCAGCCACCGGGTGTTGGGCGACCTCTACGATTTTCCAAAAACGGTGTATCCGGTAGGGCGCCTCGACAAGGACAGCGAGGGGCTGCTGATCATCACCAACGATAAGAACCTCAACCATCGCCTGTTGGACCCCAAACATGCTCACGAGCGTACCTATCTCGTTCAGGTGGAGGGCGTACCTTCGGATCAGGCTCTGCATCAATTGCGCAAGGGGGTAGATATCCGAATTAAGAAGCGGGTTTACCGCACCCGGCCGGCCAGGGCGGATTTGCAAACTGCTGAACCGGCACTGCCGGAACGCGACCCGCCCGTACGCTTCCGCAAAACCGTACCGGACTCCTGGCTTTCCCTGACCTTGACGGAAGGCAAAAACCGGCAGGTCCGGCGCATGTGCGCAGCGGTAGGTTACCCTGTGCTTCGGTTGGTGCGTGTACAGATAGAACTGCTGAAATTGGGCCCGATGGCCCCGGGCGCAGTGCGGGAGTTGGAAAAAACGCTGATCTACCGGCAGCTCAATTTATTATAACCGGCAAATCAGCGTAATTGGCAGGCGGGCACTAAACGTTAGCAGTGTGCGGGTCATAGCCTTCTACCTTGCTCATTTGCTGAGCCAGGACGGTGAGCAGTACCCCATAAATCACCTTAGAGGCGATATCCGCTACGGTGTAAGTCATCTGACGCCCAACGATGCCGCTGTCATTATATAACCCCGCCTCGTTGAACAGGCCGAGCAAATGCGGCATCAGATAGGCACCGGGATAGAGGAACCAGGAGATGAGAAAGAGGGTCCATATGCTTCCCAGGGTTTTTTGCGCATTCTCCGGTATCCCTTCTTTGCCTTCTTTAATAACGCGGCGCATCAAAATGAGCACGTGCACGAAGAAGACGGTGGAGATGGCGCCCCATACAGCAAAAGCTGTAATATTGGTCACCTCGTAATATTGCCCGATGTAGCCGGTGATGACCATTAAAGAACCTGAAAACCAGAACTGGTTCCGGATACTTTTGAAGTTGCTGCGCGTTAAAGAGACGACAAACAGAATCTGAAAAAGCAGCATGGGCACATCAATCAGCCAATTGAGGTAGCGGTAGCCATTATTAAATAAGTCCGCCTGATTGCCCGCTCCGAGCAAATAAACGCCCCGCTCCGCATCGAAGACGAATGCATCCACCCAATTCTGAGCCTGCTTATAAAGCAGCAAGAAAGCGGAAGTCATTACCACTACCGACAGGACCGAAGAAATCCGGTACTTGGGGGCTACAGACTTAATGGTCAGAATAAAATAAAAAAGGCCAGCGAGCATGGCTGCGTAGCCTAAAGTCAGAACGTGCGCTGTCATTTGAAACGCCATTTCTGATACGCCTTGTTTCAAGCCGATATAGTTTTCAAAAGTGGCATTGCCTAGTGTTTCCATAATCAGGGTTGTTTGATTTTTATGATAAAATTCTCCTTAGGAACCCATTTTAAGTACAGATGTTAACAGCATCTTAAGGTTTTTTTGAATCGCCCTGCCTGCAATTGACAAGCATTAAACCGCAAATACTTGCCCCTTCAGACTAGCCCGGGGAGGGCTCGGGCCTAAGCATGCAATTACAATCCAATAACCCGGTTGGCTGCCGAAGGCCATGGCGAGCTGGAAAAAACTGGCCAGTACAGAGCAGGGGGCAAGCTATTGACAGATGGCAAGCCAGGAAAAATTCATTCGGATTGTTGCTTTTCTAATCGATTAGATTCTGAAGGAGGACTGGGCCTAAACAGGCTGCCAGTACGGCTAGACCGAAATATTTGAGCGTCTTTTCACGCTTGAGCGCTTACTGCACCGATAGCTTCGGGTTTAACTGTCATGCATCTACGGCTCAATCCACTAGTGCGACTAGTCCGAAATAGCACAGCGTATTTCACGCTTGGGCGCCCTGGTTTTACTGGGTTTCTTCGGTTAGTCATTTCTGAAACACTCCACTAGTTCCGAAAATTTTTCAGGTACAATAAGCCATGCTGTATCAGCTCTCTATTTGCCAGTCGATAGGTGCTTTGCCCTTGGACTTTAGATAGGCGTTAGCTTTTGAAAAATGCGCGCTGCCGAAGTAAGCGCCCCCGGCAAGTGGAGAAGGGTGCGCAGCTTCCAAAACGAGGTGTTTGTCCTTGTCGATCAAGTCTTTTTTGCGCCGGGCAAACCCGCCCCAAAGCATAAACACCAATCCGTCTCGCTTTTCAGATAGTTTCCGGATTACAGCATTGGTAAAATCCTGCCAGCCAATCTTGCGGTGGGAACCTGCGGACTTGTGCTCCACGGTGAGCATGGCATTCAAGAGGAATACACCTTGCTTTGCCCATTGCGTTAAATCGCCATGGGCAGGAGGGGTTACGCCCAGGTCAGACTGCAGTTCTTTGTAAATATTGCGCAGAGAAGGCGGCACCCTAACCCCTTTGGGCACTGAGAAGGATAGCCCCATGGCTTCACCCGGGTTGTGGTAGGGGTCCTGGCCCAATATCACAACCTTGACTTCGTGAAAGGGGGTGGTATTGAACGCATTAAAGATTAAGGATCCAGGGGGGTAAATTTTCTTGCCCGCTTTTTTTTCTTTCTTCAGAAAGGTAGCGATGCTTTGAAAGTAAGGTTGTTCAAATTCCTGGCTTAGGACTTTTTTCCAACTCTCTTCAATGTTAACTTGGCTCATGCAGATGTGGTATCGGCTATTGTTCTACAGATGAAAAGCTATGATCCATCGACCACTGCCCGGTAGTGATGCGCAGCAGCTTTTCGAGCGACTCTTCCAGCAGTTGCCGTTTGGTCCACAGCAGGTCATGCTTGCGCCCTTCCAGCATTTTCAGTTCCAGGAAGGAGGCGTTGGTCAGGTGCTCTTTGGCGAATATAGCATTTTCGGGAAAGATCAGGTTGTCGTCCGCGCCGTGCAGGATGATCGCCGCGCTTTTGATACGGCCCCACAACCCCGCCATAGAGTCCAGCTGTATTTTATGGCTCAGCTTTTCCATATTGGCCACATGTATAGCACCGGGCAACAGCCAGTTCAGAGGCCAATGCTTGGTAATATGCGTGAAGAGGAAGGTTTTTTCGTGGCCCGGCATCAGAGAGGCCGATTGCAAAAGAAGCCCGTCGACCAAATCCGGATAGTCCATAGCGATGCGTGCCGCGACGGTGCCGCCGTAACTCGAGCCATGCAGTATAATAGAGGAATGCCCCTTCTTTTTTTCTTTGAGCACTTCGGCGATGAGCGCTGCCTGCCGTTTGACCGATACTTCCGGCTGCCCGTAGCCCGAATAGCCGTAGCCCGGGCGGTCGACCGCCATTAATTTGGCTTGCTCCAGCAAACTACTGTCGCGCAGGAAAGTGCGCCAAAAGGAAGAAGAGCTCGGCGCGCCATGGATAAAGACAATTAGTGGCAGAGAGTCCCGCCCGATTTCCAGATAGCGCAATGGCCGCCCCTCGGTTTCCAGCGTCCCGAATTCTGCCTGAAAGCCAAAGGGGTTTTCAGCCAGGATTTTCTGGTAAGTCGGTGTGCTGATGCGCATCTCCATAAAATCATAGCCGTAGATCATCAGCAAGACAAAGGCGAGGGAAAAGTAAATTCTTTTTTTCTTAACGATTTTTTTCACGGGATTATAGTTTGTACCAAATGCTTCTCAAGGATAGTAGCCAATTCAATAAGTAAACAGAGCAGCCGGGGTTATGGTTGGCAGTGACGGCGCCTAAGGCTTGCACTCTAGCGAAAAAACCTGTAGCTTTGCCAACGCAAAATTTTGGTCCCGTAGCTCAGGGGATAGAGCATCTGACTTTGAGCCGCCCGCCATAAGAGGCGGGCAATAGGAGCCTCTGCAGGGAAACAGAACCTGCGGAGTGGACGCCACTGTATCGGGGAAACCTTCTTTGCTACGGCAAAATGGCAATCCCGAGGAAACTTGAGGCTTTCTTAGTACTTTAGTTGTTATGTATAAACATCACACCAAAAACAAAGGAGACCTCGGTGTATTGAAGGCTAAGCTTGACCTATTTGAGCAGGGATATTTGATACTGAATCCAGAAACGGAACATTCTCCTTTTGATCTTGTCATCTACAAGGATGGACAATTCAAAAGGGTTCAGGTCAAGTATCGAAAGCTTAAGAGGAACGACACGATTGAAGCCACTTTCCGAAGCTCATACGCTTATTAAGGTGGTGTCTTGAACAAGGCGATAGATAAAAGAGAAATAGATATCTATGCAATCTATTGCCCTGAAACGGACCTGTGCTATTACATTGACCCAGCTCAGTTCAAGCAATCAGTGTCTCTTAGGGTAGGTACGCCGCAGAATAACCAGTCCAATGGAGTCAATTGGGCGGAAAATTTTCGCAAGGTTCCGTAGAGACTATACGTGGCGCGCCTGAGATGGCGAAGATATAGTCCAGGCCACAAACCCCTATGGGGCGGCGAAAGCCGTAGTTGGTAAGCTAATCAGACGGTCGCAGGTTCGAATCCTGCCGGGATCACCAGAGAAAGTACACAGCCTGTGCCCACGAGGGTACAGGCTTTTCTCGTTTTGGAGCGCCGCAAAACCCTTTTGCGCAAGCGGAGAAAGGAGAAAAGCCTGTACGAGCGCAGCGAGCAGGCGGTGTACTTTTTGACCTTGGAGCCCAAAGGAAGGGCAACGCCAATCTGCCGGGATCACCAGAGAAAGTACACAGCCTGTGCCCACGAGGGTACAGGCTTT
>CAZNSK010000060.1:33358-35275 GCA_964575505.1 uncultured Phaeodactylibacter sp.
CTGCCGGGATCACCAGAGAAAGTACACAGCCTGTGCCCACGAGGGTACAGGCTTTTCTCGTTTTGGAGCGCCGCAAAACCCTTTTGCGCAAGCGGAGAAAGGAGAAAAGCCTGTACGAGCGCAGCGAGCAGGCGGTGCAGCTTTCAACCTTGGCAATGTCGCAATTAGAATCAAGCCATAATGGCCACTGCTAAGGCAACCTAGGCCGCCTTAGTTATCTCATTCAATACAATGATACCCGTTGCTTTTCTCTGAGCCTTTACCTGAACTACATCTGCCCAATAGGATTTTACAATTTCGTTAATTAAGTGGCTGGGAACAGAAATGATATAAATTTCCTTTGTCTTTAGATCTTGCAATCGGATTTGACTTTCTTCAGCATTAGCATAGGTTAGTATTCCTATCACATCCAATTCACTAACTTTTTGCTTATTAGCGTTTGACAAAGTATCGCCCAATACCTTCAAGTCCTTAACAATAAAACTGGGAGGAGCTCCAGATAAGCCCATTTGAATTAATGATTCGGCATCCTGAAGTCTACCGCAATTAAGTGCCAGGGAAGCAGCACTTCGAACCAGGATATACCAGGAATCATTTTTTTGATCGATTAATGTCGTCGCCTCTTTCTCAAGAGAAAAGGCCTTTTCGAATAAAGAACGGGAGGCATCTCTATTCCCTTCCATCTTTGCCAGAAGGGCCTCATCCGCAAACTCCATAGCCTTGTTGTGGAGCACAGTTACAATATTCATTGATCGATCATTTTTGCCTTGGGTGTTCCAAATTCCACCACAATGATTATTGCTGGAAAATTATCCTCACCACGAAAATCAATTTGCCGGCGTTTCAGACTAACCCTTGCATCAACGGTATTAGTTTCTGACTCTTTCCAGATCCCAGAAACTTCCAGCTTCGCCTTTCGCTGTTGAAAAGGTAGTAAATTTTCGTCGTATTCTCCTTCACCCAACCAATAATCAAAACCTGTTCCTTTGAAAGATCGTTCGATAATGGAATAAGATGTTAGTTTAGAAAGAATGACAATGGCAATCGCTGCAGCTCCATATTCAGTTGCTTCTTGACTGTCATTCCAAGCCCTGGTAACCTGTGAATCTACAACATTGCTCCAATAAAGCTCAATGGTTTCTGAATAATCCCCCATGATTTCTATAGCTACACCAGACTTGTGCCTGTGAGCTTCCAGACAGAATGCACCTCCCTCTGCCAGATACTGTCCGATACTTTTGGAAAGCGCAGGAAATCCTTCTTTAAGCCGGTCTAATGTAGCTTCCAACATGACTTAAATTAGGGTTTAAAACTACATTTTTTTTGGAAGGCTGGCAAATTGTCGCACAAAGTGGTCCAGTAGTGCTTGCCCAAGGTTCAGTTTTTAACCTTGGAGCCCAAAGGAAGGGCCACGCCAACCCTGCCGGGATCACCAGAGAAAGTAAACAGCCTGTGCCCATGAGGGTACAGGCTTTTCTCGTTTAGGAGCGTCGCAAAATCCTTTTGCCGCCATAAGCCTTTTTTCAATCACGACTAGAAAGGCTTAATAGTTACAAGTCCCTACTGATTAAAACCTGAATGTGTTGCTTTCGTGTTTTCCCAAGTCTGTATTGACCGCGCCGACTTTAGAATAATGAAGCATTAACCGTGCCTTCTGCTAACAAAAGATACTGCATGAGACCATACCTTTTTTTATCTGCCTGGTTGTGATAATTGCTGCCTGTACCCCGACAAAAGAACCCGTATTTGAAGTCAGGGGCTGGAATATTCTTTCGGACCATTTTGAGAATGGGTGCGAAGTAATAAAGGCGAGTCCATTTTATGAAATCAACCACCTGGAGCTGTCTCACCATTTGATAATGGACTTAGGGGTCGCGCAACAATAACTTACCGATTTAGACTCGTTCTTTTGCACGC
>CAZNSK010000061.1:0-35210 GCA_964575505.1 uncultured Phaeodactylibacter sp.
AAAAAACCCTACATGACCTATATGCCCTGTATGCCCTATGTGTTTCAAAAAAACCCTACATGACCTATATGCCCTGTATGCCCTATGTGTTTCAAAAAAACCTATGTTTTACCTATGTGTTCCAAAAAAACCTACATGCCCTATGTGCCCTATATGCCCCCCCCATTCATAGACCAATCCAGATATCATCTTTCCCATTTACGAATATACCGCCTGACAACCCAAAACCAGCGCCAGCCGTTATAAACCACAACAACCAATACAGCTTCAACTTAAAAACTCAAATCCATGTCTTCCATCCTCAACCTCGTAGGCAATACGCCCTTAGTTGAAATCACCGAAATTATCCAAAAACCAGGCGTGCGCGTCTTTGGCAAGCTCGAAGGGCAAAATCCGGGCGGCAGTGTGAAAGACCGGGCAGCGTACGGCATGATCAAAGGGGCAGTGGAACGCGGCGACATCAAGCCCGGCATGAAACTGGTGGAAGCGACGAGCGGCAATACCGGCATTGCCCTGGCGATGATCGCCCGGAGCTTTGGCATCGGGCTCACCTTGCTGATGCCGGATACGGCTACGGCGGAGCGGGCGCAGGCGATGCGGGCCTACGGGGCGGAGGTGGTGCTCACACCGGGTGAGAAAGGAGGTATTGAGTATTCCAGGCAACTGGCGGAGGAGATGGTGGCGGAGGGCGGCTACTTTATGCTCAATCAGTTTGCTAACCCCGACAACTGGGGCGCGCATTACCGCACTACCGGCCCGGAGATATGGCGGGATACAAAGGAGCAAGTGACCCACTTCGTTTCCAGCATGGGCACCACCGGCACCATTATGGGCACTTCCCGCTTCCTTAAGGAGCGCAACCCCAATATTCAGATTGTGGGCGTGCAGCCGACCGATGGCTCCAAAATACCGGGCATCCGGCGGTGGTCACCGGAATTTCTGCCGAAAATTTACGAGCCGGAGCGGGTAGACCGCATCATTGATGTATCCCAGGATGAGGCGCAGGGCATGATGCGGCGGCTGGCGCAGGAAGAAGCGATCTTTGCGGGTATGAGCAGCGGGGGGTCGGTTACGGCGGCGGCCCGCCTGGCCGAAGAGCTGGAGGAAGGCCTGATCGTTTGTATCATCTGCGACCGGGGCGACCGCTACCTCTCCTCGGGTATCTTTGAGTAGTAGCTTTGCACGGCCTGCTCGGCCTGCCGGACCTCGCTGAGCAGGGCAGCGCATCTTTCCCCAAGCGCCTTCCAGTCTGGCGCCTGGGCTTTGGCTAGCCGCTCAATAACCGCACACTCCTGTTCCTGCGGTTTTAGGCCCAGCATGCCTAAATTGGGCTTTAGGCGGTGGAAAGCGTCGTAGACGCCTTCTGCGTATGCTATGCGGAGGTTGTCTTCGGCCATTAGGACCATATTGGGCAATTCCTCAAGAAAGGTGCCCAGCATTTCCTGAACAAACTGCTCGTCGCCACCGCTAATATCCCGGAGGTAGGTGAGGTCTACCTGTACGCCCGGAGGGGCTGGTTCTTCTGCCTCAGAGGGGCGGCGGCTGGCGGTTCCGTCCAGCCATTTGAGCATCACCCGGCGTAGATTGGCTGGGGCAAACGGCTTGGTAATAAAATCGTTCATACCGGAGGCCAGCCCCCGGTTGCGTTCTTCCAACAAGGCCGCTGCGGTGAGGGCAATGATGGGCGTCTCTTGGTTCTGGCCGGCCGCCCGGATACGCTTTGCCGCCTCCAGGCCATCCATTTTGGGCATGTGGATGTCCATCAGGATGAGGTCATACCGCTGCTTTTGGCAAAGCCGGACCGCTTCCTGCCCATCGGGGGCCAGGCTGGGTTGGCACTCTAGTTTTTCCAGCACCCGGAGGGCCAGCTTTTGGTTCATCAGGTTGTCTTCCACCACCAGCACGCGGATCCCCTTAAGCCTGGCACCACTTGACGCTGCCGCTTTAAGGCTATCCGGCGGCATTGTAGCGGCAGTGGTCTTCAGGGAGAGCTGAATGGTAAAGGCCGTACCCTGGCCCACCTCGCTTTCCACCTCAATGCTGCCGCCCATCAGGTGGAGCAATTCGCGGACGATAGACAGCCCCAGCCCGGTGCCGCCGATGTTGGGGGTGCCAGCCGTACTGCCTTGCTTGAATGGCCGGAAAATGTGGGGCAGCTGCGCCTTCGGGATGCCAGCCCCGGTGTCGCTTATCTGTAAGCGGAGGTGCGCCTTATCCGGAGTGGCCGACTGTACACCGGCACGCAGGCAGATGGTGCCGGATGCCGTAAATTTGCTGGCATTGCTGAGCAGGTTATTTAGTATTTGCTGCAGGCGCATAGAGTCGCCCAGGTAGCAGGTAGCACTGGGCAGGGTACTTTCGTAAATGACCCGCACCGGCTTGTCCTTGACCCTGAGCTGCCAGGATTGATGAAGGTGATACAGCAACCGGTGCAGGTCGAATGGCTTTTCGTCCAACTCAATTTCGCCGGCCTCAATTTTTGATGCATCCAGTATATTGTTGATCAGGTCCATCAGGTTATCAGATGCAAAACGCATAACCTCCAGGTATTCCTGCTGATGGCTGTCCAGATTGGTATCCCCCAGCAGGTGGACCATGCCGAGCACAGCATTCATTGGGGTGCGGATTTCGTGGCTGACGTTGGCCAGGAAGCGTTGCTGGGCTTGCTCGGCCAGTTCCTGAGCCTCCTTCCGGCGGCGGGTTTCTTCCTGTATCCGTTGGTAAGCCAGCGTCCGCTCCAGGGAAAGGGCAAACTTATGCAGCACGGGGCGGACCTGGCGAAGCGACCGCTGAAAGCCGGCTTCCTCCGGACTGGAAGCCTGCAAGTGAATGACCACGGCGTCAGTGAGCCTGAGCATGGCAAAATGGCCGCGGTAAAGCTGATTTTTCAATAGGTAGGCTTGAAATGGTGCTTCCTGAATAGCCCATATCCGGATCGGGGCCTCATCAACGGCAGCAATCGCTGGGTGGTTATGGCTCAGTATGCGCGCTCCCATTTTACATTTAGGCCGCCCGGATTGCAAGTAGTAATTGGCCGGCGATTTCCCCAACTGGTCGCCTCGTATCCAAACCGCTGCATAAGCCAGGTTTTTCCGGGCCAGCAAAACAGAAAGGAAATGCTCACAATTCGACTGAGCGTCAGGCTTGATACCAACTGACAGCGATAGCTCGTACAGGTCGGATATCTCGCGTACGATTTTATCCATTTTCTTAGTGTTGTGTGTTGTTGCGTCATAGTGGCCGCCTGCACTTTTTGAGTACAGCCCGCCCAAGTTTATTGGATCGTATCTCTACGGTTGTCTCCTATTATTGCCGGAGCTTCAACTGCCAAGCGGTTACGGCTCAGCCCATTAGTACAGAGAGCCGACAACAATGGTCTTATTAAAAAACTCCAGGTACCCATCCCCGTAGGAAGAAATCTCCCCCAGGCTGAGCACGCCCTGTGGGCTGACTTCATCCCGGACGGCCTTCACGCGTTGGCAAACCTGTTCGAGCTCTTCTTCCAACCGGTTTTCCAAATAGAGGGCCCGCGAAATGCAGTCTACCACCAACGTATGGCGGACTTTCTGCTGGTCCACCGTAGGGCATAGGGTCTGTTCTACGGCTTCCGCAGCCGCATCAATCAGGCTGTCCGCATCCCCTTTCAGAATATTGAGCACTGTATTTTCGGGCACCTCGCCTACACAGACCAGGGCGCCGTCTTCCGCTACGGCAATGGGGTCCCGGACAATTTCCTCAGCGTTCGACTTGGAAATGCCAAAAGGATAAGCCTTGGCGATCTCGAAAAAGTTGCCCGCCTCCAAACGGCAGCCGGCGTCAGCTTCGATGTAGCGTTGGTACACGTCAAATGCCATTTCCCAGTTCAGCTCGTAAATCCGGTTCTTCTCGGTCCGGGTCGCTACAATCGGCCCGGCAAGGCGTTTCCAGCCGTGCTTGACGCCCAGACGCGCTTTGTAATCCAGCAAACAGATGATAGCGGCGTCCTGAAACAGGCCTTCCGGAGAAAACAGGCAGGGCTTCTGCTGCAGGCTTAGCGAGCCAGCCCCGGCACCAATGAAGTTGACCCGCTCTCCCAATTGATCGTACAGCCCGGCCAGAAAATGCGAAATGTGGGCCGTCAGCCCATCGATCATAATCCAGGCCGTCACCGGTCGCTGGGCCTGTTCAACCCAACTAGACAAGGCAGGCCAGGCAAAATCGGGCTGGTTAAGCCCCTGCACCAGCACAGGCGGGGCAATAGCTTGTAGTTTCTTCACTACGACCCCCCGCCGGTGGTAACGGCTGTTGTGGATGACGCCCGGAAACAGGCCGCCCACGAAACGCAAGCCGGCAGCATTTAGCGCTTTGATCAGAGCTGGCATGTCCATGCCCTCTGATTCAGCGACCAATAGTAGAAGGATGTCCTGTTCCCTGATGTCAAGCTCCAGGATGGCCGCTACGATATCGGCAGTATGATGGGTATTGATAAACATACCATAGCTTTTGGCACCCCCTAGGGATGCACATTGAATTGCATTAAAACTGATTTCAAGGCTCCACCGCAGTGCGTTGGGCGGAAATGTAGGCTGAAAAGGTTAAGGCTTGCGTTGTCCTGTGCAAGGGGTTGGCTGGGTAGTTTACGAGGACAGCCAGCCACCGAGGGGGAAGAACTGCAAAAACCTGATGCTCAGGGCTCTACAGCCGGGAATTTGCTGCACCTATTAATGCTTTCAGCAGCCAGCAATGCCGGCACATGAAGTAACTATTGGATAATTAGGAGTAGGTAAATTACGGTAAGCGAATTAAAGGTAAGGAATATTAATCAAAAACAAAATCAGTTTTTGCTTATACGTGCCTGAATCGGCAGGTAATAAGTGATTTTGACCTGAACACTCCGGTTCCGGAAGTAATAAACCCCATTGAGCAGGTTTTGTTCTTCGGAAAACCGCCCTTCTGCCACCCGGGGCAGGCCAAAGTAATGATCCAAACGGAACTGCAGCTGCTCTGTGATGCGGATGCCGGCACCGGCTACCAGGCCGTAGTCGTAACGTTGCCACTCTTCCCGCTCTGAGGGCGGGCGGCTGATCCGGGCCGCTTCTGCCCCGACCGAAATAAACCATTTTTCGGTAGGGGTGATGTCGAGCCCCAGCGGCAGGCGCAGGTAATCGATCCGGTACACCTGCTCCGGGCAGCCAATCGGGCAATCGCCCCAGTTGACGTTCATTTGCCGGTACCCGAGCCCGGTACTTAGCTGCAGGTGTGGGCCGAAGGTATAACGGGCAGTGGCTTCCGCCTGCCAGCCGAAGCGCCCGCCGGAAGTGTATTCGCCTATGGAGTTCGGGATTTTCTCAATTTGAAAGTAAGAAGTATTTGCGCCAGCGGAAGCTCCAATGCTCCACTGTGCCTGAGCGGCTGTAGAGAGCAACAAACAGCAATGTAGGATCAAAAACACAGGCCGCATACCAGGTCGTCTTTAACTTTGGGTTCCCTTTGTGAACGCAAAGCCATTGCCTGCATTTTAATTTCCTGAATTTTAACGCCCCCGGTGACGCAGGCCTCGCCTGCCATTTTGCGAAGCCTGCGTTCCAAGGGCAACCGCTGATCAGAATTCACGCCCTTTGAGCATGCCATGCCAGTACATGCGTGGCAAGCCATAGGCCTTGAGCGCGTACATGCTGTACCGTTCTTTAGATTGATCGAAGGGGAAAGATTCCATAGGCTGCTTATCGTAATCAAACTCAGCCAGGATCAAGCTGCCGTAGCCGGTTACCAACGGGCAGGAAGTATAGCCGTCATAATTGTGTTTCAGCTCTTTGCCTTCCAGGTAGGCGCGCAGATTCGCAACCGTCACCGGAGCTTGTTTGCGGATGGCAGCACCGGTCTTGGAAGTCGGCAGGTTGCTGCAGTCGCCCAGCGCGAACACATTGTCGAACCGCTTGTGCTGCGTGGTCATTTTGTCGACCTCGACCCAGCCGCTCTCGGCTGCCAACAGGCTTTCCGCAATGAAGGCGGGGGCGCTCATCGGCGGGGTGACGTGGATCATGCCGTAGGGCATGACGGTCTCTTTTCCGGTTTCCAGGTGCTTGAAAACCGCTTCTTTTTGCTCGGGGCGCAGGGCGATTAGCTCGTTGTTCCACACCCGTTCGATCCCCTTCCGGTCGGCAACTTTCGTTAGCGAATCCGCGTACTTCTTAACGGCAAAGATGCCCGGCCCGCCCTTGACAAACTTCACGTTGATCTGGTTGCGCACGCCGCTTTTGCTCCAGTGCTCTTCTGCCAGGAAGCAGATTTTCAGGGGCGCGCCGCCGCACTTAATGGGGGTGGAGGGATGGGTGAAGATCGCATTTCCCTCTTTGAGGCTGCGGATGGCTTCCCAGGTGGATGCTACTGTCTCATAGGAATAGTTGCTGACAACGCCAGTGCCCGGCTTGCCTACGCTTTCCTCCAAGCCCGGTATCTTGCTCCAGTCAATTTGGATGCCGGCGGCTACCACCAGGGCATCGTAGGTGACCTGATCGCCGTTGGCAAGGGTCAGGGCATTCTGCCTAGGCTGAAAGGAGGCGACCGGCGCCTTTATCCAGGTGGCACCGTAGGGGATGAACGCCTCCTGGTCGCGCTCGGATTCTTCTTTGGGGAAGACGCCGGCCCCGATCAGGGTCCACAACGGTTGGTAATAGTGCTTTTCCGCCGGGTCAATGATCGCTACTTCGGGCGGGTTAGGGGTATTCATGAGCTGGGAGGCGACTGTAAGGCCGGCAGAGCCCGCGCCAACGACGACAACTTGGTAATGTGCCATGTTCATTCACTGTTTTTTGTTTGTTGAAAATTGAGGGCGCTGATGCGTCAGCCTATCGATGCTCAGGCCCTCAGGCTCAGCACCGGCAAGGGTGTTGAGCCTGAGGGGCAACCGAGCTTTGCGGCTACTTGCACCAGCGGGGCTAGAACCGCTTGCCAAAGTGCTTGGAGAAGGACAGCAGGAAGCCCAGGGCTTTTTGCCGGTCCCGGTCGCCCATTCCGCGCAGAAGCGATAGTATACCCGCTGGCTTGACTGCTTCCCGGTTACTGTCGACCATGGCCTCTCCGGCCTTGGCCACCACCTGTATGGTGCAGGGGTCGAGCACGCCACTCTGCATCAGGGCTTTGAATTCATCGGAGGTGAGCAGCTTGGTCAGTGCGGTCAGCATTTCAAGGCCGTGCTCATTCAGGGCCGACCAGTCTACGCCGCGCTCTGCAGCGCGTTGGTAACCCTCATCCAGCATGTCGACGCCCATAGCAGCCAGCCCCGGCAAGCGCTCGGAAAGCTCCAGCAGTTGCTCGAGTTGCTCGACGGTGCCCGGGCGGGTGAGTTTTTCCACTAATCCAGCAACTGCCGTAAGCCGGGCCGGAATGTCAATGCCGTTGTCAGCCGCCTGGCAGCAACCGTCGTCTACAATATCACCAGCCATGCTGAGCAGGCCGGGTATGCGGTCGGCTACCGCCAGGAACTGGTCCAGCTTCTCCACCATTTCCGGGGCCGTCAGCTGCTCAGCAATGTGCAATGCATTGTTGAGGCGCTCCACCGGGTCTACGCCCCGTTCCCTGGAATGCTGTATGGCGTCATCGGCAATATCGGCAGCCATGCTTACCATACCCGGCGCCTGCTCCAGGGCAGCCGTTAGGCGGCTCACGGCTGATTCCATTGTTTCTACCCGTTGTACAAGGTGGCCCAGCATTTCGAGGGCCCTTTCACTATTGAGTTGCGCTTGTAATTGATGGCCAGCTTCGGGGGAAGTCCGGGCGGCGGTTCTGTTAGCTTCCATAATGTTTCTTGTTTGCTGTTTGCCGTAGGGGAGCCTCTTCAGGGAAGGCGGCCTACGGCCGCTAAAATCAGAATACTGATTGCAAAACCGGCTTCTTTTTACGTATTCGTTTTGCTGAGCACCGATTTACTCAATCAATATTTGGCTACACAATCAAAAATAGAAAAGTATGATCATATATGCCATTCTCAATCGGCAAATCAGTAAAAAGTACCATAAATGGAAGAGATTAGCCTATCGCTGCCCCGCCGAACCGGGGCTTTATGAGGGTACTGCTAAACAGGCGGGTATGGCAATATTTGCCGGAGGGCAGCCCAGAGCGAAAGGGCATTTGTGCACAGAGGATGAAGGCATTAGCTGGTGGCTGCCCGGCGCAGGCCGCCCCTTCCGCACCGGCGGCGGAGCGGCAAAGGGCGGAACAGTCTGCCCCGGGCTGCCAGATAGCACTATACGGGCGGTTATTGATTATTGCTATAAATAGCGACCTGCCGCGCTTGCCCCTTGGCTACCCATCCGCGGTACATTCCGTCAGAATTAAAAGGGAGGGCAATTTGCCCGGCCTTATCTACGGCAATGAGCCCGCCATCGCCGCCCATCGCGGCTTGTTTGTGGTGGATGACAAAATCGGCAGCCTCCTGCAAGGATAGCCCCCGGTACTCCATCAGACAGGACAAGTCGTAGGCGACAACTCCCCGTAAAAAATACTCTCCGTAGCCCGTGCAGGAAACGGCGCAGGTGGCGTTATTCGCATAGGTGCCCGCCCCTATGACGGAGCTATCCCCTACCCGGCCGTAGCGCTTGTTGGTAAGCCCGCCGGTGGAGGTCGCCGCTGCGAGATTGCCCTTGGCATCGAGAGCGGCCGCACCCACTGTGCCGTATTTGTCGCTGTGGTCCAGCTGTACGCGGTTGCGGGCGCGAGCTTCCTCTAATTGCTGGTACCGGAAATCGGAATGGAAATACGAAGGCGGGGCTTCCGGCAAGCCCATCTTCCGGGCAAATTCCTGAGCGCCGGGGCCACAGAGGAATACATGGTCACTGCGCTCCATGACCAGCCGGGACAGCGCAATGGGGTTTTTCACCCCCTCCACCATAGCGACTGCGCCGGCGTTAAGAGTAGCGCCACACATAATGGAAGCATCCATCTCGTGCCGGGCATCGTGGGTAAATACAGAACCACGGCCGGCGTTGAAGTGCTCGCAATCCTCCAGGCTTTTCACAGCTGCCTCCACAGCGGTGAGGGCGCTGCCACCGGATTGCAGCACCCACTCCCCGGCTTGCAAGGCGCTGTCCAGGGCTTGCCGGTGGGCCTGCTCTTGCTGATCGGTCATTTCGGAGCGCAAAATCGTGCCGGCACCTCCGTGTACGGCGAGCGAATAAGTTGACATAGGCGGTAATTCATTATTAAGCTTGGGCGGCCGCCGCCCCGAGGGGAGGGCGGGCGGCACGGCGTTCTATTCAGCATCCCACCAGAACCGGTCCTGCAAATTAGGGTTATCGGCCGGGAAGCTGTTGTTGAATAAGCGTTCGTTTTGGGGGTATATGAAACGGCGGGGAATAGCGCCGCCGGGGTTTTGCGGGTTTTCTCCCTCTTCGTTGGGCTCCAGGTTTGGCAAACCGGTGCGGCGGTAATCCGTCCAGCCTTCAATCTGGGTGAAGTGCACCAGGTAAAGCTGCCGGACCGTGGTGCGCAGGTCGGCGGCTTCGTCCCCGCTCAGGGCTGCGTGCGCATTGAGGTAGTCGTTCACAACCTCTTCGGCCAGACCGGGCACCACCTCTTCGATACTTGCCCGCACGCCTGCCTGCAGGGCTGCTTCTGCCCCATCCTGCTTAGCGCGCAACAAGGCTTCTGCTTCCAGTATTTTTAGATCTGCATAGGTCATAATGGGCACGGGGGAGCCTTCGGAAGCGTAGTAATCGCCTACCCGCTCAATACCGAAAGACCGGCGGATGTATGCGTCCTGCCGCGGGTCTTCCAATTCGTCGAGCAAATCGGAAAAGTAAGGGTCGATCTCTACGTAGGGGGTGTTTTTGAAATAAATAAACCAGGGGTTTTGTTCGGCTTCGGTAAAGCCGTAGGTGTAGACCAGCCCTTCTCCGGGAGATTGGAACCCGTTGGCGATAGCGGCCAGCGCTTTTGCAGGCGCCTCGGCATCCCGCTTGATGGTGTGCATGTAAAACCGTGCCTTCAAGGCGTAGGCCGCCCGCTGCCAAAGCTGCAGGTCGCCCTGGTAAATCACGTCATCATCCCCGGGGGAGACCACGCTTTCCGACTGCAAATCCTGTATGGCTTCATCGAGCAGCCCCTGCACGGCAGCGTAGATGTCTTCCTGCGGGTCGTAGGCCGGGCTGAAGTTTTCACCGCCCTGAAAGGCCTCCCGGTAGGGGATGTCGCCCCACAGGGAAGCAGCCGTGCCCAGGTTGAGGGCCATCAGGACTTTAGCTACCCCCGCGTAGTGGGGCGCCTCCCGGGCTTCTGCCTTATCAATGATGATATTCAGCACATTGAGCGGCCCGTTGTAGAAATCTTGCCAGATGGGGTTCATATTGAAGGCTTCATCCAGGAGGTAGCTCTCGACGGTCAGCGCCCGGTTGTCGACACCCTCGAAGTACTGCGCGAAAATCCCTGCAATCACCGCTGCTTCTTCGGAGAAATTCTCAGCCGTTTCCTCCATCGCTGTAGGCAGCAGCACCTCTACTGGCACATCGGTGGGGTCGTTGGGGTTGACGTTGGTTTCTTCGAGCTCGCAAGCCGCCAGTAGCAGCACGCTAAGGAAGAAAGCCGGTATATATCGAATGGTCATAATGCTAAGCTTTGGTGGTTCTAAAATCCGATTTTGAGATTGATGCCCAGGCTGCGGGTGTTGGGCGTATTGAAATAATCCCGCCCGATGCTGTTGCTTGCCCCCGCCAGGTTGGTCTCAGGGTCAATGCCGCTGTAGTCGGTGATCAGGAAAAGGTTGCGGCCGCTGAAGCCCAGTTCCAGGCTGCGGACCGGCAAATTGCCGACGATGGTTTCCGGGAAGCGGTAGCTTACCGTCAGTTCGCGCAGGCGTATCCAGGAGCCATCCTCAATTGCGGCCTCTGAAACCCCGGCGAAAGGGTAACGGCTGTAGTAGCGGTCATCCAGGCGGATGGGGGTTTGGTTGGGCTGCCCGGAGACGTCCTCGCCGTCAACCACCGTGCCTTCTGCGTAGACGCCCTCTACGACCACTTCTTCTTCCCGCGATTCGGTGCTCTCGTGTATGCCCAGGTTTTGCATCACGCCTACGGTGCCGTTGTAAATATCACCGCCCTGACGGACATCAAGGAGGGCTGAAACGTAGAGCCCTTTAAAGGTGAAGCTGTTGCGCAGGCCCATGATCCAATCCGGGTTGGGGTCCCCCACGATGCCCGGGTCCTGCGGGTCGTAGACGGGGTAGCCTTCTGCGTCGACCAGGCGGTTGCCATTCTCATCCCTCGACCAGCGGGTGCCGTACAGCACGCCGAAGGGCTCACCCTCGATGGCGCGGTTGTTGGTAGACGCCACGCCGGCGGAGCCGAAGCTGAGGTCAGGGACGCCTTCGCCCAACTCTTCGACCGTATTCTCATTGGCAGTGAAGTTGAGGTCGACCTCCCAACTGAAATTACGGGATTTGACCGGCGTGCCACGCAGCTGTACTTCCACGCCCGTATTGCGGACCCGCCCGGCGTTGGTAATCGCGGAAGCGAAGCCGGTGGAGAAGGTAATGGGAACGGCCAGGATTTGGTCGACGCTCTCCAGGTCGTACCAGGTGAAGTCGATGCCCAAACGGTTCCGGAAGAAGCGCAGGTCAGCGCCGATCTCCAGGGTACGGGTTTCTTCGGGCCGCAGGTTGGGGTTGCCGATGGAGGTGGAAGGGCCGAAAGCCGTCTGCCCCTTGACCGGGCTGCCCAGGACGAAGAAATTATCCAGGGCGTAGGCGAAAGCATCTTTACCGATACGGGCGTAGGAAAAGCGCAGCTTACCGAAGGAGAAGGTCGGGTCGGTGGCCAGCCCCAGGGGCTCGGTGAAGACGAAGCCCAGGCTGTAGCTGTCGTAAAAGAAAGGCACCTCGTTGGTGGGCAGCGTGGAGGACCAGTCCCAGCGCCCGGTGAAGTTCAGGTAGAGGTAATCCCGGAAGCTCAGCTCGCCGTCGTAAAATGTGCCGAAGATGCGGCGCCGGGTGATGTTGTCATCCGCAAAGGTCACCTGAGAGACATTGGAAATATCGTAAAATTCCGGGATGATGAAGTTTTCCCCTTCGGTGACATCGGAGTACCCGCGCTCCGCAAAGTAATTATGCCCAAGGGTGAGGCGGGCCTGGAAGTTGTCAGAGAAGCGGCGCTGCGCCGTCAGGAGGAAATCGGAATTAAAGCTGCGGTAGGAATACAGGTCGCTGAAGATCACGCCCGTACCAAATTCGTTGCTGTTGTTGTCCCAGTAGGAGGTCCGCTCCTCAAAGTAGTAGTCGGTGCCGGCCCGGTAGGAGGCGTTCAGCCAATCGGTGAAGGTATATTCAAAACCGGCATTGCCGATAATCCGGTTGACGCGGTCCTGGCTGAGGTTGCGGTTGACCGACCAATAGGGGTTGTCGTAGGCGCTCCAGTAAGTGCGCTGCGTACCGTCCGGGAAGGAGTAAGCCGACGGTTGGCCCTCGGCATCCTCAAAGCCCCGGGCGAGGTCGAAGGTCACCGGTGCCCGCGTCAGCCCCAGCATGACGCCCGAGAGGTTGGAGCCCCGGTTGGTGCGGTCGCCCCCGGAATTGATGTAATTGGCGGAAGCCGAGACCTTCAGGCGGTCGTTAATGCGGGTGTCGCCGGAGACTTTCAGGGTGAAACGCTCGAAGGTACTATTGGGTACAATCCCCGTTTGGCGGAGGTAGCCGCTGGACACGAAATAGTTTGCCGACTCGTTGCCGCCGCTGGCGCTGAGGTAAGTATTGGAAGTCACGCCGGTATTGAAAAAGTTGTCCAGGTTGTCGAATGGCACCACCCGCTGATCAGTCGCCGCCGGGTTGCTTTGCCCAACGATGCGCCCCAGGGCGCTGTAGCGGTAGCCAGCGTCGCCGTCGTAGCGCAGGGTATCCAGGCGGGGCCCCCAGGAGCGGTTGGATTCGCCTGGGCCGCGGTAGACGGGCACGCCGCCGGAGCGCTCGCCCTGGGCAAACAGGCGCTGCTGCTGCGGCAGTTTGTTGACCTGGTCGAAAGTGACAGACTGGGAGAAGTTGATCCCGCCAGTTTTGCTGCCTTTTTTGGTGGTGATGAGCAACGCCCCGTTGGCGGCCCGCACCCCGTACAGGGCAGTGGCGGCACCGCCCTTCAGCACATTGATCGATTCAATGTCATCTGGGTTGATATCTATGGCCCGGTTGGACTGATCCGTGAAGTTGGAGCCGGCAAAGCTGTTGTCGATGGGCACGCCATCTATGATAAACAGCGGGGAGTTCTCATTCAGGGAAGTGCGCCCGCGGATCACGATGTTGGCGGAAGCCCCCGGGTTGCCAGAGCTGCTAATCACCTGCACCCCCGCCACTTTGGAGCTGAGGGCGTTGACCAGGTTGCTCTCGCGGGCATTGACCAGTTGCTCGCCCCCTACTTCTTCAGCAGCGTACCCCAGGGCTTTTTTGCTGCGCTCAATGCCTACGGCGGTGACGACGACCTCGTCGAGGACTTCCGCCGATTCGTTCATGCGCACATCGAGGGTTGTGCGGCCCCCGACCGGCACTTCCAGCTGATCGTAGCCTACGTA
The DNA here is from genome assembly GCA_964575505.1 of uncultured Phaeodactylibacter sp. Taxonomy (GTDB): domain Bacteria; phylum Bacteroidota; class Bacteroidia; order Chitinophagales; family Saprospiraceae; genus Phaeodactylibacter. Next base: position 13,525 of record CAZNSK010000061.1, read on the forward strand.
GGAGAATACCAGCGTAGCGGCGGCCGAATCGCTGAGGTTGAGGCTGTATTCCCCGTTGAAATCGGTGATGGTGCCCACGTTGGGGCTGCCCTTCACATATACGCTAACACCAATCAGGGGCTGAGGGGGCTCGGCACTATCGGTCACCGTACCAGATACCGTACGCTGTGCCAATCCGGCTACGCTGCCGAACAAGCACCATCCAACCAGGAATAGAAGTTGTCTGTACATCATCAATGTATTTTAGGAAACCGGGTTACTGCACCCGGCGAGTTCTCAGAATTGGAATAAAATGAGCACGGTGGTGCCCAAAGCGTAAAAAGTAAGAAAGGAGGTGGAAACTAGCAATCAAAAATGGGTTGCAAGCCAGCGAGGCTGGGCGTTTCCTGGTGGAAACGAGTCGTCTTGACAGGATAAATGGCTCGCTGGATTTGCATTATAATTTTCGTTTAACAAATGCAAAAATATGGATTTTCCGAATAACCACCAAACGAAGGCTGGCTGAGCCCGTTATAAAAGGGAGGATCTGCCGGGCAATAAACAGAAAAGCCATTTGAAATATGGACAAGCTCATTTCTTTTTTATAATTTTGAGCTTCCATATGTAAAGCAGTCATTAACCTAATGTTAATCTACTCTTACTTACTTCAGGCGACTTCCCCTACCCACAAGCAGCTTAGCTTGATGGGCCTTCAGCCTATTTTCGACTGCTAACTCCCTTTCCAAGTCGGTTTTTTTACACCTGCCCGCAGTAGGGCTGCCTAACTGTATTTGGCGGCCTTGCAGGCAATGATCGTTATAATTTCCTTTTCTTTTACTAAAAACTAAAAGCGATGAAAAGACTAGTACAACTTGTCCTGTTTTCGGTATTCCTATCTCCGCTGGCCACGCTGGCACAGGAGACCATCACCTATGATTTTGAAGACGGCCAGATGCCGGAAGGCTTCACCCTGATCAACCGCGACATGCTGGAGCCGGCAAATGAGGAAGATGCCGTTTTCGCGGATTCGGCATGGATTGTCATTGAGAGCGGGCTGCTGGAGAGCTTTGCTGCCCTGAGCTTGTCTTGGTATGTAGGCGATGCCGGTCCGGCGGATGACTGGATGATTTTGCCGAAGATCACCGTTACCGAAAATTCAATGCTGAGCTGGCGGGCGATTTCCACCACTTTTTCGGGCGACTTCCCCGACAGCTATCAGGTGTTGGTCAATACGGATGCCCCAACGTTTGAGAGCTTTGAGGAGAACGGTGCCATTTTGGCTACCTTTGACCCCGAAGAGTGGGAAACCCCACAAATGCGCGAAGGCTCCCTGGAAGATTTTGCCGGCCAGTCTATCTACATTGCCTTCCGCAATATCACGGTAAGCGGCGACGCCCTGCTGATTGACGATATCACCGTTACCGATGCTGTGATTACCAGCACGGCGGAAGTCGACAATTCAGCATTTGAATTCAACCTGGCCCCCAACCCGGCTGATGCAACGGGCGCGAACCTGCAATACACTCTGGAAGAGGCGGCAGAAGTAGCCATTAACGTTCGTGACCTCAGTGGCCGCACTGTTCAGGATATGCGGCAGGGCCGGCAGGCAGCCGGGCAGCACAATACGACCCTTGACACGAGCGCCCTGCCCGCAGGCGTTTACACGGTAAGCGTGCGCACAGCCGCCAAAGTAGGTACCACCAAGCTCGTGGTCCGCTAAGGCCAACCTTAATTGACGCGTGCCGGGCAGAATAGGCGCCCCGGCACGCATTTTTTTATCCATACCTTATACCATGAGATACCAGAAGCTCTTCTTGATTTTGGCTGCCCCTGTTTGGGTGCAAGCCCAAGGCTTTACCAGCTTTTTTACCGGAGACACCGCCGATGTATCCACAGCGCCCACCCCGGGTATCGTACTGGCCGGCGGAGGGGGCGATAATGACCAGGCTATGCAGTGGATGCTGGAGCGGGCCGACAGCGGGGACGTGGTCGTGCTGCGCGCTAGTGGTTCGGATGGGTACAACCCCTACTTTTTCGAGGAGCTGGGCGTATACGTCAACTCGGTAGAAACAATCCGCTTCGACGATAGCGCGGCCGCCTTTGACTCCTATGTAGAAACGCAAATCCGCAATGCGGAATGCCTGTTTTTTGCAGGCGGTGATCAGTATGATTACTTCTCCTACTGGAAAGATACGCCCGTGCAGGAAGCCATTAACTACCTGATCAATGAGAAACAGGTGCCGGTTGGGGGCACAAGCGCCGGCATGGCCATCCTCAGCAACTGGTACTATGCGCCCTCCGGCTCTTCCCTGGATGCGGAAGAAGCGCTTTCCAACCCCTATCACCCAGACTACGAAGTGCTGGGCCAGAATGACTTCCTGCAAGTCCCTTATCTGGATAATACCATTACCGACACCCACTACGAGCAACGGGAGCGGCCCGGCCGGCATATGGGCTTTCTGGCGCGCATTGCCGAGGCAACGCAATCGCGCTCCTTTGGCATTGCTGCCAATGAGTACACCGCCGTGTGCATTGATGAGCATGGCCTGGCGCGGGCCTTTGGGGAGTACCCGGAATTTGAAGAAGATGTCGTATTTTTCCTCCAAGCCAACTGCCAGGGCCATTTTTTGCCGGAAGTCATGGAAGCAGGCACGCCCCTGACCTGGAACCGGGGGCAGAGCGCCGTGACGGTGTATGCCGTACCCGCCCGGACCGATGGCTCCGGATTCATGGACCTGACCGACTGGCAGACCGCCTCGGGGGGCGAATGGCAAAACTGGTACGTAGAAGAAGGCACCCTCTTCCGGATTGAAGAAACAGATGGGGACTGCGCGGATGTGCTGACAAGCACGGCCGAGTGGGCGCAAGCTGGCTCGCTGCAGGTTTTCCCCAATCCGGCCTCCGGAGCTTTTCAGTGGCGGTGGGGCGGCGTCACTCCGCCCCGGCAAGCCATTCTGAGAGACATCACAGGCCGGCCAGTCCGGAACTGGCTCGCCCCGGGGCCGGTGCTTCCCCTGAATGGCCTGGCAGCGGGCGCTTACACCCTGGAGGTCATTTCCGAGCGCCAGGCGGCAACGGCACGCTTGATTGTCAAATAGAAGCCGGGCATGCACACCGGGTAGCAGGAGAAAAGCCAGGCTGCCCGGAGAACGCTTGCATTAGCTTGAAACGATACAGATATGAAGAAATTTCCGGATACGCTCGTCATTATCCTCGGGATTATGGTGGTATTTGTCGGCTTAACCTGGGTTGTGCCCGCCGGCACTTTTGAACGGGCGATGGTCAACGGCCGGGAAGTGCTGGTGCCGGGCTCCTACACCACCGTCGCCCCTAACCCGCAGGGGCTAGGCGACTTTTTGCAGGCGCCCGCCCGCGGGTTCATTGCCGCCGCTCAGATCATTGCTTTTGTCTTTTTGGTTGGGGGGGCTTTTGGCATCATCACCCGGACAGGGGCTATTGATGCCGGCCTGCAGCGCATCATCGACTTTAGTGAGCAGCATCCTCGTTACCGGCACTGGATATTGCCGGTGGTGATCACGCTGTTTTCGCTGGCGGGAGCCACCTTCGGGATGAGCGAGGAGGTGCTCGTGTTCGTGCTGATCACCATCCCTCTGGCTCTGGCGCTTGGCTATGATTCCATCACGGGAATTGCGGTATCCTTTGTAGGTGCCGGCCTGGGGTTCGCCGGCGCATTTATCAACCCTTTTACGATTGGTGTGGCACAGGGCATTGCCGAGCTGCCCCCTGCCAGCGGCATGGGCTACCGGCTGCTGGTCTGGGTAGTGACCACTGCTATCGGCATTATTTACATTATGCGATATGTATTCCGGCTGGAGCGCAACCCCGCCCTGAGCCCGGTGTATGAACTGGATCAGCAGCGCGACCTGGGCGAGCTGGGCAGCACGGAGAAGGTGGAATTTACCAGGCGGCACCGCAATATTCTGCTGGCGTTGGCAGCCTCCCTGCTTCTATTGGTGGTAGGCGTAGGCCGGTGGGGCTGGTACATTAACGAAATTGCGGGCTTATTCATCGGGCTGGGCATGGTAGCTGCCCTGGCTTCTCACCTTGGCCTGGAAGAGAGCGTCACAGCCTTCAAAGACGGCGCTAAGGATATGATGACTGCAGCCCTCGTCATTGGGCTGGCCAAAGGCTTGATCGTTATTGCGGAAGATGGGCAAATCATTGACACCCTGCTGCACACCATCGCGGGGCTCTCGGAGGGGCTGCCCAGAGCGGTGACGGTTGAAATGATGTTTCTATTCCAAACCTTGCTTAACTTTTTCGTGCCTTCCGGCTCGGGGCAGGCCGCCCTGACAATGCCGATTATGGCGCCGCTGAGTGACTTGCTGGGCATTAGCCGGCAAACGGCTGTACTGGCTTTTCAGTTTGGGGATGGGCTGTCCAACCTCATTATCCCAACGAGCGGGGTGACGATGGGCGTGCTGGCTATCGCCAAAATCCCGTACAATGTATGGGTGAAGTGGTTTTTCCCCTTGTTTGTGCTCCTTTGCATCGCCTGCATGCTGATGCTGTTGCCGCCGGTTCTCTTGTTTGAGTGGAAGTAGGGCATCAGCACTGAAGCAAAACCAGGCCGGCGCTTATTGGTCAGCTGCGGAGGAAGCATTCAGGATACCCAATACCTCGTTAGTGATGTCAAAGCTATCGCGCGCGCCCAGCAGGCTGGACCCCTGGCCGTACTGCAGGATGAAATCGTAGCCCCGCACTTCCTGCAGGCTATCCATGAGGTTGCGGAGGCGCTCCTGGAAATCGGCGGCCAGCTGCTGCTGCTCCGCCCCCAGGGTACTGGAAAGCTGCTCCTGCTCTGCCATCAGCTCCTGCTGCTTTTTCCCAAGCCGCTGCTCTTCCGCCGCGATCTGATTGGGGGCAAGCAACCCCTGCTGCACTTTGGCCTGCACCTCGCGGAATTCCTTCTCCAGCGCCTGCATACGCTGGTTGAGGCTCTGAGAAGCTTCCTGCTGGCGGGCCGCCAGGTTTTCCTGCTTTTGCCGGAAATCATCGTAGTTGTTTAGCAGGCTGTCGGCATCAATGAATACAATATCAAGTGTGGCATCGGAGGCCGAAGCAGCAGAAGGCGCTGCCGGGCTGTCCGGCGCACTGCCCTGCTGGGTAAAGAGATAGATCACCGCAATTAGCAAGATGGCATTTAGAGCCAGAGATATATTGGCTTTCATAAGTTTGAATTTTGCGCGAAGGTAATGGAATTTAGTGGCTTATCGGTAACGCTGGCCCTAATGTAAATGCAGGGTATCCCCCGGCAGCAGGACACTCAGCTCTAAATTGCGCGCACCCAGTAGGCTATCCTGGGTGGTGGTGGTACCGGTAGGGTGCCGCAGTACAATCACCTGGTACCCGCCATGCACGGTAGCGCGCTGCCCCTGCTCAACCAGGATGGCAGTAGATTCATCAATCCCGATGCCGGTCTGCTCCGGGTGGTCAAGCACAGTGGTGATCAGCCGGTTCATGCGCATGCGCCAGATGAAGTGCTGGTCGATGATAGCGTTGTCCAGCAAGCCCAGCCCCTGCCCGATTTCCATGTTTTCGGATTCAATGGTGCGGAAGTTGCCCGTATACTCCGGATGGCGCTTTTCATTGCCGGTGATCATTTTTTCGCTCATCACAGCAGCTCCGGCGCTGGTGCCGGCAATGGTGGCGCCCGCTTGGTAGGCTTCGTGAATGGCTTCGTAGACCGGGCTGCCGGCAACCACTTCCATGAACCGGTTTTGGTCGCCCCCGGTGATGTAGATGAGTTGCGCCTGCCGCAGAGAATCCACGGCAGCGGCCGGGTACTGCCCTTTTTGAAAATTATAGGCCCGGAAGCGCTGCCTCGGCAGGCCCAGGCCGGTAAATTGTTTAATGCCGTAGTAAGCAGCAGAGTCCGGCTCGCTGCTCGACATCGGCAGAATGATAGCATAGCCGGTGCTGTCGATACCCGAGGCCTCCACCAATTTGCGGACGAGGGCAGGGGGGCGTTTGCCGCCTCCAATGATGAATAGCTTTCCTTCCGGGGCCGGCGCCTCTTCAGCGGGAGCGGTACAGTGCAGTAATCCCAGGGTGAGCAACAGGCAAATGGAGAGGGTTCGCATAGGGCGATTTTTTAGTTAGGGCGGAAAGTTAGAAGAAGTTTGGGGAATTGCCATAACCGGGTGCCGGGAAACCACGCCCGGCTGCGGCTGGGCTAAATTATTTGCCCACCTTTTCACGCTTGAGGTACGCTGTAGGCCGCCCTTGGAGCATTTGGTTTGAATTTTCCCCCGGATTCCGCTCCGGAGTAGGAACGAAAGCCTATTTTTGCACTCCCCCCGGTTTAATTTTTGGCATTTTTTAGTACCTTGTAAAGTAAAGCTACCAAAAAAGCAATATGGGAAAAGTCATTTCTTTGCTTAACCATAAAGGCGGTGTCGGTAAGACCACGAGCGCGATCAATATCGGTGCGGGCTTGGTAGAACTGGGGCAGCGCGTATTACTCATTGACCTGGACCCCCAAGCGAACCTCACGCTTTCCCTGGGCGTGCCCCGCCCGCCGGTGACTATTTACGAAGCTATTCGGGGAGAGTCGGATTTGCAGCCGGTTACCGCTAAGGAAGGCCTTGACGTGGTTGCCTCCACCCTCGATTTGTCCGGGGCGGAGATGGAACTGATCAACGAGGCCGGCCGGGAGTTCATTCTCAACGAGCTATTCGACCCTTTGGTAGACAACTATGATTTCATCATCGTGGACTGCCCTCCTTCTCTCGGCCTGCTGACACTCAATGCCCTGACGAGCAGTGACTTTGTTATGATTCCGCTGCAAACCGAATTTTTGGCGATGCAGGGGCTGGCTAAGATCAAGCAAGTCATTCAAAAAGTAAAGCTGAGGCTGAATAAGCGGCTGCAAATCGGGGGCGTGATCGCCACCATGTACGACAGCCGGAAGGTGCTCAACCGAGATGTGGTGAATACCATTTCCAAGTATTTTGGCAGCTTGCTTTTCGAGACCAAAATCCGGGACACGGTAGCCCTGGCTGAAGCGCCGGCGCAGCGTAAAGACATCTTTGCCTACAGCCGGAATAGTGCCGGTGCCGAAGACTACCTCAGCCTTTCCAGGGAAATCCTTAAGCGAATGGAGCAGTTCGACCGCATGATGGCAGAAAAAGGGCAGTAACACAGGATATTAATCGCTTTACAAACTCTTGATCGTGAGCAAAAAACGGTTTACAGAAGGCATGGAAAGCCTCTTCGGCGCTTCGGAAGAGGAGCAACACTCGGGCAGCAACTGGCTGGATATGCCTGAGGAAGCCGCTTCGGATGCGAGCGATGAAGAGCGCAAGCGTTCTTCATCGGGCAAGGACTTCTCCTCCGACTTGCAGTCGTTTTTGCAGGAGGCCTTTGACGATTCAGTGGAACGCCAGTTGGAAGAGCGCCAACAGCGGGACGAAGCCCAGCCCGCCACACCCAGCGTTAAGAAAAGGCATCAGCGCCCCATGGCCGGGCTCGATGCGCTCATCCGCAGCACCGTCGACCCCCAGCCCAGCTCCACTTTTCGAAACAAACGGCCAAGGCGGGTCACCCTTTCTTTCGACCCCGAAAAGCTCGAAAAGCTCAAAGCCATTGCCCGCGATCAGCGCGCGCTGCTCCGGGATGTAATCGACGGAATTGTCGAGGATTATCTAAACCGCCTGGAATCCGAAGGCGCGCTTGAATAATTAAGGGAAAAGCTGTTTTTTACAGCTTTAATTTTCGTATAACGCTTTCGAGAACAAACACGGTATGCTCTCTGTAGTATTCTCAATACTAGGATGACTATGACAATACTTCGATTACTAGCCGGAGGTATGGCTATTTTTTGGGCAGTAGCCTCCAGCGCTCAATCTACCGCATTGCAAGTTTACCAGATTTTTCAGGAGAAGTGCGGCTCTTGCCATAACAGTGCCACAGCCCTCGGCGGCTTAGACCTGGAAGGTCAGGGACCAACTGCCGAAGCGCGGGCTGCCGATGTCTACCAGCACCTGTACCGGGTAGCACCCAACAATGCCGTTGCAGCGCAGAATGGCGAGGAACATATCTACCCCGGCCGCCCTGACCTTAGCTACCTTTTCAAGAAGATCAACAAAGGCTTGCAACCCGACATGCACCTGGCAGATGGGGAAGGAGGCGTAATGCCCCCGGCGGGCGACCCTCCCCTATCGGATACGGAACGGGAACTGGTCCGGCAATGGATACTATATGGGGCGCCCCTGCAGACAGAGGTAGTAGATTCCCTTTTGCTTTCCAATTTCTACCTCGGCAACGCCCAACGGAGCTTCCCGGATGGCCCGCCGCCGGCCCCGGCAGCCGATGAAGGCTTCCAGATTCATATGGGGCCCTTTTTCCTGGAGCCCGGCGGAGAGACCGAGTTTTTCCAAAAGCTGGAACTACAGTTGCCAGAAGATATGGAGGTGGCGCGCCTGGACATCAAGATCGGTACTTTTTCCCATCACTTCATCCTCTACAAATTTGGGGAAACGAATGGCAACAACCTGCCGCACGGCTTGCGGCCCGAGCCCTTCCACGCCGACGTGCAGCTGGTGGCGGCAGTGCAGGAACCCACGGACCTGCGGCTGCCGGAGAACACCGCCTTATTTTGGAAGGATGACATTGTTTTGGACTTAAACGCGCACTACATCAATTATTCGGCAACCGCCATCTACCAGGCTGAAGTCTACCTGAATGTTTATACCCAGCCTACGGGTGTAGCAGCGCAGGAGATGCATACGGATATCATTCCGAATCTCTCGATCTATATCCCTAATGATGGCAACCCCATTACCTATTCGGAGCCGGTCGTAACGCCATACGAGCACTTATTCCTGTGGGGAATGGTTGGCCACACGCATCAATACGGGACCAGCTATAAGGTATACAAGCGGCAAGCGGATGGCGACCGGGGGGAGATCATTTACGATGGTGCCTGCCCGAACGGCGAGCCTGGCTGCATTGCGCCATTTTTCGACTACCAGCACATTCCCACGCGTTACTTTGAGCCGCTGCGCCCGATCCGGATGGACGCAGCAGGCGGTATTATACAAGAAGCCAGTTGGCTCAACGACGGGCCGGAACCGGTCATCTTCGGGCCCACTTCTGATGATGAGATGATGGTACTGGGGGTCATGTATACTTTGGATACAGCCGGGCTTGCCCCGACGAGTACGGCCCCGGCCCCATTGCAGCGCCCGGCTACTGTTTTTCCCAACCCGGCTACCGGTAATTTCTTTGTGGACTGGCCCGAAGCACAATCGGGGAGCAGCATACAATTATTTACCGCTACCGGAGCGCTCGTGCTCCAACAACCGATAGCCGGAAGCCCCGCCCGGGTTGAAGCAGCGGCCCTGCCCGCCGGCCTATACCTGTACCAGCTTATTGATCAGCAGGGGAACCGGCAGTCTGGCAAAGTGCTGCTGACCCGGTGACAAAAAGGGGACGAATCGGCAGATAGGCGCTTTCAATCGGCCAACCCACTGGAACGGGACGGATAAAGCCTGTACTTTTGCAGCAATATTCAACCCGACTAAACCATGAAGACCATCCCCAGCGTGCCCTGTGGCCGGGGCACCATCCTTTATAGCCTGTTACTCATTTTGCTGGCGGCTGCGCTGAGCGTCTCCCAACTGCACGCTCAGCATGGCAGGCCACGCCCTAAAGTAGGGCTCGTGCTTAGCGGGGGCGCTGCCAAAGGCATGGCCCACGTAGGGGTGCTCAAAGTGCTGGAAGAAGCCGGGCTGGAACCAGATATCATCACGGGCACGAGCATGGGCAGCCTGATTGGTGGGCTCTACGCTATTGGGTACCGCGCAGATTCGCTCGAAGCCCTTTTGCTCCGCCAAAACTGGGACCGGGTGCTTAGCGACCGGGTGGGCTTGCGCAATGTCATTCTGGAAGAAAAAGCGTACTTCGAAAACCAGCTTTTTGAGATCGGGTATAAGGATGGGCGTTTTGTGCCGCCCTCCGGGCTGATTTACGGGCAACAAGTCGATAACCTGCTAGCCTATTTGACGTTGCCAGCCTACAAAATTCCGGAGTTCAGGAATTTCCCCATACCCTTCCGTTGCGTAGCGGCCGATATTGTGCAGGGAGAGCCTGTAGTACTCGATACCGGGCAGCTGTCCAAAGCCATGCGCGCCAGTATGGCCATCCCTACCCTGTTCACTCCCGTGGAGCGGTCTGAGCAGCTGCTGATTGACGGAGGGCTTATCCGCAACTTCCCCGTCGAGGAGGCCAAAGCCTGGGACGCCGACATTATTATTGGTGTCTATACTGGCTACGTAAAAGCCGATGCCGACAAACTCAAAAATTTCTCCAAAATCCTCATGCAATCGGGCTTCCTGCTCAGCGTACAGGATGCTGAAGCGCAGATGCCGCTAGTGGATCTGTACATTGAGCCCGATTTGACTCAATACGGGGCCCAGGACTTCCAAAAGGCAGATTCTATTATGCTCAAGGGGGAACAAGCCGCCCGGGCGGTTTTGCCCCAGTTAAAACAGCTGCGGGATAGCCTCAACGCTTTCGGCCGGAAAGCCCCCGCCCCTCAGCTCGAAATGCCGGATTCCTTTTGTATTGACAAGATTGCCATCGTGGGCAACATACGGTACACCGAATCAGAGATCCGCGGCCGGAGCGGGCTGGAAACGGGCCGCAGTTATACGCCCCAGGATATTGAGAACGGGATCAACCGGTTGATGGGCACCAACAAGTTCAAGAAGGTCACTTACCAGATCAGGGGCGAGGGGCCGCAGGTCCAGCTCCAACTGAATTGCATCGAGCGCTCCCCCAACCTGATTAAAACAGCCGTCAACTTCGACAATTACAGCAACGCAGGCTTCCGGTTTAATATCACAAGCCGCAATGCCCTCCTACCCGCGTCCCGGCTGATGCTCAACAGCGTGATCAACGAAAACTACCGGTTCCACCTTAACTACCTTAAGTACCTGGACGATCAGCAGCAGTACGCCTGGATCACGGAGCTGGCGCTGACAAGAGACAAGATTCCGGTTTTTGAGAACGGCACGCAGGATGAAGAATACAGCCTGGTTGAAGGCCTGGTCGACTTTAAGCTGCAGCGGCGGCTCAACCCCAATCTGGGGCTGGGGCTGGGCGTTCAGCAGGAAAATTTGTTTTTCAACCCTCGGGTGGGCGCGGGCAACCTTTTTGAGCGCCTGAACTATACCAATTACAACCTCTACACCTTTTTGGAGCTGAACAGCCTCAACCGCAATATTTTCCCGACCTCCGGCACACGTCTGTCAGCAGAGCTTAAGGGGCTCAGCAATCAGCGGTTTGAGGTAGATGGAGTGAACTCAGATGCCGGGCTCAACCGGGATTCGCTCTTCTCCATCCGCCCCTACATGAAATTCAGCTTCCGTTCTCAAAGCTATGTGCCGACCTCCCAGCGCGGTTCCCTGAAATTATCCGCTTTTTTTGGGCTGGTGACAAACCCGGACAATACGTTTGGCGACTTTTTCCTCGTTGGCGCCCCCGAAGCCCTGACCCGGCGGTCGATACCTTTCTACGGCTTGAGCACAAACCACCTGGTGGCTCAGGCAGCACTGGGAGGCGGCATTGGCTATCAGCACTTTTTCCGGCATAACATGTTTTACGCCCTGGATGCCAACGCCGGTTTTTTTGCCGCCCCCCAGAGTGCGGAAGAGGCAGAACTTGAGCTGGACCAGTTTATCCTGGGGCTTGGCCTAACCGGTGGCCTGAACACCCTCATTGGACCGGTTAAACTCACCCTAATGTACCCCTTTGCTGGGAATGTGAATACCTCCAAAGATTTGAAACTCTTCCTGTCCATCGGGCATCGTTTCTAATGGCAGCGCTGCCCGTCTCAACAAATTGTTGATAAACATACCGGAACAATCAAACAGAATCGTTATAATTGCCACGATTAATGCCTATTTTTGCGAGGCAATTACCACCCCAAGGCCAAGATGCATGCTCTTTGCAGAGCGGCGACTGCCGGATGGGAGGGATTAGAAAGAAGAAAGCGCATGGCGGCAAAAAAAAAGAGCAAAAAGAAGAAAGGGCAACTCAGCTTGAAGTTGGGGATAAACGATGAGCGGATCCCAAAACTTGCCGGGATACTGTTGCTCTTTCTCGGGCTTTATTTTGTAATTGCCTTCACCTCTTACCTATTCACCTGGCAGTTGGACCAGGACCGGGTGCTACGGTTCTCCTGGAAGCTTTTGCTGAGGAACGATATGGAAATGGCCAATTGGCTCGGCCGGCTAGGGGCGATTGTGTCTAACATGTTTTTCTACTGGGGCTTTGGGCTGCCCTCTTTTGTCATTGTAGCTATACTGATGGTGAGCGGCCAGGGCTTAGTGCGCCGGCAGCACCTGCAGGCCTACTGGCCCAAATTCCGGCTATGGATCCTGCTGATGATCATCTTCAGTGTATTCCTGGAATTTGTAGCGGGAGATGCCGCCTTTCCCTGGGGCGGCACATTTGGCGAAGCCGTAAGCGCCTGGCTTATCAGCTTTGTAGGCACAGCGGGCATGATCATCCTGCTGCTATTCCTGCTGATCGGCGTCGTGGTGTGGAATGTGAACCCTAATTTCAATGAAATCACACCTCAGGGCGCCGTCAAAGATACACAGCAGTATCTTAACGACTGGTTTAGCGGCCGCTTGCCCAACAAAAAAGCAGCTACCGATACCTCAGCTTCCCCCCGCCCTAAGCCCGAAGCCTTACAGCCCGGCAATACAGCGCCTATTGCGCCGCCCTCTAAGGCACCGGAGCCGAAGACGCCGCCCACGCCTCATCAAAAAGATCTAAGCTTTGAAGTGGTGGAGGAGGTCTCGGCAAGCAAACCGGAATCCCTTACCGCGGAAAACAGCGAGCTCGAGATTAAGGACCCGGCGGCGGCAGCTTCCAGCGATTCCAATAAGCCGCCGCTTTCCGTCACTCAGGAAAACCAGGACCACAGCGAGCCCTATGACCCTACGCTCGAGCTGTCCAGCTACGAGTACCCGGTCACCAGCCTGCTCAAGGACTATTCCAACCAGCGGGTGGAAATTGACCGCTCGGAACTGGAGTCTAATAAGGAGCAGATCATCGAGACGCTGCTGAATTACAAGATCGAGATTACGAAGATACGGGCCACCATCGGGCCAACGATTACATTGTACGAGATTGTGCCTGCCCCGGGGGTCCGGATTTCCAAAATCAAAAATCTCGAAGATGACATTGCCCTCAGCCTCGCGGCTCTGGGTATCCGCATTATCGCGCCCATCCCCGGAAGAGGCACCATTGGCATAGAAGTGCCCAACCGCAAGAAGCAGATCGTTTCCATGCGGGAAGTGCTGATCTCCGATAAATTCAGGCGGGCGAAGATGGACCTGCCGATCGCCCTGGGCAAGACCATTTCCAACGAGGTATTTGTGGTGGACCTGGCGAAGATGCCCCACTTGCTGGTAGCGGGTGCAACGGGGCAGGGTAAGTCGGTGGGGGTGAATGCCATTCTGATGTCTTTGCTTTACAAAAAGCACCCCTCTCAGGTCAAACTGGTACTGATTGACCCGAAGAAGGTGGAACTGTTCCCCTACAGCAAGCTGGAGCACCACTTTCTATCGTTCCTGCCGAATCAGGAGGAGCCGATTACGACGGAGACGAACCGGGTGGTGCACACGCTGAACTCCATGACCATCGAAATGGACCAGCGGTACAACCTGCTCAAAAAGGCGGCGGCGCGTAATATCAGGGAATACAATGAGAAGTTTGTTCAGCGGCGGCTAAATCCAAATAAAGGGCACCGTTTCATGCCGTTTATTGTGTTGGTCATTGACGAATTTGCGGACATGATCATGACGGCGGGCAAGGAGGTGGAGCTGCCCATTGGCCGTTTGGCACAGCTTGCCCGGGCGGTAGGTATCCACCTGATTATTGCCACACAGCGCCCATCGGTGAATATTATTACCGGTGTGATTAAGGCGAACTTCCCGGCAAGGATTGCCTACAAGGTCTCTTCCAAGGTCGACTCCCGAACGATCCTCGATGCCGGTGGTGCCGATCAGCTGATCGGGCAGGGTGACATGCTGCTGTCCGTAGGCGGGGAAATGGTCCGCCTGCAGGGCGCTTTTGTGGATACGCCGGAGGTGGAGCAGGTTATTGATTTTATTGCGGAACAGCAGGGCTACCCCGAGCCCCACTACCTGCCGGAATTCCACGGGGACGACGAGGAAATCGAGGGCTCTTCCGGGCTGACCTACGCTGATCTGGATGAGATGTTTGAGGATGCCGCGAGGTTGATTGTGCAAAATCAGCACGGCTCTACCTCCATGATACAGCGGCGGCTGAAGCTGGGCTATAACCGGGCCGGCCGGATCATGGACCAATTGGAGGCGCTGGGTATTGTAGGGCCGAGCGAGGGCAGCAAAGCCCGGGAAGTGCTGATATACGATGAAATCGAGCTGGAAAAATACCTGGAGGATATCCGCAACCGGAACTAACAGGCGTGGCCTTTTGAAAAGGCTATCTTGGCTGTTTCTTTTTTACGCCAACCAATAACAAAGCCATTCTACCTTTCGAGCTAACGGAGCAACGTTACGCCAAAACCATGGGAGCGATTAGGCGCTAATGGCTGGCCTTTCGGTAATTACCGGTTGGGTAATCAGTACAGGACCTGAAGAAACCGGACCGGTGGGTTTTATGCCACAAAAGTCATTACTCAGTTATGTTACCAGCCCAATCTTGCGGGCAAGGTTGAGCCATTCTATTTGTTTAAGGTGAAGAATGGAGTAGAATCAGATTGGAACAACTTTGACAACCCTTCCGATAACAGCCTTTCGATAGGAGCTACACTACCTGAGGCTCAGCACCGCTAAAGGAAGCCGCACCAAGCAGCTGGCTATTCAGCGGTAGAAGCCAGCTTTTTTACCGGCCTAAGGAATCACATGAAAGCCCTCGCCAGCCAAATGCTGGCGAGGGCTTACGCTCAGTGATACGGTAAAGGCACTACGGGTTACTGCCGGTCGGCTCGGATGATTGTGCTGATGCCATTGATGTTGCCGGAGAAAGTGACCCGGTTTTCATTTTCCAGGTCAATATCGAAACGGGTCACATCGCCCGAAGAGCTTTCGAAACGTATGGTTTCATTTTCTTCATTGACGGTATAAAAGCCGTTGACAATTTCAGTGCTGCCATCCGAATACGTGACAGAGAAGCGGAAATCCCCTTCACCGCCTTCGTATTCATCGAGGCGAACAGTGAATGCTTGAACAATGAAATTGACAAGCTCCGTCCCGTCTTCCGTGTAGGAGTACACATCCCACTCTCCCACCAGCCGTTCTTGCAGCGTGGGATCATCGTCCTCGTTGCAGGCTGGGGAGATCAAGGCGACGGCGATCATTGAGCATAAAAAAAGTCTAAGTTTCATAATCTAGGATTACGGGGTTAATAAATGCCTTGTAAAAATATCGTTTTTTCGCAGCCTTACCGTAATTCTGCCATTTTTTATTGCCCGGACTGGAGGGACAAGCCAACAAGGTTGCCCGGGCTTGCTCTGGCACCAGTAAAAAGAAGATCGGCGGCCCATTCTCATCTGCTCACACATGAACATCTCTTCATATTACCCTGTTTTTAAAGCAAATCCGATCTGATATCCAGACGGTAATCACAAAATGTTCACTACATGCGTATTCATCAATTTTACGACGAGGGGCTGGCTCATGCCTCTTATGCTATCGAGCATGACGGAGTGATGGCACTGATTGACCCAGGCCGTGACCCCCAACCCTATATTGCTTTTGCAAAAGCGTGCGGCGCTGATATCAAAGCTGTATTCGAAACCCACCCGCATGCTGATTTTGCAAGCTCTCACCTTGAATTTCACAATTCCTTTGGCACTACCGTGTATGTACACCCCGACATGGGTGTGGCGTACCCCCACATAGCGTTAAAGGACGGGGAAGAAGTTGAGATCGGTGGTTTGCGGATCAAAGCCTTGCATACCCCTGGGCATTCGCCCGATCATCACGCTTACCTATTGCACGACGCCGCCGGGCACCCGCACGCAGTATTCACCGGTGATAGCCTGTTTATTGGCGATGTGGGTCGGCCAGACCTCCGCGAAAACGCTGGCAACTTCAACCTGACGCGGTCCGAACTTGCGGGTAAGATGTACGAAACCATGCAGGAGGTCTTCAAGCCGCTGCCCAACTCCGTCATCGTTTATCCGGCGCATGGTGCGGGATCACTCTGTGGTAAGAACATGAGCGACGAAACGGTGAGCACCATCGGTGCCCAGCGGGAGAGCAACTGGGCATTTTCAGAATCAGATAAGACTGCTTTTGTCAGTGAGCTGCTGTCAGGTCAGCCGAATGTGCCCAAGTATTTTCCGTTTTGTGTGGAAGAGAACCGGCGCGGCGTATCCCCCTACCGCAGCAGCCTGGAGAAAATCCCCCGGTTCGAGGGTACAGAAAACCGGGATACACAAATTGTAGTTATCGATACTCGCCCTTCTGAAGCGTACAAGCAAGGGCATCTGCCCAACAGCATCAACATCCCGGATGGAGGAAAATTTGAAACCTGGCTGGGTACCCTCATCGACCCAGGTACCGACTACTACATTGCTGCAGCCGATATCCAGAAAGCCAAAGAATTGGCAGCAAAGGCAGCCAAGATCAGCTATGAGCAATTTATCAAAGGGATGATTACCCTTCCCGAAGCGGCTGTATCACAAAGTAATCTCCGGTTTGCCGAATTGGACCAGGTGAAAGCCAATCCGCAAAATTATACGATCGTGGATGTGCGGACGCCACAGGAGCACCAGGAAGCACCAGCTTTCGAAGGCAGCCTTAATGTTCCTCTCGACCAGCTTCTCGAAAGAGCGGGAAAGGTTGGAAATGGCAAGCCAATCGCCGTCCACTGTGCCGGAGGCTACCGTTCAGCCATTGCGGCCAGTATCCTGGAGCGGGCTCAGGATAATGAGGTGCTGGATATCGGTGATGAAATTAAAACGATACTTGATTAATACGGCTCTGTAAATTCAAAGGGCTCAATAGTAATGCCCGGTTTCAGCGGTTTGCGGTAAGCAATATGGATACGGTCCACCTTAACGTGGAGCTTGTCATAGACGCTTACCGCATCGTGGTTATGCGCCCGCACTGTAGTGAGGTACATTACAGGGTAACGCTTCATATTTTGGGGGTTGGCCAAGTGCTCAATAATCACTGCGTAGACCCCTTTGTGCTGAAAATCAGGGTGGATACCGAAACCAATACCCTTGGCGATGAATTGTTTTTTCATCGCCTTTTTTAGTAGCAATACCGGAATTTTCCACCAGGTAAGCTTACCCTTTGCAAAGCGGAGCAGCTCGTTGATGTCTGGCAGTATGGCACAGAAGGCGGCAGGTTGGCCGCCGAAGTAGGTGATGGCAAGGGTCCGGGTATCGGCGACTGGTTTGGCTTCGAGGAGGATTTTCTCGACCTGAGCGGGCTGCAGGGGCTTAAAATGGCCATATTTGCTGAAAGCGGCGTTGTAGATTTCGCAAAAATCCCGGGTATACTTCGGAAGCGCTGCGTAGTCGAGATTTTTTGTGACGATATCGTAGCGCCGCTTTAGGCGTTCTACGACGTTTTTCAAGCGACGCACCGGTATTTCGTTGGACGTGCCCCGGAAGGTCAGTATCTGTTCAAAGGGGACAAACCCCCACTTTTCGAAAAAAGGCCGGTAGTACGGTGGCTGGTAGTTTTCCTGGAATAATGGTGGGTAGAAACCTTTGACGAGCAGCCCCCAAAACTTTTCCCGCTCTCCGAAATTGACGGGCCCATCCAACACTTCGGCCCCTCTGTGCTTGACCCACGCTTCCGCTTTTTCGAATAGGGCGAAGGCATATTCTTCGTCTTCGATGCACTCAAAGAAGCCCATTCCGCCGATGGGGTGCTCCTGCGTTTCATTGCGGCCATGGTCTATGAAGGCAGCTACCCGCCCCACCAATTGGCCGTCGCCGCCCCGCAAAACCCAGCAGGCTGCTTCCCCCTTTTGGAAGGTATCGTTGATCTTGGGGTCAAAAACAGCCTCCACATCTCCCTGCAAAGGGGCAATCCAATTCGGATCATTCTTATAGACAATATGAGGGACAGCGTGGAAAGCTTTCCAGTCTCCGGCGGTCTGAACTTCGGTGAACTTCATAGGCAGGGCATTATTTACAGCAATTAGGTTCTGCACAACAATCCATCCCGCGAAGTTAGCGGAATTTCGCTTTCTGCAAAATGCCAGTAAGGCTTCCTCTTCACTATTTTGACAAAGCCGTAGGCCCGCTGCTGAAGTGCCGTTGCACCAGCAGGGGCCTACTGCGTAAACCCAACTTGCTACACCCATGAATTACGCGCTCTCTATTGGGCTGCAAGTGGGTTGGGTTTGAAATTTGTGGATGTGCTGCAGGAGGCGGCGCGCGGAGGCTTTATTGGGCCCGCCCGCAAGGGGGTAACCCCCAAGCCTCGCACGCGCCATACAGCGCTTCCCGGCAGCCCCCAAGATTTTTTGCCGGGCGGCCTGTACTCCTGTCAGCAAGCACCCAGGCGGTTTGCCCATATTAGGCTAACCCCCTTAGTATTTGGTTTAATTGGGGTCAATGAAGCATTTTAAGCAGCGGCTTGCGCCTTAGGCTTCCGTTCAAGCAGGATGAATTCCTGCACCACAATCTGCGGTAAAGAACGAGGGTTGCCGTTCTTATCCTGATAACTGCGGTAAGTGAGCTTGCCGCGCACCGCCACTTCTTTACCTTTTTTGCACAAGTTGCCCATAATCTCGGCCAGCTTGCCCCAGGCGATGCAACGGTGCCATTCTGTGGTGCTGATCCGCTCGCCTTCCTTGTTGCGGTAGCTGTCGTTGGTGGCCAGAGATACATTGACCAGTGTTTTTCCAGTAGGGGTGTTGATGACTTCTGCGTCTTTGCCTAAAAATCCAATTAGGGTAACGCTGTTTCGGATTCCATTCATGATTTTGAGGTTTTGTTGAGCACGCAGGGTGCTCCATCTGCTGTAGCGGTGTACAGCAGCTAATGATTAAAAAATGATTTAAAAGTTGAGAT
This sequence comes from uncultured Phaeodactylibacter sp., assembly GCA_964575505.1. GTDB lineage: Bacteria > Bacteroidota > Bacteroidia > Chitinophagales > Saprospiraceae > Phaeodactylibacter. The sequence goes on from CAZNSK010000061.1 coordinate 32,570, forward strand.
TACAGAGGAACGCTTGGATAAGCCCATAGGCATTCTGCCCAATCGCGTACGTTTTTGCTTTTAACTGATCGGCATGAATTCGCTGACGATCACTTCTGTGATATGGCGCTTCTTACCGTCTTTTCCTTCGAAGGAACGGTGGGCCAATTTACCTTGTATAGCGACCTGTTTGCCTTTTTTGAGGAGCACTTGCATGATCTCTGCAATGCTGTCCCAGCCTACCAGGTTGTGCCACTGCACATCAACTACCTTTTCGCCTTGCTTGTTGCGGAAGACTTCCCGGGTCGCTAGTGTGGCCCGGGCGATCGACTTCCCTTCTCCGAGCCGCTTGTAGTCTATGTCTTTTCCGAGGTTGCCGATCAATTGTACGTGGTTGCGCAAGTTGTTCATGACTGATTTGGTTTTGATGATGAAATACGTTGTTGACAACTGACACCACAAATTTGGGGGGATGCGCAAGAGCTAGCCGATAAATAAATGGTTACTTCCGTTTGTATTCGATTGTAAACGTTTGTAAACGAAAAATAAAAAGGTAACCATCTGTTTTACAGCGCTTTACCAGATCAAGCCGTGAATACTTGATCCTTGAGGGCCGAGCACTTAAATTAAGCTTGAGCGTATGATCAAATATCCGGTTTTTATGTACCTTCCGCAGGAACAGAACCAAAACAATACCATGATAAATGTAGGAGTCATCGGCAGTGGAGCTATGGGCAGCGGTATCGCTCAGGTGGCAGCGACTGCCGGGCATATGGTGTACTTATACGATAACAACCCCGCTGCCCTGAAGCGCTCGAAGGATAAACTCGCAAAAATAATGGCACGCCTCATCGAAAAAGAGCGGGTCACGGAGACCGAAGCACGGGTCATTCAAGACCGTATACAGTATGTAGACAGTCTTTATGATTTCAAGGATCCGGGCATCATCATTGAGGCTATCGTCGAGGACTTGGAAGTGAAACGCAATGTTTTTGAACAGCTGGAGCTAATGGTTGCTTCAGACTGCATCATCGCGACCAATACTTCTTCTCTTTCGATTGCCGCTATTGCTGCTGTTTGCAAAGACCCGAGCCGGGTCCTGGGCATCCACTTTTTCAATCCTGCCCCGCTGATGAAGCTGGTGGAGGTCATTCCAGCGATACAGACAGAGGAAGCCGTCTGTCAAAGGGCTTGCGAGCTCATTGAAAGCTGGGGCAAAACTACGGTAATGGCTAAAGATACCCCAGGGTTCATTGTCAACCGCGTAGCCCGCCCCTTTTACGGGGAAGCCTTGCGGATCCTGGAGGAAGGCCTGGCTGGTGTAGCCACCATTGATTGGGCGATGACAGCGATCGGGAAGTTTAGGATGGGCCCTTTCACGCTAATGGACTATATTGGTAATGACGTAAATTACACGGTTACGGAGACGGTCTTCAAATCTTTCTTCTACGACCCGCGGTACAAACCGGCGTTTACGCAAAAGCGGTTGTCTGAAGCAGGCTATTTAGGGCGGAAGTCTGGAAGGGGCTACTACGATTACCGGGATGGGGCTAAGAACCCAGAGCCCAATAAGGACAAGGAGCTCGGCGAGCAGATCGTCTGGCGTGTCGTGGTCATGCTCATCAATGAAGCGGCGGATGCGCTTTACCTGAATATTGCTTCCAGAGACGACATTGACCTCGCTATGACGAAGGGCGTGAATTATCCGAAAGGGTTGCTAAGGTGGGCAGATGAGAAAGGGATCCACCACTGCGTGGAAACGATGGACCGGTTGCACCAGGAATACCTGGAGGACCGATACCGGTGCAGCCCGCTATTGCGGAAAATGGCCAGGGATGGGATGAAGTTTTACGGGGAGTGACACCTGTTTGCGCACCTCACCCTGCCTGAGCTTAAATCAAATGAGCGGCATGATTGTCGAACTGCAGCCAGAGCATATTTCCGATGTTGCCGAAGTTCAACTGCTGGCCTGGCGAGAGACATACCGGGAGATTTTGGGCGAAGCCTTGTTATCAGAGCTGAAGGTTGCGGCATTTGAAAGCAACTGGAAGGCTATGCTCACCAATCCCCTCCGCCGGAATTATGTATGGGTGGACGGTAATAATCAAGCTGCGGGGTTTATTTCGTACGGCCCGCCCAGAGCGGGTACCGCTCAGGCAAATTTCGAAATTTATGGCATTTATGTACACCCCGCCTATTGGAACAGGGGTATAGGTTTTCAGTTAATGCAGCATGTCTTGGCTTTGCTTCAGGAAGAAAGCCCCTCTGTCAGGGTGTTGCCGTGGACAATGGCAGCAAACGAAGGTAGCCGGCGGTTCTACGAAAAATGCGGTTTTAGGACCAATGGGCAGAGGCGGGTAGCTACGCGTTACCAATCTGCGTTTGAGGAAGTACAGTACGTTTTCGAAATGTAGCGGGTGCGCTTATAAGAAAGCCATGCCTTGTGTGCCAAGATTACCCTTAACCACAAAACGGGCAGCCCGGCAATTAATCCGGGCTGCCCGTTTGTCATAGCGGGTGCCTATAAACGCCGAAAGCCCCGCTGCGGTGATGTGCAACGGGGCTGACGGTTTAGATTGAGCTGGCAGCGGCCTACTCTCCCACTTACGTAGTACCATCGGCGCTAGGGAGCTTAACTGCTCTGTTCGGAATGGGAAGAGGT